>CAIOUR010000145.1 GCA_903861575.1 uncultured beta proteobacterium | reverse complement strand
CGCCAAAATCGACATGGCCAGCCCCAACATCAATATGCGCGACCCGGCCATCTACCGCATCCGCCGCGCCACCCACCACAACACGGGAGATACCTGGTGCATCTACCCGATGTACACCTTCGCCCACCCGCTGGAAGACGCGCTGGAGCAAATTACCCACAGCATTTGCACGCTGGAGTTTGAAGACCAGCGCCCGTTTTACGACTGGGTCTTGCTGCGCCTGGCCGAAGGCGGCTTGCTGGCCCAGCCGCTGCCCCAGCAGTACGAATTTGCGCGCCTGAACCTCACCTACGTGATCACCAGCAAACGCAAACTCGCCGCGCTGGTAAACGAGCACAAAGTCAATGGCTGGGACGACCCGCGCATGCCAACAATAGTCGGCCTGCGCCGCCGAGGCTACACGCCCGAGAGCCTGCAACTCTTTGCCGAACGCATCGGCGTGACCAAGAGCGACAGCTGGATCGACTATTCCACCTTGGAGGGCTGCCTGCGCGAAACCCTGGACGGCAGCGCTGCGCGCGCTATGGCGGTGCTGGACCCGGTAAAACTGGTGCTGACCAACTGGGACGAGGTCATGGGCGCGGGCACGTTGGATGCGTGCAGCGCGCCGGTCCACCCCCACCACCCCGAGCTGGGTAACCGCCAGTTTGTGATCGGCAAAGAGGTCTGGATCGAGCGCAGCGACTTTGAAGAAACGCCGCCACCAGGTTTTTTCCGGCTCTTCCCTGGTAACAAGGTGCGGCTGAAATACGGCTACATCATCGAATGCACGGGCGCGGTCAAAGACGCCAGCGGCCGCGTAACCGAAGTCCACGCCACGCTGATCCCCGACACGAAAAGCGGTACGCCGGGCTCGTCCAGCGTCAAGGTCAAAGGCGTGATCACCTGGGTCAGCGCACACGACGGCCTGGCCGCCGAAGTGCGCATGTATGACCGCCTGTTCCTCGACCCCCAGCCCGACGCGGGCGGCAAGGACTACCTGGAAAGCCTGAACCCCGACAGCCTAAAAACCATCACCGCCATCGTCGAGCCCTCACTGTCCACGGCGCTGCCGGACGCGAAGTTTCAGTTTGAGCGGCACGGCTACTTTGTAGCGGACCGGGTGGACCACGCGGCGGGTAAGCCGGTGTTTAATTTTGCGGTGGGGTTGAAGGATTCGTTTGGGAAGTGATCAAAACATGCGGCAGTGGCCGACGGGATAACTGTGGCACCTTGAAACACTTGAAGAAAAAACAAACCAATCTCGATTGCTGGCATACGCGCCAAGTGGGTGTCGCACGACCACAAACAGTAGCCGATTACATGAAAAGAGTTTCTAAATTTGCGCTGACAGCGATGATTGCTGCTACCGGGCTGATTAGCAACGCAGCTCCCGTCGGATGGCGGGACAGTCTTGAACCGCTGCCAGTCTCGGAATGGAGTCGCGATCGCGCTGCGCACTTGCTAGAACGCGCAGGCTTTGGTGGTTCGCCCGACGAGGTGGCGGGACTGGCGGCGATGTCTCCCAGCCAAGCCGTCCGATCGTTGGTGTATTACCGCAGAATCCAAAATTCCCTGCCGCCCTTCGACGATTCCGGTGCGTTTGACCCAGGCCTTGATCCGTTCGCGCCATCCCGGCCCGCCGCAACGGACTTGGCGAAGGCAAGCGGTGAGGCTCTCGGTGTCAAGACCAAGCCTGCAGGCAACCGCAAGCTACAGCAAGTGGCTGATCGCTTCCTCTATTGGAAGCGCGTGACCAAATTGGAAACGGAGCGTATCGCCTACTGGTGGGCCAAGCGCATGGTGTTGACGCAGCGACCGCTGGAGGAAAAGATGGCGCTTTTCTGGCATGGCCATTTCGCCACCGGTGATGAGAAGGTTCAGGACTATCGCAAGATGTTGCAACAGAACGAACTGCTGCGCGAACGCGCGACGGGCAACTTCCGTGATCTGCTCATCGCGGTGTCGCAGGACCCCGCGATGCTGGCATCCCTTGACGCCGGTATGAACGTCAAGGGCGCGCCGAACGAGAACTTTGCACGCGAAATCATGGAGCTGTTCACCATGGGTGTGGGCAACTACACGGAAAAAGACATCCAGGAAGCGGCCCGCGCATTCACGGGGTGGAATTACAAAGGCCTCGACTATGTGGTGAACCCGCAGCAGCATGACGACGGGGTCAAAACCGTGCTGGGAAGAAGCGGAAACTTCGACGGCGTTCAGGTGATAGACATCATCCTTGCCCAGCAAGTAACCTCGGAATACATCGCAGACAAACTGTATCGCTATTTTGTTCGCGAGGAAGTGACACCCGCCATGCGCGTCAAGCTTGGCAAACTCCTGCGGAATACCCAATTCGAGATCGCGCCTTTTCTTGAAACGCTGTTCGTGTCATGTGATTTCTACAGCGATGCGTCGGTCGGCACGCGCATCAAACCCCCGGTGGAGTTGGCAGTTTCCACCTATCGCAAGCTCGGCTTGACGGAAGTCCCGGGCATTCCAGACTTCAATGTTCTCACCGAGTCCATGGGGCAAAAACTTTTGAATCCACCGAACGTTGCGGGCTGGGCCAGCGGGAAAAGTTGGATCACGCCCGGTCTTTTGTTGGTGCGTGGCAACTTTGTGTACGACACCGTTTTCCCTCCGGTCAATTTCATCGCACCGGATCGCGTCGCCGAGGACCGCTTTGGCATCGTGCCAGTCGCCGACAAAATCGCCATGGGCATGGACGTGACGACCGCCACCAAGCCAGATGGCAAAGAAGTCACGTCGATGTCAATGCAAAACGACCGGGATGAAGATTTCAATACGCGGCTAGCCAGCTACCACGCATGGCGCAAGGCGATTGAGAAGGTGAAGGCCATACCACGCATGCCGGCGCGTATCGACCTCTCACAGATGGTACGCGACGCTGGATGTATCAGCGCCCAGCAAGCTGTTGACCATTTGTTGATGCGCTTTTTGTCCGTGCCGGTTGATACCGAAACACGCCGGAAGATCGGTGCGCTCCTCGAATACGACCTAGGCACCGCCGACTTGCAACATGCCGACAGCTACATGGAAGATGCTTTGCGAAACGCCTTGCACGTGATCCTGTCGCTACCCGCTTACCAACTGGGATGAAGACCATGGAGCACGCACACGCCAATGCCAACCGCCGTGATTTATTAAGGGCACTCGGCGCGCTGGGAATAAGCGCCGGCCTTTCGATGCAGCCTGCACAGGCTGCTGCCAGAGGCGATAAGCGCATCCTGGTCGTCGTCGAAATGTCGGGGGCAAACGATGGGCTCAACACGCTGGTTCCTTACACCGATGATGCGTACTACCGCCTGCGCCCACGCATTGGTCTGCATGCTGACAAGGTGCGCAAGATTGACGACCGCTTTGGATTCAATCCTGGCATGCTGGGCTTTGAGCGGCTTTATAAGGACGGCAAGATGGCGATCGTGCACGGCTGCGGCTATCCGCAGCAGTCGCTGTCGCATTTTCAGTCTATGGCGTACTGGCATACCGCTGTGCCCCGTGCCGGCGAACGCTACGGCTGGCTCGGCCGTGTTGCGGATGCGATCGACCCGAAATTAACGCCGAATTTTCTGGTCAACATCGACGAGCGCCAATCCCTCGCGGTGCAGGCTGAGCACCATGTGCCTGTAGTGTTCGATGACCCCGAACGCTTTGCCCGCAAAGGTTTGCTGCAAAGCCGCCAACTTCTGGACAACCCGTCTGCAGGAGAAGGGGCTAATGCTTCGCACGCGTACCTGGACACAGTCGCTGCGAGCGCGCGGCAAGCATCTCAGCTGGTGAGAGCAGCATGGGACAGCTACAACACACCGGTCGATTACGGCATCCGGCCACTGGACTTGAACAAGGTCGCCGCAATGATCAATGCAGGATTGACCAGCCAGCTGTTCTACGTATCGTTTCGCCACAACGCGTTTGATACACACGTACAGCAGAATGAGCAGCTTGGCCGCTTGCTGTCTTATGCATCCGATGCAATTTCCGGTTTCATCAAAGACATGGAGCGTATCGGGCGCGCCGATGACGTGACGGTGCTGGTGTTTTCCGAGTTCGGCCGCCGCGTGGCTGAGAACACAAGCTTAGGTACCGACCACGGTACCGCAAACCACATGTATGTCATTGGCAAGCCGGTGAAAGGCGGTCACTACGGTGATCCGCCCCCGCTGACCGATCTGGACGAGGGCGGCAACTTGAAATTCACGACGGATTTCAGGCGTGTGTATGCCAGTTTGATTGAAGGCTGGCTCAAGCATGACAGCGAGATGCTACTTGGCGGAAATTTCACAAGCTTTCCGCTCTTCGGATGATTTTTTCAGACTGACGGGCTTCGACTTTCTAGTCGCACTGGGCATTGGGGTCCGAGATCAACTTCACTGCTTACTGAACCGGCTCATTGCTCTCGCGGGCCTACCGGCTTAGGCTGGCGCACAGCCTAATTGCCGTTTCCGACCTTAAAAATCTCCTCACTCCAACCAAAATCTTTGGCAAACATCTGCGCCAGGTGCTTGTAGCCCGCCGGGGTGAAGTGGATGAGGTCATGGGCCATTAGCGCCGGGTTTTGGGCGGCCCAGATGTAGCTGCTGGCTTGACCGCCCATGGCGTACTGCATGCTCCACGTGCTGCAGCCCCATTGCGCGCCAACCCGCGTCTGGATGTCGTTGATGCTTTGGTGCACACGGGAGTACTGCAAGAGCACACTGTCCGGCGGGCGTTTAGGAGCCGGCGCAGGCCTTAAGGCCGCTTTGGATTTTTTGGCCTTCGCGTTGCTTTTATTTTTTGACTTCTTGAGGCTGGACTTGCGCACCAGAACGCCACGGTCGCCCGGCCCGATCAACAGGCATTGCGCTTGCGGAAACACCGTTTTGAGGTTCTTCACCGCCTGCACCAAGCCGTCTTCGTAGGCGCTAGCGTCAAAATTTTTCTGGTTGCCCTCGTTGGTACCAAAAGCCAGGGCCACCACCTGGTACGGGTTGTTCGGAAACCATTGGGTCAGGTACGCCAGATTGGTCTGTTGCCAAGAACGCCCCGTGGCTCCGGGAAACGCGAACACATCGAACTGCAGCCGCGTGGTTGGCAGGGCATCCAGGCCCAGGCCATGCACGCGCAGCGTGCCGCTGATCAGCCGCAGCGCGAGCGTGGACAAGGGTTTGTCGGAGCGCAATTCCACCACAGCGGGGCCTTGCTCCGCGCTCAGGGTCATCACATATTCTTCGCCCTGATCAACCGAGACGCCAATCACAATGGGTTGTGCGGTTTGGTGGAACATGAGCCGCAGCTTTTTGTTCACCGCCACACCCTCGGCGTTTCGCACGTCCCACTGCAAGAGCGCGCCGGGCTCCTGCGCGACCAGGCTGACCATGGCCGGGCCGGGTGCGTCGGCGGCCTCTTTGCCCCGATACGCCGCGTCATACGACCAACCCGCCGATACGCAGGTCTTGCGCGCGGGCAGGCGCACGCCAGGCCGGTTCATGGTGGCGGGGATCACCGCGCTGTGGATCTGCTCCGGCCGCAGGCCGGACAGGTTGACCAGCTCTTGCGAGAAAAAGGCAGCAGCCATATGGCTGTCGCCCCACAAGGCCATGCGCAAACCCCGTGTCGGGTCCATGGCTCGCCGGAAAAAATCCGTTTGTTGCCCGGCGGGAGGTCGCACGCCCTCGGGCTCGCT
>CAIOUR010000144.1 GCA_903861575.1 uncultured beta proteobacterium | reverse complement strand
GGTCACGGCCTACGATTCGTCCACGGTCACGGCCTACGATTCGTCCACGGTCAAGGCCTACGGTTCGTCCACGGTCAAGGCCTACGATTCGTCCACGGTCAAGGCCTACGGTTCGTCCACGGTCAAGGCCTGCGAGAACCAAGCAACCGTCTCGTTTTACTGCGCTTTTTCCTGCAAACTCACTGGGAAACTGGCGGTCATCATCAACCGCATCGGCAACAAAGCGCGTTGCTACGTCGGTACGGAGAAAACGCGGACTGTACGCGGGAAGTGAAGCGCGGCCAGACTTTCCCCAGGCGGGTGCCAGGGGGCGACGGACGGAAACAAAAGGAAGGATGGCGGGACTATGACCGAGCGGCAACAGGCGATATTGACGGCGGCGTTGACCGGCCAGCCTCTGCCAAAGCGGTGGGACTGGCTCGGCGATCTGGCGGCGGCATGCTTGGGCGTGGCACTGGCGCTGGCCCTCGTGGCGCTGGCGGCGGCGATTGCGGGGTGCCTATGAGCGCCCCATGGCTTCCCGGCCTGCGGTACGAACGGGCCCCGCAGTGTGACCACATGGCAATTGGCGGGGACACCGTTGTCGCCCTCTGGCAGCCCCAGGAAGGCGCTGGGAGGGAAAGACGGGCAAGGACAAGGGCCAGGGCCAGAAACGGCGCTGGCGGACAGGTTGACGTGGCCGAACAGGCTAGAAAGGCGGTGCGTGATGAAATGCCCCCAGTGTAACACCGAGATACCCGCGGACCTGTTCAATGCCGCGGTGACGGCCAGGGCGCGGGCCGGCCGGGTGGGCAGCCCGAAGGTGGCTGCGGCCTGCCGGCGGAACGTGTTGAAGCGGTGGGCGGCGGTGAAGGCGAAAGAGTCGAAAGACGGAATGGCTACGTAAGGTTTTCGGTTTCGGTGCGTCCAGGTGGTCGAGGATCACCCCTCGGCCGCCTTTTCGTTTGCTCCGGCCAGCATCGCCGCGAACGCGCGCAACCCGGTACGGCGCCCGCGGTCGGCCGCTTTCACCCGGTCCTGCCGGCCAGCGATCCACCCCCAGGCGGCGGCGCGGGCCTTTTCCGTGCAGGCGCGGCAGTTGAACATGGCCTTTTCAGTCTGGTCGGTTGGATTGGCCAGCCAGGCAGCCGTGGCGGCATCTTCCGCCCGGTAGGCTTCCCGGCCCCATCGGTCTAAGTGAGGCGGAAGGTGGCGCTTGAGGACAGGCAGGCAGGCGGCAACGACGGCATCCGCCGTGCCGACGCCCAAGTCGCCAGCGGTCATGGGCGAACCGTGTTCGAGACGTTCGACCAGCCGGCGGCGGCGGGTATCGAGGCTGTCCCAGCAGATCCGGGCGAGGGTGCAGGCTTCGAGGGTGTAGCGGCTGGTTGGGGCGGGGCGGATATCGGCCGGCATGACGATGGTTGACGAGGGTGTCAGCATGGTTTTGTTGCGGCGGGCGACAGGCCGGGCAGGTGCGGCGCGTCGGTGTCTACGCTATCTATCCGTTGGCCTTGCGCGCCGACACGCGGTATAGCCGCGCATATCCGCCGCTTTTTTCGCACCATGACCGTATCCATGTGCGCGGTCGCGGCGTGTCGCGCTCGTACCATAGGTGGCATTGCGTGCAGCGGTAAAGGCGCTTCATAGTGTCAGTCCTTTCGGTTTGATGTCGTACCATATTTCTTTCCCGCACCACTCGGCAAGCGCACGTTCGGCACGGGCACCCTTGCTGTACAGCCATCCCTCGATAAGTAGTACAGCATCGCACCGACGAACGGCGTCAATGTCTCGGTCCATCGCGGCGGATAAGTCGAAGTCGGCAGGCACGGTGTCGCACCCGGCCGGATACTTTGTCTCGTCGAAGCCTACAGCGCGATCCATGTCGGCGGGGCTGATAGGCACGTGCCCTGCGTGTAATAGCGCGTCACGCGCACGGTCGAACGCCGGAAAATTGAAAAACGGTTTGTGTTTCATAGGACCAGCAATGTAGACGGTCATGGCGTCAGTCCTTTCAGAAAATTGTCAAGATCGGTCAGCGACCAGCACACGGCGACGTGCCAGCCGTCGGCCCGCATGGCCCGCATGCACTCGCGTTGCTCCGGCTTGACGCGCCCGCCGCGCACCTTTAGC
>CAIOUR010000143.1 GCA_903861575.1 uncultured beta proteobacterium | reverse complement strand
CAGGCGCATAGCTCAGCTGGTTAGAGCACCACCTTGACATGGTGGGGGTCGTTGGTTCGAGTCCAATTGCGCCTACCAATTCAAAAAATTTGCACCCTACTTGTAGCGGTGCTGCGGTGCCCTTGGCAGCTGCCGGCTTTGACCAGAGCAGCGTATCGGTAAAAATTCTGCCCTAAAAAATTTTTCAATTCATTGAAAATTGGTAAGACTTCTGCAACAATTAGCACCAATATTATTTTTAAGGAATTATGTTGGACCAAGATAACTTTGCTAAGCGTTTGCAAGAAGCCATCAAAGCGAAATACGGTGCGCGAGTTTCCGCTGCGCGTATCGCACGCGATTTAGAGCATGCAAGCAAGTTCCAGATCCAGGTGACTTCGGAAGGTGTGCGTAAATGGTTGCTGGGGCAGTCAATACCTCGCGCGCAGACCGTGGCGCACCTGGAGGTGATGCTAGGTACGCATTTGGTTTTTGGTCATTCGGTCTCCCGATTTGCCGACATGAGTGAGGCGGAGTTGATCGCTTGCCGCGACCAAATCGATCAGGCACTCAAAGCGAAGTCTGAAGCTGTTTGAATATGGCGCTCAGCCGGTAGCACCTGTTTCGGGGCTGCATTTTGGGGTTGGCTACCGGCTTGCACTCTTTGTTCTTCGACAATTTCACTTGCAGCGGGGCGATCTACAATGCCCACTAATTACGAAGGAGCCTCTGGTGCTCTTTGCCTGCATTCATGCAAAAGTCCAAATCAGCTCCTCCCCCTGACCCTGAAGCACCTTCGCAGGACCTTCCCGCGCAGCGAGTCATTAAAAAATACCCGAATCGGCGTCTGTACGACACCCGAACTTCCAGTTACATAACCCTCACGGAGATTAAGCAGCTGGTAATGGATAGCGAGCCATTCTCGGTGGTCGATGCGAAGACTTCCGAAGACATTAGCCGCAGCATCTTGCTACAAATCATCCTGGAAGAAGAAGCCGGTGGTTCGCCTATGTTTACGGCACCTGTTCTGGAAAATATCATCCGTTTCTACGGAAACACCCTGCAGGGTTTTATGGGGGGTTACCTTGAAAAAAATATGCAGGCCCTCGTTGATTTACAGCGCACCGTGATTCCCGCAACCATTGCGAACCCTCTGGCCAATCCGCTTGGCAGCAACGTCTTTTTGCAGATGCAAGAGCACATGCAAAAACAGACCGAGCAGTTTTTGTCCACATTTGCTCCTAAACGTTGATCGGCCTTGGCCGTCAGTTCTCTTCAGTTATGCCCCATACCAATGTGGCTGCAGGTCCTTTGCAGCAAACCCAGCCCGTCGTCGGTTTCGTTAGTTTGGGTTGTCCCAAAGCCCTGACCGATTCCGAGTTGATCTTGACCCAGCTCAGCGCTGAGGGATACCGGACCACCAAGACCTTTGCGGGCGCGGACTTGGTCATTGTGAACACCTGCGGCTTTATTGATGAAGCGGTGCAGGAGAGTCTAGACACCATTGGTGAGGCCTTATCAGAAAATGGGCGGGTGATAGTCACCGGTTGTTTGGGGGCCAAAACTGCGGGTGATGGAGGTAATTTGGTGCGACAGTTGCACCCTAAGGTGCTAGCGGTTACAGGGCCCCACGCGGCACAGGAAGTGATGGATGCGGTTCACCTGAATCTGCCCAAGCCACATTCCCCATTTCTGGACTTAGTCCCAGCATCATTTGGCCTGGCCGGCATCAAGCTCACGCCGCGACACTATGCGTATTTGAAAATCAGCGAAGGCTGTAATCACCGCTGTACCTTTTGCATCATTCCCTCGATGCGGGGCGATTTGGTATCCCGCCCCATTGGCGATGTCTTGAACGAGGCGCGTGCCCTGTTCGAGGGCGGGGTCAAAGAGCTGTTGGTGATCAGCCAGGACACTTCCGCGTATGGCGTTGATGTGCAATACCGTACTGGGTTTTGGGACGGGAAACCCATCAAAACCCGCATGTTGGATTTAGTCCAGGCGCTCGGTGAACTGGCCCAGCCTTTTGGAGCATGGGTGCGACTGCCTTATGTTTACCCCTATCCCAGCGTGGATGCGGTCGTGCCGCTGATGGCATCGGGCCTGGTTTTGCCCTATTTGGATGTGCCGCTGCAACACAGCCACCCCGATGTGCTCAAGCGCATGAAGCGTCCAGCCAGCGGTGAGCGTAATCTGGAGCGCATCGCGCAGTGGCGTAATGAATGTCCGGAGATTGTGGTGCGCAGTACTTTTATTGCCGGGTTCCCGGGCGAGACCGAGGCCGAGTTTGAAGATCTGTTGGCTTTTGTGCGCGAAGCACAGATCGATCGCGCAGGGTGTTTCGCGTACAGCGCGGTGGATGGTGCGCTGGCCAACCAACTGGGCGGCATGTTGCCCATTGAACTGCGCGAAGAGCGCCGCGCCCGCTTCATGGCGGTGGCCGAGCAGGTGTCGGTCGACAAGTTAAAAAAGAGAATCGGTGCCAACATGCAAGTGTTGGTCGATTCCGCCCCCGGCCTGGGTAAAAAGGGCGGGGTTGGGCGCAGTTATGCGGATGCGCCAGAGATCGATGGGGTGGTGCGTTTGCTGCCGCCGGAGAAGGCCAGCAAAACCATGAAAACCGGCGAATTCACGCGCGCCCGTGTAGTGGCAACGCAAGGACACGATCTCGTCGCAATGCCGGTGTAGGCTGTCAGGGCTGTGACACCAAGCCGCTTAACGAAAATGAATTCCCGGGAAATTTGCCTGAAAATGCAGCGTTTGAGCTGCGTTATAGATGGTGCCCAGGAAGGGACTCGAACCCCCACGAAGTTACTCGCTAGTACCTGAAACTAGT
>CAIOUR010000142.1 GCA_903861575.1 uncultured beta proteobacterium | reverse complement strand
GACTAACCAGTGCGCGGTAGTCGGCAAGCGCCTCAGCTACCAAGTGGTCCAGCTTGCCGTCGGATGCATCTTGCTCGATCTGCAGATCCCAAGCATGGCCATCGAACTCTGCGAACCACCGCCGAAATTCCGCGAGCGCCGAAGGGGGAAGCGACTCCACCGCATGCACAATGGACTTGACGTTTTCCATACTTTTCCTCTGATGAGCGAGGGCTTAGGCTTCGCTGCGAGCAGGTACCCGCGCCGGAGCCTTGCGAGCCGCTCTACCGAGGGCGCTTTCCGCCCACTTGTTGAGGCTGGTTCCACTTCGCGCTGCCGCCTTGAGAGCAGCGGCGTGAACCTCTGGGGCAATACGCAGCATGACCTTGCCGCTGGCTGGCTTCTCCGGGGGTGACCCTAATTCCTCGGACGCCGCCAGGTAGTCGTCGATGGCCGCTTGAAAGTTGGACTCAAACTCTGCCACTGACTCCCCGTGAAATGAAATGATGTCATCGACATCTTGGACGCGACCGACAATGATTTTGTCCTCCGTGTCGTAGACCATGCTCGTCGTGTAGCCCTTGTAGGACATGAAATTACTCATGGCTTGATCCCCATCCGTTGAATGAACTCCCGTACAGCTAAGACTCGGTAGCGCAATGCTTCCTTGCCTGGGTGTGGCCGATGAAGTGTCATCTTCCGGCCGCTGAACTCAAACGTGACGGATGAACCCGGTCCTTCAACAGCCCTGCAGCCCGCTGCCTTGAGCATGGATTCGATCCGCGACCAGTCAATGTTTCCATTTACCGGATCGGTGAGCACCTTTTCCAAGGTCTTGCGTTGGGTTCCGTTCACGATTTAAATGATAGCACTATTGCAAATAAATGCAATCATTGTGCTCCCTGCGGCAGTAGGCTAAACCTTCGGCTCCTGCGGAATAGCTGGATTGCGCGGCCGGGCCTAGATCTCACTGAGTAACCAGTTTGGTTTCGTCAATCATCCTTATCGGCCTGCCATTTGTGGTACCCACAAAGGCCGCGATTGTCTTGATCCTCGGGTCCAAGCGCGTCGCCGCAGACTGCACACTCCGTGTAACCGAGCGTAGCGCGGCAAAGTAAGCAAACTACATTTTTCAGATGGAATGCATACTGCCCACATCCGTGGCAACTAACGATCGGTGGATCACCGTCATCTGTCATGGCGATGTGTGTCTCACCTGCAAAGGCTGCAGCAATTGCATCACCCACGGTATCATCAAACTGACTAATTTCGCCACAAGACGTACATTGAAAATCGAGCGAAAGAATGTCTTCCACGTCAACGTCGACAGGCTTAACTAGCTCGGAGTGGCAGCGAACGCATCGGATTTCTGCCACGACATCGGCGTACACGG
This sequence comes from uncultured beta proteobacterium, assembly GCA_903861575.1. GTDB lineage: Bacteria > Pseudomonadota > Gammaproteobacteria > Burkholderiales > Burkholderiaceae_C > Allorhodoferax. The sequence continues at coordinate 2,063 of CAIOUR010000142.1, read as the reverse complement.
CATTCGGCCAGTCAATCTTGTCAAGTTCGGATCGACAAGCTGCGCGCTGGACTTCGAAAACGTGAGACTGGGCAAGTAGAGCATGCCATGTTGATTCGCCTAGCAGGTCTAGTGGCTCGACGTTCAGTTCGACAGTAACAAATGACTGAAGAACTACAAACGCATCAGCAATAGCGCCCTGCACCGCGGCAAATGACGCCATCGTGTAGTAGTGCTCCAGGTCATTGCGGAGTTGGATCAACTGATACACGCGCTTCCAGTCAACATACACATCAAGTGACTTGAAGCGCTCCTCGATCTGTTGAACATTGACTGTCTTTCGGCCGATGCCAACAAATGTGATCTGGCCGGTCTTGGATATCGCTGGTCGAAGTCTCTCTTTCAACAGCACTTCGCCCGAGTGCGACGGCGACATCTGGCGAAGCTTCTCTTTGAAGAGAAGAAGCACTCCGGCAGTGATATTCCTTACGGCAGAGATAAGACGGGCGTTGTCAGTAGACTGAAAGTCCTCGACCCCAAGCCTGATAGCGGCGACAGCGTTAGCGAGAAGAGTGTTCATTACGCCTTATGTTTGACCCGAGCCGGAATCAACGGCGACTTTGCGCTGGCAAGTTCGGGCAAGCTCTAACCGCCATTGTTTGTCCTCACGATTGCACGGTTAGGCTTGCCGAGCAACATGACTTTGAGAGCAAGATGAGTTTCTTTCCACATGCTCAAAATGCGCAGCTACGGCCCCGCCGGCCCTATGAGGGCGTACAGGCTGCTCGCATTCGTCACAGCGGAAATCCGGGTTATGGCCAGCTTCTTTCAAATCAATCGCATCATGAATTTTCACTTCTTGCCCGCCCAGCGTGCAACTTGTCATTGTTGGCATATTCAGATAATCTTTCTGTTTAAAAGTCTGATGTGATTCAGACCGCAGGACCCGGGACACATCTCGGTCGGGTCGCTACATTCGCCATAAAAAATCCTTGCAAATCGCTCGTTAGATCAAGCTACCAACACCATGTGAGAAAAGAACTATAACTTGCAAACTATTTATTTATACCGATATTCGATTAAATATTGTTTGATGGCGTGGCGGTAAGGCACCATCACTCACTCGCCACATCTGAGCGGCGCTTTAAGGAAAAATCACATTTAAGGGGAAGTGGTTCACATAGCCCAGCCACACAGCCTCTTAATGGTGGCCTTTTTTAGTCAAGGAGGATCCCGTCAAGCAGGGCAGCACCCCGCTAAAGCCCCCCCACCTCCACCAAAATCTCACTCCGCCGCCAAAACGGCAGCGTCCACGGCGGGTCGTAGCGGGCGAGTTGCGGGGCGGCTACGGGGGTCCAGCCTTTGGCCTTGATCCAGGCCAGCAGCTCGGCGGTTTTGTCTTCCACCTTGGACTGCGTGTTGATGCCGGGGTAGCGCACCACGGCGTACCACTTGGCGGGCACTTCGCGCAGCGTGACTGCCGGGTTCTTGGGCTTAGGGATGGTTTGCAGCGTGTACTGCGAGGGCATCACAAACTGCACGCGCCAGTCTTGCGCATCGCGCATGGGCGTGTCCGCCGCGCGGGGCTCCACGGTCACCGGGGCGGTCATGGCGATCTTGGCGGAACCGCTTTGGCCGGGGGCCTGGTTGTTGCCAAAAATAAAGTCGGCAATGGCGCGAAAGCCCTGGCTGGACGCCGCGTCCATATCGCCCGCGACCGCCGTTTCGGCAATCAAAAATGGCGCGTACTGGCGCAACTCAAATGCGCCCTCTGTGAGGTGGGCGGTGAACTTCGGTTCTTCAGTGGCCATGGCAGGAGTCCCCAGGGTTGCGCAGGTGAGGGCTAGCGCCGCAACAAATGAGAAAAGGCCTTGCGGCCGGCTGGTGGTGGACATGTGCAATTTTTGATTCCTCAGCTGGTTGAGCGCTGCATCCTACTGGCCGGGCGGTGCACGGCGAAAATGCGCGGATGAAAGCCACACGATGCATGCCCCTGCGGGCTTGGAACTTGATGCGGGCGGGCTTGCTTCTGCTGTTGTGTGCCGCACTCGGCCCGGTGCATGCGCATTTGATATCAGCGGGCT
>CAIOUR010000141.1 GCA_903861575.1 uncultured beta proteobacterium | reverse complement strand
GCTGCGTGCATGCGCTCGGCGGCGTCGGCGTAGTCGCGGATGATGCGGTCGATATCCCAGTCTTCCATCTTTTTGGGGAAGGCGCGGTGCGAGGCCTCGCGCTCGTGCGAGGGCGATACCACAGGCAGCCAATCGGCCTTGGACCAGCTGGTGCGCCGCCCCAGGTGGGTGAGCTGGATCATCACGGCGGTGCCGTGTTCGTGGCAGGCGTCGGTGAGTTCGCGCATCCAGGGCACGACCTCGTCTTTGTAGGCCAAGATGTTGTTGAAAACCGGCGGGCTGTCGCGCGACACGGCCGCCGACCCGGCGGTCATGGTCAGCGCAATGCCGGCTTTGGCGCGCTCCACATGGTAGGCGCGGTACTTGGCCTTGGGCATGCCGTCTTCGGGGTAAGCCGGCTCGTGGGCCGTGATCATCAGCCGGTTTTTCAGGCGCAGGTGCTTGAGCTGAAATGGCTGGAGCAGGGAGTCGTTGGATGCAGTGCTCATGGTCTTCAGTCCGCTATGTGTGTCAGTACCACTGGTCCGGCATGGCCGCTTTGGTACGAGTCACAAAGTCGCACAGCGCCTCGTCCACGCCTGCATCGATGGACGGCGCTTCGTACTCGGCCAGCGACTGCTTCCAGCGTGCGTTGGCGCGGGTGGCCGCGTCGGTTTTACCGGATTCGTTCCAGCTTTCAAACGGCGTGTTGTCCGCGATGTTGGAGTCAAAAAATGCCGTCGTGTAGTTGGCCATGGTGTGGGCGCTGCCCAGGTAATGGCCGCCGGGCGTGACTTCGCGGAAGGCGTCCATCGCCAGCGTGTTGTCGTCCACCACCACACCGGCCAGGTAGCTGTGCAGCGCACCGCAAAAGTCCGCGTCCAGCATGAACTTCTCGTAGCTCATGGACAGAAGCCCGTCCAGGAAGCCAGCGGAATGCAAGATGAAATTGGCCCCGCAATGCACCGCCGAGAGCATGGACATCACGCTCTCTTCCATGGCCTGCGCGTCGGGCAGTTTGCTGGTGGTAAACGACCCCGCGCAGCGCAGCGGCAGGTTGGCGCGTCGCGCCAGTTGCCCCACCACCATGGAGCCGATGGCGGGCTCGGGCGTGCCAAAGGTGGGCGAGCCCGAGCGCAGCGACATGCTGGAGAGAAAGTTGCCGTAAATCACCGGCGCACCGGGGCGCTCGAGTTGCGTGATCGCGCAACCAAACAGGGTTTCGGCATGCGCCTGCGCAATCGCCCCGGCGTTGGTCACCGGGCCCATGGCGCCGCCCAGAATAAAAGGCACGATCACCGCCGCCTGGTTGGCCCGGGCGTAAGCGCGGGCCGATTTGGTCATGGTGCCGTCCCACAGCAGCGGCGAGTTCACGTTGACGTTTCCCAGGATTACGCAGTGTTCGTCAACAAACTGTTCGCCAAACACAATGCGGCTCATGGTGATCGAATCCTCGGCGCGCTGCTCGGAGGTGATGGAGCCCATATACGCCTTGTCGGAATAGCGCATGTGGGAATACACCATGTCCAGGTGCCGTTTGTTCACCGGCACATCGGTGGGCTCGCACACCGTGCCGCCGCTGTGGTGCAGCCAAGGGCTGTTGTAGGCCAGCTTGATGAAGTTCTGAAAATCTTCCAAGGTTCCGTAGCGCCGCCCTTTGTCCAGGTCCATCACAAACGGCGAGCCATAGGCGGGTGAGAACACCACCGATTTGCCGCCGATCAGCACGTTGTGGGCCGGGTTGCGCGCATGCTGCATAAAACTGCTGGGGGCGGTTTTCAGAATCTCGTGCACCTGCCCCGGTTGCAGCCGCACCCGCATACCGTCCACGCTGGCACCGGCTTTGCGGAAAAGGTCCAGCGCCTCGTCGTCATCGCGCACATCGATACCGATTTCGCACAGGATGCGTTCGGCTGTGGCCTCGATTTTTTGCAGGTTCTCCTCGCCCATCACGTCGTAGGTCGGGATGGCGCGGGTGATGTATGCCGGGCCGTACACCTTGGCTTTGGGGTCACGGCGTTCGCGTCCACCAGTCCTTCGCGCCGAGCGCTTGGCCTCCGGGGCGATGCCGCTGGCTGCAAGGTCTTGGGTATCAGATTCACTCATGCCATTTTTCTCCGGTTTGGGGGAATTACTGTCAAGATATTAGGTTGTAAAAAGCAGTTTGTGACCTGCTGGCGTATTCATTCAAAACATGATTTAAATGCATGCTAAAGCGCTTTGACCTGCCCGCTATGGGCAACCTAATTACCTTTGAAGCCGCAGCCCGCACCTGTAGTTTTACCAAGGCCGCGCTGGAGCTGGCGGTGGGGCAGCCGGCGGTAAGCCACGCCATTCGTCTTCTGGAGGACGACCTCGGGGTGGTGCTGTTTGATCGGCGCCACAAGGGCGTGGAGCTGACCGAGGCGGGCCGGTATCTGCTGGAGCAGGTCAGTTTGGGCCTGACGCTCATGGACCAGGCCCTGCGCGAGGTACGCAGCATGACGCCTAGCCACCAGGTCACTTTGGCTGTATCCACGGCTACCGCCACCTGGTGGTTGATGCCGCGTATTGCGCGCTTTAAACAGCAGCACCCGGACATTGAGCTGCGCTGTATTACCACCGACATTGACCTGGACTTAGAGCGCGAACGCATTGATCTAGCCATTACCCTAGGCAGCGGCGAGTTTGCCCAATACGCGCGCTGGCGTTTTGTGGACGAGGAAGTGTTCGCCGTCTGTAGCCCGGTTTTTCTGAGTGCGAACCCGCAGCTGCAAAGCCCTCAAGATTTGGCCAATAGCACCTTGCTGCACTTGGAGGAGCGCTATCGTCCGCGCGTCGACTGGTCGCTCTGGCTGGCGCGCTTTGGCGTCAGCGCCGCCCGAGCGGGCAAGGCGCTGACTTTTAACGATTACTCCATCGTGCTGCAAGCGGCGCTTGAAGGCCAGGGTCTAGCACTGGGCTGGCGGCACATCGTCGAGCCCCTGATTAAGCAAGGCCGACTTGTGCGTCCTGTTCCCCACAGCGTGACCACAGACCAGCCGATGTACATCGTGGCTTCTCGCGCTGGGCGCGTGCGCAACGATGTAATGGCCTTAAAGGACTGGTTGGTGCACGAGGCGGTGCAGAACCCGGTGCCCGAGGCCTGTTAATTCTGTGGCCTCCGTGAGTAAGTTAGGTAAAATTATTGCAAATAACTAAATTTCGTTGGAAGTCTGATGCGTATTGCCAGTTCTTGGCGAGGCGTCCTGATGCTCGTCTTGTTCCAGACCGCCACTGCGTGGGCGGCGCAATCAATACCCGACGCTGGTTCGTTGCAACACGATTCGCCTATGGATGTGCCTGCCCGCCTGCCGGTGCCCGGGAGGCCTGTGCCCGCTGAAGTCGTAGGTGATACGGCCGCTGGCGCAGGCCCGAAGGTCACGGTAAACCGCTTTCTGCTGGAGGCGCGCATTCCCTTGGATGATGCTGCATGGCGGGCTGCCGTTGCCCCCTATCTGAACCGACCCCTGAGTTATGAAGCATTGCTTGCTGCGGCACAGGCAGTGGCCTTGGCTTATCGGCGCGCGGGTTGGGTGGTCACTGCAGTGCTGCCTGAACAGGACATCAGTGACGGCGACGTGCGTATCTCGGTGACCCATGCCGTGTTCGGCGGCGTTTCCATGCGCGGTGGAGATGCATTGGGGCCGCGCCTCCAGGATATTGAGTCCTATGTTATTGCTCAGCAAATCCCTTTGCAGCCCCTGCGCACGGCGGCGGTGGAGCGGGCTTTATTGCTGATCGACGACTTGCCTGGCATCAGTGCGTCGGGAATTTTGCGGCCTGGACAGTACCGCGGGGAGACAGACCTGCTGGTCCAATTGGAGCCCACGGCCCGCCACACGGGCGAACTGAGCTTGGACAACACTGGCATACGATCCACCGGATACCAACGGGTGCTGGCCAACTGGAACAAGACTGGGCTGTTGACATGGGGCGATCAATTCGGCGTCAACCTTCTTCACACTTTTACCGCATACCAGGCAGATGGCAGTGACTACCAGCGTTTGAGCTACAGCCTGCCGGTCGGATACGAAGGTTTGCGTGTCACGGTGGGCGGCAGTGTTTTTTCGTACCGCTTGGTTTCGTCGGAGTTCTCAGGTCTGGGTTTTTACGGTGATTCCGATGCATGGGACCTTGAATTTACCTACCCGATGGTGCGGCATCAGACCAAGAATTTGTACCTTGTGGGACGTTCCGAGCAAAAGCATTTCGATAACCAGGGTGCAAATACAACCGTCTCGCGCTATCGGCTAGAGGAGCAATCTTGGGGGCTGCGTGGCAATCTCTACGACGACTTGGGCGGAGGTGCCTCCTCGGTCGCCAGCCTGATGGTGAGCTCCGGGCTACTCGACTTGCGCGACTCCCCAACCCAAAGTACGGACGCCACCACAACGGCAGCCAACGGCACCTTCACCCGCTTGCGCTACAGCCTTTCGCGCGACCAAGGCTTGGGCCGAGGCTTCTCGGTGTTCGCCGCCGTTAATGGCCAAACGGCTGACAAAAACCTGGACTCCAGCGTCAAGTTTTATTTAGGTGGCAGCAGCGGGGTGCGGGCTTACCCGTCGTCTGAGGGTTCTGGCTATCAGGGCTTTGTGCTCAATCTGGAAGCGCGCTGGAAACCCACAGCCGACTGGCAACTCGCGGCGCTCTACGATTACGGTTATGTCACAGTGAACCACGACAACAGCTACTCTGGCGCATCCACGCTGAACGATTACTGCTTGCGCGGATACGGTCTGTCAGCCGCCTGGCATGGCCAGCACAATCAGACCCTGGCCTTGACCTGGGCGCGCCGCATTGGTGACAACGCCAATGCCACTTCGGCAGGCAACGACCAAGACGGCACCTACTACAGCGAGCGCTTCTGGCTGACCGCCAGCATGGCCTTCTAAGACACAGCGCGCGCCATGAACCGGGTCCAGCTCACCCCCCTTGTCGCCGCACTGGTTGTGGCCGGCCTGGCGCGCGCCGGAGCGCCCGCATCCAACCAGTTGCCCACCGGCGGCAGCGTGGTGGCGGGCACGGCCAACATCACCGGCGGCGCAGCTAGCGCCAGCATGACCATCACCCAAAGCAGCCAGCGCGCGGTCGTCGACTGGACCCGCTTTGACGTTGGCAGCGCCGCGCAGGTGAATTTTGTGCAGCCCAGCGCCAGCAGCGTCACGCTCAACCGTGTGCTCAGCAGTGACCCCAGCCAGATCCTCGGGCGCATCAGCGCCAACGGCCAGGTTTTTTTGACCAACCCCTCGGGTGTGTACTTCGCCCCCGGCGCAAGTGTGGACGTGGGCGGCCTGGTCGCCACCACCCATAGCATCAGCAACGACGCCTTCATGGCGGGCAGCAACAGCTTCAGCCGCAACGGATCGACCGGCACGGTGCACAACGAGGGCACTTTGACCGCGGCCCTTGGCGGCTATATCGCCTTGCTGGCACCCACTGTGCGCAACCAGGGCGTGGTTGTGGCCAGGATGGGCACGGTGGCGATGGCTGCTGGCGAGACCTTTACCCTGCACATTGACGGCGCGAACGCGCTCACCGGCTTGGAGGTCACGGCGTCCACCCTCGCCAGTCTGGTGGACAACGGCTTGGCAGTGCAGGCACCGGGGGGACTCATCATCTTGTCGGCACAGGCGCTGGAGCGGGTGCAAGGCGGGGTGGTCAACAACAGCGGCGTGTTGCAAGCCAATGGGCTGGTCAGCGATGGCGGTCGCATCATGCTGCGGGCGTCGAACAGGATCAGCCACAGCGGCAGCATCACTGCCGATGCGGCCGGTACCGGCAAGGGCGGCACGGTGACTTTGATTGCGGACCTGGCCAATGCGGCCAGCGTCACCGAGGTCAACGGCAGCATTTCGGCCAAAGGGGGTGACGCAGGCGGCGACGGCGGTTTTGTTGATACCAGCGCCAGCAAGGTGCGCTTTGGCGACAACATGGCCATCAGCACGCTGGCCGCACCGGGCCTGGGCGGGCGCAACGGAACCTGGCTGATTGACCCGACCGACTTCACCATCGCCTCCAGCGGCGGCGATATGACCGGCACCGCGCTGGGAACATCGTTGGCCAGCGGTAACGTCACCATCTACAGCAGCAGCGGCTCCAGCGGCTCGGACGGGGCGATCAACGTGAACCAGGCAGTCAGCTGGAGCGCCAATACCTTGACGCTCAACGCCCAAGCCAATATCAACGTCAACGCCGCCATGACCGGCAGCGGGACCGCCAAACTGGCTTTCAAATACGGGCAAAGCGCGGTCTCCAGCGGCAACTCCAGCACCTACAACATCAGCGCGGCCGTCAGCCTGCCCTCAGGCAGCAACTTCAGCACGCAGCTGGGTACCGACGGCACGGTGAAGAGTTACACCGTCATCACCAGCCTGGGCAGCGCCGGGGATCAAAGCCTCTTGAGCGCAACCAACAGCTTGCAGGGTCTGGGCTACAGCACCCGCTTAAGTGGCAACTACGTGCTGGGCGCAGACATCGCGGCCAGTGGGACTTCTACGTGGAATAGCAACACGGGCTTCTCGCCCATCGGTTCCTCTACCACCAGCTTCACCGGTACCTTTGACGGGCTGGGGCACACGATCACCGGCTTGACGCTCAGCCGGTCGACCACGTCCAACGCTTCCACAAATTTTTATGTGGGACTTTTTGGCTATGTGGGCACTGCGGGCGTTGTGAAAAATGTCGGACTGGTGAGTGATAGCGTCACTGGCTACTCGTCCGTCGGCGGTTTGGCGGGCCGAAACGACGGCACGATCAGCAACAGCTACGCCACGGGCAGCGTCAGCGGCTATACCAGGGTCGGCGGCTTGGTGGGTCGCAGCGATGGCTACATCACCAGCAGTTATGCCACGGGGACCGCAGAAGCGTCGTCGGCTTATGTTGGCGGCCTCGTTGGCAGCATGGCTACGGGCACCATCAGCAGCAGCTACGCCACCGGGGCGGTCACGGGCCCGACAGCAGGCGGGTTGGTGGGCTTACAAGACTCTGGAACTATCAGCTCCAGTTATGCCACCGGCGCGGTCACCGGTAACCTGAGCGGCGCTTATTACCGGGTGGACTGGTGGGTAAAGCCGGTGGTTCGAGCGCTAGCACCATTACCAGCAGCTATGCCACCGGTGCGGTCAGCGCCATCGGCAGCTACACCGGCGGCTTGGTGGGGGGCTTTGCGGTCGGCGGTTCGGTATCCACCAGCTATGCAACGGGTGCGGTGACGGGAACCGGCACCTACAGTGGCGGCCTGGTGGGCGCTTTCGTCTCGGGAGCGGGCACGATTTCCAACAGCTATGCCACGGGTGCGGTCAGCGGGGGAACCTACCGGGGTGGCTTGATGGGCGGGGTCGCAACCGGCACTTATGCGATCTCTAACACCTACGCTACCGGGGTGGTGAGTTCAAGTGGAGCCACCTATTCGGGCGGCTTGGTGGGGTATCTGTCGTCGTCGGCTTCCGGCAGTGTCAGCAGCAGCTTCTGGAATTCAGACAACACGTCTTCTACAGGATACGGCAGCGCGGGAACTGGTTTGAGTTCCACGGCGATGAAAACCGCCTCTAATTTCTCCGCCTGGTCTATTTCCTCGTCCGGCGGCAGCAGCAGTACCTGGCGTATTTACGCCGGATCAACCTCGCCCTTGTTGCGCACATTTTTGACCTCCTTAGCGGTCTCGGATGTGAGCACCACCTACACCGGATCGGTCCAAACCGGCACCAGCTTTAGCCTGTCCAATATCTTTGGCTCGGCAGCAAGCGGGACCAATGCGGGCACTTATTCGAATAGTTTTTATTCCAATCAGCAGGGATACGACCTCAGCGGAACGGGCACGCTCACCATCGCCAAAGCCCCCTTGACCATCACCGGCTCCAGCGCCAGCACCACCTACACCGGCGTGGCCCAGACCTTGAGTGGCTACACCGCAAGCGGCTTGTTGGGCAGCGACACCACCGCCAGCCTGAGCGGCGTGAGCGCCAGCGTGAGCGGCACCAACGCGGGCAGCTACACCAACACAGTCACCGCATCCACCCAGACCAACTACAGCGTGACCACAGCAGATGGCACGCTCACCATTACGTCGTCCAGCAGCAGCTCAAGCGTCACCACTGCAACAGTTTTGGAGCCGGAGTCCAAGCCCTTCCGAATGCCAGCACCCGGACGCTCTGCGGTACTGTTTGAGGTTGACGGAGCGTACTCCGGTAGTCCGGACAAGGCAGCCCAAGAGATGAACCAAGCATCTGGCGGATAAGCCGTGACATTGCCATCGCCCGGGCGGATGCAGTGGGTGAAATTAACGTTAAAGATATGACCTGACATATCTGCAATAAATTGGTTTGCGCCTAATTAACATGCCAAATTGATCAGTTAGACGTTGAAGTGTGATTCAATGTGTTTATGAAAACCGACGTCCTCAAAATAGCTTGTTCGAATTGCAATTTGCGCGAGTTATGCATGCCGATTGGCATGGACGCAGCCGAAAGCTTGCGGGTCGATAGCCTGGTCGACGGGCGGCGCAAAATTACCAAAGGCCAAACCCTGTTCCGCAACGGCATGCCATTTGAGAGCTTGTTTGCCATCCGCTCCGGCGTGTTCAAAACCATCATCCTGCACGAAGACGGCCGCGAGCAGGTCACCGGTTTCCAGATGTCGGGCGAGATCATCGGCTTAGACGGCATCGTCGAAGACAAACACCGCTGCGACTCCGTGGCATTGGAAGACGCTGAAGTCTGCGTCATTCCCTTTGACAGCGTGGAACACATGTCACGCGAAATTCCTGCCGTACAACACCATGTGCACCGCATCATGAGCCGCGAAATCGTGCGCGAAAACTCGGTCATGCTGCTGCTGGGTAATGCGCAGGCCGAAGAGCGGCTGGCGGCATTTTTTGTGAACTGGGGCCAGCGCCTGCAAGCGCGCGGCTTCTCGGCCACCGAGCTGGTGCTGCGCATGACCCGCCAAGATCTGGGCAATTACCTGGGCCTGAAAATTGAAACCGTCAGCCGCACCCTGACCAAGCTTGCGGGGCGCGGCATTCTTTCGGTCGCCGGGCGCGAAATCCATATCCTGGATATGGCCGCCTTGCGCGCTGTCGCAAGCGGCGAAGACGCGCACTGAGCATCGGCCTGCGGCGGCACCGGTATGGTCGCAGACGCACTGCACACCCTCAACGCCCTCGGGTTTGCCCGGCATCTGGTGCGCCGCTCTGACGCCCACAAAGGCGACGCAGGTCGGGTCGTGCTCATCGGCGGTGCGCCATCGATGGCGGGCGCCTTGCTCCTTGCCGGGCAGGGCGCTTTGTATGGCGGTGCCGGCTACAGCCTTTTGGTGATGCTGGACCCCCGCAGCGCCCACGTGCTGCTATCGCAGCCCGAGTTGATGGTGCATGACGCAGCTGTGTGGGAACCTGCATGCGCCATCGACACCCTGCGCCCTGACGTGCTGGCCATTGGCCCCGGCCTGGGGCGCAGTGCGCAGGCCGTGCAATGGTTGCGCGCCGCCTTGGCGTGGCAAGGCCCACTGGTCATCGACGCGGACGCCATCAACTTGCTGGCCGACAACCCGCCCCTGCTGGACGCCTTAAGGGGGCGACAATATCCCACCACACTGACGCCCCATCCGGGAGAGGCTGCGCGGCTGTTGGCATGTGGTGCGGCGCAAGTGCAAGCGGACCGACCCGCAGCGATCCGGCGGCTGGTTGCGCACACCCGCTGCATCGTTGTTCTCAAAGGCCGCCATACCCTGATTGGCGCGCCGGATCATGCGGTGGAGCAATGCCATGACGGCAACCCGGGTATGGCGGTCGCGGGTATGGGCGATGTGTTGACGGGCTGCATGGCCGCCCTGGCAGCGCAGGGTGTGCGCGCCGGACTTGACCTCTGGCAGGCCACCTGTCTGGCGGTGCAGGTGCATGCGCTGGCTGCTGATGCTTTAGTCGCTGCAGGGGTGGGCCCCATAGGCTTGACGCCAATGGAGTTGGCTGCCCAGATTCGAGTCACCTTGAATGTTTCAGCGCAGTCGTCCGGCTGACCCAGCGATAAAAGGCATCCTTCGCCACTTGAACGATCACCAGATACAGGGCTACCATGGCCAGCACGATCAGGTAAAAGCGCAAGGGCGGTGCCACAAAGCCAAAGTAATGCCCTATCGGCGTGAGCGGCAGTGCGACGGCCAGTGCAACCACCCCAAGCGATGTCAGGGCCAACAGCGGGTGGGGTCGGCTGCGAAATGGCAGGCCACGGGTACGGATAACAAAAATCACCAGCACCTGCGTACACAGTGACTCGACAAACCAGCCGGTTTGAAACAGCTTCTCATCGGCGTGGAGGATTTCCAGCAGCACATAGAACGTCATGAAGTCGAAAATCGAACTGATCGGGCCGATGACCAACATGAAGTTGCGTATGAAGTTCAGGTCCAGGACGCGCGGCTTGGCCGTGTCTTGCGCATCTACCTCATCCAAGGGTATGGGTATTTCAGAGATGTCGTACAGCACGTTGTTGAGCAGAATCTGCGTGGGGAGCATCGGCAAAAACGGCAGGAACAAAGCGGCGCCGGCCATACTGAACATATTGCCGAAGTTGGAGCTGGTGCCCATCATGATGTATTTCATGATGTTGCCAAAAGTCCTCCGCCCTTCCTGCACGCCGGCGTGCAATACATTCAAATCGGGCTCCAACAAAATGATGTCGGCCGCCGCCTTGGCCACGTCGACCGCCGAGTCCACGGACAAGCCAACGTCTGCGGCATGCAAGGCGGGCGCGTCGTTGATACCGTCGCCCATGTAACCCACGACATGTCCGTTGGCTTTCAGCGCCAGAATGACGCGCTGCTTCTGACCCGGATTCACCCGGCAAAACAAATTGACCAACTCCACGCGCCGTTGTAGTGCGAGGTCGTCCAGCGCCCCAATTTCACTGCCCAGTAAGACGCCGGTTACGGGGATGGCGAGCTGACGGCATACATGCTGTGTCACCAAATCACTGTCACCGGTGATCACTTTCACACTGACCCCCGTGCGCTGCAGTTGCTCCAAGGCCAGCGCGGCGCTCTGTTTGGGTGGATCCAAAAATGCGGCAAAACCGGCCAACACCAATTGCGACTCATCGCTGACCGTGGCTGTAGCGTGGTCCCGTGGTACTTCGCGCCAGGCAATGCCCAGCACCCGCAATCCGTCTGCCTCCAGCGCGTGGTACTGCGCCCGTACGTGGTCTAAGGCGGTGTCATCCATGACTGCGTGAGCCGCCCCTGCCGAGGGCTGGATGTGGGTACAGAGGCGAACAATTTCATCCGCTGCTCCCTTGGCGACCAGCCAGCGCCTGTTTCCGTCGTCCAACAAGACCGATACGCAGCGGCGTTCAAAGTCGAAAGGAATCTCATCTATCTTTCGCCATGCACCCACATCGATAGACGTATGGGCCAGGATGGCCTCATCCAAAGGACTCTTCAGTCCGGTCTCAAAATAGCTGTTGAGGTAGGCGAGTTGGAGCACGTCCCGGCTCTCGTCACCGTGGGGGTCGACATGGCGCTCCAAACGGATGTGCGCTTCGGTCAAGGTGCCGGTTTTGTCGGTGCAAAAAACATCCATGGAGCCCAGGTCCTGGATCGCGCTCTGGCGCTTGACGATCATCTTCAGGGCCGCCAGGCGTATGGCACCGCGCGACAAGGTCACGGATATCACCATAGGCAACAGTTCGGGGGTCAAGCCCACTGCCAATGCCACCGCGAACAAAAAGGACTCCAGCCAGGGTTTGTGAAACCACGCATTGATCAGCAGGACAAAAAGCACCAGCACCACGGTCAACCACATGATCAGCATGCCAAAACGGCGCGTACCCTCCTCGAAAGACTTGGAGGGAGCAGGCCGGCTGATGCTATCGGCCACTGCACCGATGGCGGTCTCCTTGCCCGTCTTGACCACCTGCATCCGGGCGCTGCCGCCGATGACCGATGTACCCATGAAGACGGCGTTGGTGGCGTCTTGCAACTCGGTCGCTGTATCTGCTACCTGGCCCGCATGTTTCTCTGCGGGATAGGTCTCACCAGTCAGCAAAGACTGGTTGATAAAAAGGTCTTTGGACTCCACTACCAGGCCATCGGCAGGAACCAAATCGCCTGCGGACAGGCTGATCATGTCGCCAGGAACCACCTCGCTCACCGGCAGGCTGAGGGTCACGCCATCGCGAACGACAGCGGCGCGCACGGACACGGAATTCCGCAGTTTTTCAGCAGCGGCGTTCGCCCGGTATTCCTGAAAGAAATCCAGTGTCACGCTGAGCAGCACCATCCCGCTGATGATGGCGAAGTTGGCGACTTCCCCTGTCAGCGCAGAGACAAGGCCGGCGATAAGCAAAACCAGCACCAGCGGGTTTTTGAAGCGTGCCATGAATTGCCACCACAACGATGCCGTTTGGTGGCTGGAAAACGTGTTGGGTCCAAAGCGGCGCAGCGACTCGGCTGCTTGCTCCGAGGTCAATCCGGAATATTCACCAGATGCAGTCGATGGGCGCTGGCCAAGCCACCACCTCTCAGATGGATGGGGCATAAAAGGCCTTGATTGCATCCCACGCTGCCTGCGGACTGTCCACCCATTGAAAGCATGTGAGGTCTTGCGCATTGATGACGCCGGACTCCAACATCGCCTCAAAGTTGATGGTGCGCTGCCAGTAGTCGCGGCCATACAGCAATATGGGAATACGGGTGGACTTTTTAGTCTGCACCAGCGTGAGAACTTCGAACAACTCATCGAGCGTCCCAAAGCCACCTGGAAAGGCCACAAGCGCTTTTGCGCGCATGAGGAAATGCATCTTGCGGATCGCGAAATAGTGGAACCTGAAAGACAGCTGTTCTGTCACATAAGGATTGGGAACCTGCTCTTGGGGTAAGGCAATGTTCAAAGCCACGGATACCGCCCCGGCTTCTTTGGCGCCCCGGTTGGCGGCTTCCATGATCCCGGGTCCTCCGCCTGTGCAAATGGTCAAGCGCTGTGCGGGCGCGACCTGCTGCCCTTCACAGGCCACCAGGTTTGCAAACGCGCGGGCGGCCTCATAGTGGTGAGCGTTCTTCAGGCATTGATCAGCCGCCGCTATAGCTGCGCTGTCGCCACTGCGCAGCGCGGTTTGCAACTGCATCTGTGCGCGGTCCAGCGGGATGAACCGTGCGCTCCCAAACACCACGACCGTATGGTGAATTCCGGCCTCGGTCTGCTCTAAATCGGGTTTGAGCAGCTCCAATTGCAAGCGGATGCCACGGTTCTCGTCACGCAGCATGAACTCAAAATCTGCGAAGGCCAATCGCAGGGCATTGGCGTCCAAAGCAGAGGCTTGGAGCAGATCATTTTTCTGGAGATCAGGGATTTCCATGGGTATTGCTCCTATGATGGACTATGACTCTCAATATACGTTTTCTAGGCGGCACCGGCACCGTCACCGGTTCGAAATACTGCGTGGAGAGCGAGGGCAAACGCCTGCTCGTTGATTGCGGCCTGTTCCAAGGCTACAAGCAACTGCGCTTGCGCAACTGGGCGCCCATGCCGGTGGCTGCTGCCGATGTGGATGCGGTCATTTTGACCCACGCACATTTGGACCACAGCGGCTACGTGCCCCTTTTGGTTGGGCAGGGTTTCACCGGGCGCATCCATGCCACATCGGGAACGCGTGACCTTTGCAAGATCCTGCTGCCCGACAGCGGGCACATCCAGGAAGAAGACGCCTTCTTTGCCAACAAACACCATTTTTCGAAACACACGCCGGCCTTGCCGCTGTACACCAAACAAGATGCGTTGGACTGCATGCGCAATTTCCATGTCGAACAATGGGAGCAGTGGTTTGAGCCCATCAAAGGCTGGAAGGCGCGCTTCACCACAGCGGGCCACATTCTGGGAGCGTCCAGTCTGCTGCTGGAGGTGGCGGGCAGAAGGATTTTGTTTTCGGGCGATTTGGGCCGACCGGACGACAACCTCATGCATGCCCCTGCGGACCCGCCGCAGGCCGATACGGTGCTGATCGAGTCGACCTACGGGGACCGCATCCATCCGGTTGCCAATATTGACGCGGAGCTGGCAGAGGCCTTGCGCAGGGTCTCTGCGCGTGGCGGCGTAGCGGTCGTGCCGGTCTTTGCCGTGGGGCGCGCCCAGGCTATTCTGCACAGCATTGCCAAGCTCAAGCAGGGCGGCGACATACCGCACGGGTTGCCCATTTTTCTGGACAGCCCTATGGCAATCCATGCCACAGCCTTGTTCGAAAAACACATGGATGAGCACCGGTTGACCGCGCAACAGGTCCAGGCCATGGACCATGTCGCAACCATGGTCGAGACCACCGAGCAGTCCAAGGCCCTGCGCAAACGCCACGGGCCGATGGTCATCCTGTCGGCCAGTGGCATGGCCACGGGTGGTCGCGTGCTGCACCATTTAGCCAACTACGTGGGCGACCACCGTAATATGGTGGTACTCACGGGATACCAGTCGCCGGGCACGCGGGGCGCCACACTGGCCAGCGGCAGTCCGACGATACGCATGCATGGCAAAGACTTGCCCGTGCAAGCAGAAATCGTGCAACTGGCGTCAACCTCGGCCCATGCCGACGCCGGGCAATTGTTGGCTTGGCTGGGACGCATGCCCGCACCCGCCTCGCAGGTCTATGTGGTGCACGGTGAAAGCAAGGCCGCGGATGCGCTGCGTCAGCGCATCGAGCGCGAACTGCATTTACGCGTCGTGGTGCCGGAGCACGGATCAGTGTGGCCAGCCTGATTTCGGGGACTTTTTTCTACAGGGTGATCCGTATTGGCAAGCGCCTGCCCCTTGCCGATTGCCGTAAGACCTTGGGTGTCCAAGATGCGGATTTCGCGCCCGTCGACAAAGAGGACGCCTATCTTTGAAAATTTTGTGAGTGTGCGACTCACCGTTTCCACCGTTAGCGCCAGATAGTTGCCTATTTCTTGGCGCGTCATGCGCAAAATCAGACGGGTTCCGGAGAACCCACGCGTCAACATGCGCTGACGCCAGTTCACAAAAAAAGCAGCCAGTCGCTCCTCGGCCTGTGCATGGCCTAGCAACATCATCATGCCATTGTCCCGAACAATCTCACTGCTCATCATCCGGTGTACGTAGTGTTGCATTACCGGAAATTCCTGTGTGATATCGCTCATGCGATCAAATGGAATCTCACAGATTTCCGAGTCTTCCAAGGCAACTGCATCACAGCGGTGTTCACCCTCCACGATGCCTTCCAGACCCATCATGTCCGCAGACATGTGAAAACCCGTTATTTGTTCATGTCCATCCTCGTGTAGCAGACTTGTTTTAAAGACGCCCGACCGAATCGCGAATAGGCTGCGAAACGGCATACCGCTGTCGAACAAGGTTTGCCCTTTGCTGATCTTGCGTCGGGATTCCACCAAGCCGTCTACGTTCTTTTGTTCGCGCGCGCTCAAACCCACCGGCATACACAGTCCCAGTAGATTGCAGTTCGAGCAGGCAAGGGTTGGAGTGGGCGCGATCATTCGTGAGCCTTCGATTGATTGGTAATGCCGTGTTGCAGCGAGCCACGCTCAGGGCTTGGTGGAGGCAGCAGGATGTGCTGCCGGAGATTCGACCTTTGCCGTCAAGGCCTCTATCTTTTGATTGAGCACCAGCACCTGAGCCTGCGTAATGACCGCTGCCGCACTGTTGCGGTAGAGACTGGTGACCGCCATAGCGAGCGCCAGGATGGACACAATCAGTCCGGCAGCGGTCCACAGGGGGATGTTTTGGGGTTCGATGATGTTGTGGTTTTCCACGGTATTTCCTTTGGTTTGCAGGGTTGAAGAAAAAGGGTTTCAGGGCTTGTGCATTTGTGGCATCAAGATCTGAATGATGTTGATCACGGCCGGTCCCATTAAGACGGTGAGAAGCGATGGGAAGACGCAAAATATGAGCGGCATGAGGATCTTCACCGGCAGCTTGGCGGCGGCTTCCTCGGCTATGAGGCGCCGCTTGGTACGCAATGATTCGGAGTGCATGCGCAGCGAATCCGCCATGCTGGTGCCGAAGCGGTCCGCCTGAATCAGCATCGAGACGAGTCCGTCAATATCCTCCAGGCCAATGCGCAGCGCCAGATTGCGCAGGGCGTCGGTGCGCGAAGAACCGGCGCGCAGCTCCAGACCCAGCAGCGCGAATTCCTGCGCGAGTGCCTCACTCTCGAGATGAATCTCGCGACCCACGCGCTCCACCGCGGCGTCCAGGCCCAGTCCGGCCTCCACGCACACGCGCAACAAATCCAGGGCGTCGGGAAAGGCCAGAAACAAGTCGCGCTGCCGCACGGCCACCAGCCTGTCGAGCACGCCGTTTGGCAGGTAGTAGCCCATTGCGCAGGCAATCACCATCTCAAGGCCCACCAGCTTCCACGGTACCGGCCCTGGGAGGAGTGCGGTGAACGCGAAGAGGGCGGCTGGCAGCGCCACGGCCAGCAGCGTCTTGGCCGCAAAGTAGTAACCCAGGGCCGCTGGATTATTGATGCCGGCGTTGCTGAACCGGATGCGCAGCGGCGATGTCAACCATTCTTCCGAATTAAGGGTCGCGCCAATCAGCGGCTCCAGCCAGCGTTTGACGGGGCTGGCCAGCGGCGACGTGATCTCCAGCACCGTGGGCGACACCGGCGTTCCGGAAAACAATTGCGCCAAGCGCTTATCCAGCGCGGTGGGAACCACATGGTTCAACACCACCAGGGCGATGGTGGAGACTGTCACGAACACCGCGCCGGCAAATAAAAGCATGTGGAATGTCGACACCGGTCAGATCTCCACATGCACCATGCGCCACATCCACCACACGCCGAATGCCATCAATGTGAGCGATACCTGCAGCAAGCGGATACCCAAAGGGTCGGTCCACAAGGTCGAAATAAACGCAGGGTTGACCACACTCAAAATGGCGGCCAACACAAAGGGGAGAAGTCCCAATATCCAGGCCGACAGACGGCCCTCGGCGCTCAGCACCCGAACGGTCCCGGCAATGCGTTGACGGTCCCGGATCAAGGCTGCCAGCGATTTCAAAATCTCGGTCAGATTGCCCCCGGTCTCCAGTTGAATCAGCACCGCCACCACGAAGAAGCGCAGATCCCGGCTTGCAACGCGCTGCGTCAGGTGGTGCAGGGCGGTCTCGGTGCTGATGCCGAAGTTGATCTCGTCAAACGTCAATTGAAATTCGGTGCGGATGGGTGCGGAGCCTTCCGACCCCACAATCAGCAGGGCGCTGGAAAACGCGTGGCCCGCCTGCATCGCGCGGGCCATCAGGTCCAGGGTATCCGGCAGTTGCGCCTCAATAAGGAAGACCCGTTTCCTGCGCATGTGTTGCAGGTAGAGCAACCAAACTCCGGGGGGAAGCAGGAGGCAAGCTGAAAGCAGTGGTCGCGATATATTGGACGCAGTGGCACCAGCAAGCGCAACAGCAAGCATAAGACCGAGGCGGATAACAAAGCCGCCGACACGCATCTGTAAGCCGGATTGGGTTAAAAACGTATCAACATCCGCAATACGCGGTATCCGCAGCAGCACCGCATTGAACCACCGTACATCGCTGAGCCTGCGGGCTTTGATCAGCGATTGGGTATCGATGCTCATCTCGCCGGTTAGCACCCGCAAGCGATGCCGGATGCTGGTTGCATGGATTCCCCAATAGACGCTCCAAAGGCCCTCCATGCCCACCATCAACAGCACGACTCCCAGAAACACCAGCAGGCCAAAGGAGAGCAGGTTCCAGTTCATCGCTGCTCAGCGGTTGCGTGCCGGGTCATAGAGGTCTTCACGCAGAACGATGCCGCGCGTGCGCAAGCGCTGTTCGAACTTGGGGCGGATTCCCGTGGCCAGGAAGCGACCCAGGACGGCGCCACCTGCGCTGACACCGGTCTGGTCGAACTTGAATATCTCCTGCATGCTTTCGATGTCACCTTCCACGCCGGTGATTTCCTGCAAGCTGGTGACCTTGCGCTTGCCATCCGATAGCCGCGAAATCTGAATCACCACGGATAAGGCAGCGCTGATCTGCTGGCGCATGGTGCGGGGGCTCACCTGCATGCCGGCCATGCTCATCATGTGCTCCAGCCGGGTGAGCGCATCGCGCGGTGTGTTGGCGTGGATGGTGGTCATAGACCCTTCGTGCCCGGTATTCATGGCCTGCAGCATGTCCAGTACTTCCGGCCCCCGTACCTCGCCCAGGATGATGCGGTCAGGCCGCATGCGCAAGCTATTGCGCAGCAAGGCGCGCTGGTTGATTTCTCCTTTTCCCTCGATATTCGGAGGGCGGGATTCGAGCCGGACCACATGCGGCTGCTGCAGCTGCAGTTCGGCCGCATCTTCAATCGTGATGATGCGTTCGTTCTCCGCGATCGAGCCGGAGATGACGTTAAGCAGGGTGGTCTTTCCGGACCCTGTGCCACCCGAAATCAACAGATTCACCTTGGCTTTGACCAGACCCTGAATCAACTCGGCCATCTCCGGGGTGAGAGTGTTGAAATTGATCAGGTCCTGCATGCCATAGGGCACGACTGAGAAGCGCCGGATGGACAGCACCGGACCGTCCAGCGCCAGCGGTGGAATGATGGCATTCACCCTGGAGCCATCGGGCAAGCGGGCGTCCACCATCGGGCTGAGCTCGTCCACCCGGCGCCCGATTCGAGACACAATCTTGTCGATGATGCGCATCAGATGGACATCACTGTCGAAGTGCACGTCGGTTATTTCAATGCGACCACGCCGCTCCACATAGACATGGGCCGGGCCATTCACCAGGATGTCCGACACACTCGGATCGGCCAGCAGCGGCTCAATCGGGCCCAAGCCCAGCATTTCGTTTTGTATGCTTTGGACGATGTCGCGCCGTTCGGCCTCATTCAGCGCCAGACCGTCTTCGTCCAGCAGTTTTTCGCCCAGGCGCTTCAGGTCGCTGCGCAGCTGCTCCGCCGACATACTCTCCATGGCCCGCAGGTCGATCAGCGACAAAATTTTCTGGTGAATTTTGGCTTTGATCGCCTTCAGGCGCACCAGCGGCAAGTCGGTGGCATTCATGAAATCAGACGCCAAGCAGGCGTGACAGCCAGGTCTCAGACTTGCGGGGCTTTTCGGGCTCCAGCTCGCCGGCCATCTCTTTCAAGACGTCCAGAATCGGGCTGCGGGGGTTGACCTGGACCAAGGGTGTTCCGGTGTTGATCGCCTGGGCTACATCCTGGAATATGCTGGGTATGGTGTAGCTCACCTTCAAGCCAACCACACGCTCAATTTGGGCCACATCGATGATGTCGTTGCGTTCATAGCGGTTGACCACCAGCCGAATTTTCCGGTCCTCGATGCCCATCTCGCGGAACTTCTCCACCAAGCGCTTGGCGTCCCGTAGAAATGGCAGCAGGTTTTCCATCACTAGGTACACCACATCTGCCATGTCCAGAGCCTGTGCGGTCAGCGGGTTGACCACCCGCTCCAGGTCCATCACCACCATGTCGTAATGGCTGGCGGATACGTCTACCAGCCGCTCCAGCTGGCCGGGGCTCATGGCGTAACTGGCCTCGGGCTCCTCGGGCGCGGACAACAGATCAAAGTTGGGCGCAACGTGTAACACGCTGGAGGCCAGCAACTTGTTGTCCAAACGCTCAATCTGGCGGGTGATCTCAGTGATGTTGGACTTGTTCGGTCCCGCAGATACGTAATAGACCGCATCGCCACATTGCAAATCCAGATCCAGAAAGATGGTATTTTTTTTGTGGGCCTGCGCGACCAAGTGGGCGAAGTTGGTCGCTAAAAACGTGGCGCCGCTACCGCCTTTGCAGGATACAAATGCGACTGCCTTGGCGCGCTTTTGTGGGTCTGCGTTGCTGCTTTTTTTCAGCTTGCCCAAGCGGTGCAGTGCGTGCGAAAAGGCATCCAGTTCAGGCGGATTCAGCAGCACTTCACGGACACCGGCTTGCAACGCAGCCAACAGTAGGGCTTCGCTGCGGGGTGCCGCCAGCAGCATCACCGGCAGTCCGGCTTGCACCGCGGTGCAGCGCTCCAACGCGGCAATGTCCTCGAGCTCCTGTCCTTCCTTGCACTCCAGAATCAGCGCGTCGCCAGCGAGCTGATCCAGCAGCGTATCTATCGGCACGGCCTCGTCGCGCAAGATCTGCTGCACCAAGGTATGTCCATCGGCAGCGGCGCGTTCGCTCAGTCGGGCGCTTAGCGCATCGGACCAATAAAGAATGGACGGTTTCATGTAATAGCCCTGGAGATGCGCCTCATGGCGCGGTGCTGCCCGCACCGCTGCCCGTGCCCGTGGTGAAAACGGTGGCCGTAGCGGGCAGGCTGTCAAAGGATTTTTGGTAGCGGTCTATGCTGGAGCGGGCGGCCTGCCCATCCATGCCGAAAGGCGCATCCCGCGTTTCCAAAGGCAAGGGGTTCACCGATTGCTGGGTAATGGCCTCCTGCAGGGCGGTGCCGAACTGCGCATCCAGCTGCGATGTTTCCAGCGGAGACGCGGGTGGTGGCGCGCTGGCACAACCCCAGAGCGCCAAGGCGGTGAAGGCGGACAAAAAGCAATTGCGCATGGTGTGGCTCTTACGGTGTGGGAACGGATTCGGGCGCGGACACTTGCGGAGGCGGCGTTTGCAAGCCTTCCAGACGCCCGTGCCACATCAGCTCCACCGCGCTGGGTGCAACAAAGCTGCTCGTCGGCAAGCGTGGTGGACTGCGCAGAGGTTTGGCCAGGTGCGGTGTGACCACAAATACCAGCTCGGTACGCTCCGCTTGGAAGGCAGCGCTACGGAACAAGACCCCCAGGATCGGGATGTCACCGAGACCCGGCAGTGCCCGCACGGCCTCGGTCACGTTGCTCTTGATCAGGCCGCCAATCACAAAGCTCTCACCGTCACGCAATTGAACCGTGGTGGAGGCGCGCCGGGTGG
>CAIOUR010000140.1 GCA_903861575.1 uncultured beta proteobacterium | reverse complement strand
GTCACCTTGGCCGTGCGCCTGGCATAGCTGACCACCGCTTTTTTCACGCCGGGGACTTTCATCAAAGCCACTTTGATGGTGACCGGGCAGGTGGCACAGTCCATGGTGGGCACGGTGAGTGTGACCTGCTGCATGGCGGCAAAAACCGGGCACATGCAGCAGCATACGAAACAGGCGAAAAATGTTTTAACGGTTTGCATAGCCAACGCGCCTGACAGTCAATAAAACCACGGGGCCGCCAGTGGCACCAACAAAGGCACCAGCGTGATCACCACAACCAGCCAGAACCAGGTGCGAACCTGGTGGCTGACCGGCCGGCACGCTGCGTCTGTATCACACACCGATTGGGCCTGCGCCGTCCTGCCGTAAATACGCCAAGCTGCCCATGCCAAAGCGCAGAAGGCCAAGGCCAGCAGACCATCGGAATAGGGCTCCATCACGCGCAGTTGGCTGATCCAGGCACCTGAAATTCCAGCCAAAGCCAAAGCCAGCGGCAGCACGCAGCAACTCGAGGCCAGCAAGGCTGCCAAACCCGCAAGCGCCAGGGCTGGCGCAGGCGGGCGGACATCACCGGCCGGTGGCGTTTCCAGGTCCGAGGCAGTTGCCATGCGGTCTATCCATCGGCCATTCAAGCGGTGATTTCACGCGCCGTGATCTGGTACGCGAACGCGTCCGGGTCATACGGGTCGCGCAGACCCGCAGCAGTTTGCGCCTGCGGGTACATGAAAAAAGGCAATTTCCTGTTCTCGGACTGGGGCAGCGCCAAGTCACTGGCGGTGTTGTAGCCCATCCAGTTGCCCTCCCAACTTCCAAACAAAGCCTTACGCACCGGCGCCACGATGGGGTGGCCCGCATCTCTAATCCATTCGGTGGTTTCCTGGCGCATGACCTTGGTCACATCCGCCGGGTCCATCGCCACCCAACCTTGTGCCTGCAAATAGACCTCGGCGCGGCAGTGCTGCGCGCCCTTCAAGTTGGCCGGATTGCCGCCAAGCTCGCGGTAGCCGAAGGCGCTGGGCACCAGACGGATACCGTAGATGTCGCGGGCAGGAATTCCCACCGCACGGCACAGGCCGACAAACAAGGAGTTGATGTCTGCGCACTTGCCGCTCAGGTTCTCGGTCTCCAGCATGGTCTTGATGTCACCGACGCCGCAGCCACGTACTTTGGGTTCGCGGTAGGTGCTGATGACCACCCAATCAAAAATGCGCTGCGCCTTTTCCTGGTCGGTGCGCGCGCCGCTGACGATTTGCGTGGCCACTTTGCGCACGATGCCGTCGGTGGTGATCAGTTCGCTGGGCTCCGTCCAGCGGCGCAAGTCTGCGGCGTCTTCGGCAACAGCAGGCTTGCGCTGGTTCCAGTCGGCGGCGCGGTTTTGGGTTTGCACCCGGTTGACCAGGGTGACCGTCGGTTGCGCGCTGTCGGCAGCAAAGCTGGCCACCAGGGTAGCGGCACCGGTAGCCTTGTCGCGCACCAGCTCCAGGTTGGCACCTTCGCCGCTGTAGCTGACATCCACCGTGCGCTGCCACGGCGTATCCAATGAAGTCACGGGCAGCCAAACGCGCGTGGCTCCGGATGCGGCTTTGATCTGTACCGTCGTCGTCACGTCAAAAGTGCGCCAGCCTTGCGGCTTGGGTTCGAACCGGCGCGCAGCGTCTTGCGCTCGCAGCGGGGGGCTGCCGGAAAAAACCATGGAAGCACAAGCGGCTTGCAAGACGGTGCGGCGGGAAATAGGAGTGTGCATGGGGCGCGGGAAGAATCTGAAAAATGGACGCCCGCGTTTGGGGGCGTGGGACGTGACGCCTCAGCAAGACCCAAACGGGACCTGGATTCTATTCCCGTACCCCAGGAGCATGCGCCTTGCGATGGAGCTTGCTCACAGGCCGTATCCGTAGGATCGAATCAGCGCCTTGGCCCGCTCACCGCGCAAAAATTGCATCAGCGCCGTCGCAGCCGGACTGTCGCCTCCTTTTGTCAG
This sequence comes from uncultured beta proteobacterium, assembly GCA_903861575.1. Classification (GTDB taxonomy): domain Bacteria; phylum Pseudomonadota; class Gammaproteobacteria; order Burkholderiales; family Burkholderiaceae_C; genus Allorhodoferax. Next base: position 16,705 of record CAIOUR010000140.1, on the reverse strand, counting down.
CAGTATGGCGTCCTGCTGAATCGGCGCGTGCAGGTTGTCTGGAACCATCCACGCCGACCCTTGAGCCATCTTGCCGTCGGCATAAACCTGGGACAAGGCGACAAAACCCAGTTGCGCGTTCTCGGTGGATATGAACTGGTAGGTCTGCGCAATGTTTTCGCCTTGAACGAACCTGGGCTGCAGCGCCTGCAGAACACCCAGTTTGGTCATCGTCTCCACAGCGGCTGCGCCATACGGTGCCAATTTGGGATTGGCCAAAGCGATACGCTGAAATGTCCCGCTGCGCAGTACCTCGCCCTTGTCATCCACCAGGCCGGGCTGCTTGCTCCACAACACCAGTTTGCCAAACGCGTAGGTAAAGCGGCTCCCCGAAACACCCAAACCTTCTTTTTCTATTTTGAGGGGGGTCTCGTCATCGGCAGCCAAGAACACCTGGAACGGCGCACCGTTGCGGATTTGGGCATACAAGGTCCCGGTAGAGCCGAAGGAAAGCACAGCTTTGTGACCCGTGTCCGCTTCAAAAGCCTGCGCAATTTTTTGCATGGGGGCGGTAAAGTTGGCGGCCACTGCGACGCTCACTTCCGCAGCAAAAACCTGGATCGACAGGCTGAAAAAGATTGCCAAGCAAAGGATGATTCTGGGCATTGGGTTTATCTACGCTACAAATTCGGACAATCAGTGTAGCCGCGCATAGCCAGTAAACTCTGGTTACCTTCGAACAAGCCATGAGCCGCAATCCATTCCACCAATTTCGCACAGCACGCAAGCTGAGCTTTGGTGTGCTGGTATGGCTGGTCTTGTCGCTGGTAGCGGCAGTGATTTCGCCAGCGATGGCAAATGCGGATGCGGGTTGGCCTCTGGGGCAAATTTGCTCGGCAATCTCGGCAGATGGATCCACCCACAACCCGTCGGCAGGATCGCAGGACCAGAGTGATGCGCATGCGGGCAGCGCATGGCACTGCGTGCTGTGCTTCAACGGTGTTGCTCCTACCCCCTCCATTCAAGCCGAATCTCTCCGGGATAAACCCCGGGAATTTTCCCGGCTTGCGACCACCAGCGCCTCTCCATTGGAGCGATGGGCTGGACCGCCACCAGGCCGTGGCCCGCCAGCGGACCTGTAAAAGCTGCGGGCGCACGCGGCCCGTTGCGCCTCTTGATTGCGCAGGGGTCTCCCTACGGATATAGCGCCCATCCGGGCCTGACCCCTGAATAGCCCATCAACCTTTTGATGCGCCACACACTTGTTGTGCGGGCGCGAAAGTCACTATGAACACACCATACCCAGCATCTATTTCAACGCATACCGCCAAGCCGTCCGCCATGTACTTCAGGGCCTGGCGTTGGCATTTTTACAGTGGCCTTTTTGTGGTCCCTTTTCTGCTCATCCTGGCTATTACCGGCACCGTTATGGTGTATTTCACGGGCTTCCAAGACCGTTTGGGTCCACTGGTTCATGTCACTGGACAAGGGCCCAGCAAGGCGGTGAGTGCGCAAGCGCAGGCTGTGTTACAGAAATATCCCACCGCCACCATCGCCGAATACGTCAGTCCCAAAGAGAGCGGCCTATCCGCGTGGTTCGTTATCGCCAACGAGGGCAGGACACTGGCCGTGGCGGTCAACCCCTACACCGCAGAGCTGCTCAAGGAAGTTGACAAGGAAAACACCCTCTATGCCTGGGCTGCCAAAATCCACCGCAAACTGCTGCTAGGTGACGTCGGAGACCGCATCGTGGAAATCGCATCCGGTCTGGCGGTTGTTCAGTTGGTGACAGGCTTGTACCTTTTTTGGCCCCGCAACGGTGGCAAGTGGGGCGATATTTTGGTTCCAAACCTGGCTGCCAGCGGACGCAAACTGTGGAAGACGCTGCATACCTCGGTGGGCTTCTACATCAGTATCGTGCTGTTGGCCTTCTTGCTAACCGGCCATGCCTGGACCGGCATTTGGGGGGCGAAATTTGTTCAACCCTGGAACAGCTTCCCGGCGGCAAAATGGGACGCGCCCAAGTCAGATCTCACCCATGCCAGCCTGAACACGGCGGATCTGCGCGAAGTCCCGTGGGGTCTGGAGCAAACGCCGCTGCCTGCATCGGGCAGCGATGCCGGTCAACCCGGCGTTCCAGCGGGCAAGGCGGTCAATCTGGACGGCGTATCCGAGTTGGCGCAAACGCTGGGGTTTTCCGGCCAATTCCATGTGGCCGTTCCCCAAGATGAAAACGGCGTGTATTCCATCTCGGCGGACACCATGAGCGGTGACCTGAAAGTACCCAACCAAGACCGCACCGTACACATCGACCGGTATACCGGCAAGATCCTGGCAGATATCCAGTACGCCGATTACCCCTTGATGGCCAAAGCGATGGCTGTGGGCATCGCCTTTCACCAGGGCGATTTGGGGTTATGGAATGCGGCACTCAACCTTGTCCTGACCTCCTCGATCGCGTTTTTGTGTGTGAGTGGTGTGGTGATGTGGTGGAAGCGCCGCCCGGCTGGTACCGACCGCTTGGGTGCACCGCTAATGCCGTTGGAATCCAAGCTGTGGAAAGGTGGCGTCCTCGTCATGGTCCTTACAGGCATGGCGTTTCCGCTAGCAGGCATCGCGATGGTGGTCGCGCTGGTTCTGGACGGCATCGCCTCCGTTGCGTTTCCGACCTTACGGGGGAAATTGAACTAAGCGGCCCGACTACCGCTTGGTGTAAATCTGGTCAAAACTTGCGCCGTCGGCAAAGTGCTCCTTATCCGCTTTGTCCCAACCGCCAAAGCCTTCGTCAATGGTGAAGAGCTTGATTTTGGGGAACTGGTGGGCGTATTTGGCTTTGGCTTTTTCCGAGACGGCTGGACGGTAAAAGTTCTTGCCGGCGATATCCTGGCCCTCTTCGCTATACAGGTACTTCAGGTATTCCTCGGCCACCACCCGTGTGCCTTTTCGGTCCACGTTTTTGTCCACCACCGCGACTGCGGGCTCGGCCAAAATGCTCAGGGAGGGAACCACCACATCAAATTTGGAACCGAATTCTTTCTCCAGCAGATAGGCCTCGTTCTCCCATGCAATCAGCACATCGCCCTGGCCGCGTTGCGCAAAAGTGATGGTGGAGCCCCGCGCACCGGTGTCCAGAATCGGCACGTTGGAATAGAGCTTGGCAACAAATTCCTTGGCCCTGGCATCGCTTCCCAACTTCCGCTTACCAAACTCCCACGCAGCAAGGTAATTCCAACGCGCGCCCCCCGAGGTTTTGGGGTTGGGCGTGATGACCTTGATGTCGGGCCGTATCAGGTCATCCCAATCCTTGATACCTTTAGGGTTGCCTTCACGAACTGCGAATACGATGGTGGATGTGTACGGGGACGCGTTATGGGGTAAGCGTTTTTGCCACCCGGCGTTAATCCATCCACCGTTCTTGACAACGGCGTCGGTGTCGCCCGCCAGCGCCAAAGTAGCGACGTCTGCGTCTAGACCGTCAATGATGGCGCGGGCCTGTTTGCCTGAACCGCCGTGGCTTTGCTTGATTGAAACATCTTGTCCGGTCTTGGCCTTCCAGTATTTGCCAAATGCTGCATTGAACTCAACATACAACTCACGCGTGGGGTCATAAGAGACATTGAGCAAGGTGACAGGTTGCTGTGCAGCAGCACCCCATGAAAGCCCCACCAAAGCCCCAATAGCCAGCCACTGCTTGACACGAGCGGCGTCAGAAAAAAAAGAAGAGAAATGCATATCGCTACTCCAAACACATTGATATGGGTGCGATTTTGTAAGGTGCGGTGCCGAATGTAAAAGACAAAATTTGCATGTTGATATACGGCATAAGCAAATTCCAAAAATCTCCTCTGCAGGCGTCTTTATCAACGCGCTACAAAAGTAAGTGGGCTTATCTGGAATATAGAAATAGCGATTTATTCTTTTACAAAATTTGCTAAAGCGGCCATTATTGAAGGCTGACTCTTTTCGTTAGACCTACAAAGTTCCGTCTGATATGCCCACCACCTCATCGTTGCTCAATACTCCGCATCCCGGCAAAACGAGCCCCACCTCGGCTGTTCAGCGCTACGCCAACGCCAGCGCGGCATTCGAAAGTAAGCTGTACGACAGCACGCAGACCCTGCGCCAGGCGTTTACACAATTTCACCCATTGATACAGGCATCAAGCCTTGGGGCTGAAGACATAGTGATTAGCCATCTCATCGCCTCAGAAGGATTGGACATTCCAGCCTTCGTCTTGGAAACCGGTGCGCTCCATCCGGAAACTGTGCAACTGCTTCAGCGTGTGCAAGCGCGTGCGTCAATACCCATTCAGATTTTCCGCCCTGAACCGCTTGCCTTGCAGCGTTTTTTAGATGCAAACGGTCCCGATGCCATGTACCGCAGCATCGAATTGCGTAAAGCCTGCTGCGGTGTGCGCAAAATGGAGCCGCTCAGTCGCGCATTAGACGGCCAGCGGGCATGGATTACCGGCTTGCGTCAGGAGCAGTCGGGCGCGCGTGCCGAGGTTTCCTTGATTGACACCAGCGAAGAGGCCTCGGGCGGACGCATCAAATGCAACCCACTGGCCCATTGGACCTGGGGCGACGTATGGCACTACATCGCGCTACACAAATTGGACTACAACCCTTTGCATGATGATTTTTTCCCCAGCATTGGCTGTGCCCCCTGTACCCGCGCAATCAGCGACGGTGAAGACTTCCGCGCTGGCCGTTGGTGGTGGGAATCCGAAAGTGCAAAAGAGTGCGGTTTGCACGTCAAGGAGGCCACAGCATGAACGCCATGAACAACCAGGAACTGCGGACTATCAGCAACGCGCATTTGGACGCACTCGAAGAAGAAACCATTTTTATATTGCGTGAAGTTGCCGCGGCTTTCGAGCGACCGGCGTTGCTATTTTCTGGCGGCAAAGATTCATTGGTCTTACTCCAATGTGCGGAGAAGGCCTTTGGCAACAAAGATGCGGTGACCGGTAAAGGCCGCCTGCCCTACCCCTTGCTGATGATCGACACGGGCCACAACTTTCCCGAAGTGATTCAATTTCGGGATCAGCGAGCGCAGGAGCTGGGCGCGCAGCTGATCGTGCGTTCGGTAGAAGACTCCATGCAACGCGGTACCGTGCGTTTGGCGCATCCAGACGAAAGCCGTAACGTGCACCAGTCCGTCACCTTGTTGGAGGCTATTGAAGAATTCGGCTTTGACGCCCTTATCGGCGGAGCCCGGCGCGACGAAGAAAAGGCCCGTGCCAAAGAACGGATTTTCAGCCACCGAGACAGCTTTGGCCAATGGCAACCTAAGTCACAGCGACCCGAACTGTGGAACTTGTTTAACACCCGCTTGCGTAAGGGCGAGCACTTTCGTGTATTTCCCATCTCGAATTGGACCGAGTTAGACGTGTGGCAGTACATCAGCCGCGAACACATCGGCTTGCCTTCGATTTACTACGCGCACGAACGTGCTGTGGTCGAACGCCGCGGCCTGCTGGTGCCAGTGACTGAATTGACGCCCCCTGCTGCGGACGAAACCATTCAACAGCGTATGGTGCGCTTCCGCACCGTGGGTGACATCACCTGCACGTGCCCGGTTGCGAGTCACGCCGCTACCGCCGACCAAGTGATTGCGGAGACGGTCGCCAGCGAGTTGAGCGAGCGGGGCGCAACCCGTATGGACGACAAAACCTCTGACGCCTCGATGGAGCGGCGTAAAAAAGAAGGGTATTTCTGATGCAAGCTTCGCTTCATACAGCCCAGGGTTTGGCACCCTTGCGCTTCATCACCTGCGGCTCCGTGGACGACGGCAAGAGCACCTTGATCGGCCGCTTATTGGTGGACAGTAAATCGGTACTGCAAGACCAACTCGAAAGTGTGCAGCGATCCGGGGAGACGGATTTGGCCCTGCTCACCGATGGCTTGATGGCCGAGCGTGAACAGGGCATCACGATCGACGTGGCGTACCGCTATTTCCAGACGCCCCAGCGCAAGTTCATCATTGGCGACACCCCTGGACATGAGCAATACACGCGCAACATGGTGACAGCAGCGTCCACCGCAGATGCTGCTGTTTTGCTGGTTGATGCGCTGAAACTGGACTGGCAAAACCCGGAGCTGGAACTTTTGCCGCAAACCCGGCGCCACGCGCTATTGGTGCATTTACTGCGGGTGCCCTCTATCGTGTTCGCGGTCAACAAGCTCGATGCCGTAGCCGACCCTGCACTGGCCTACGACAACATCTGCCGCGCACTACGCCAGTTCGCAGCGCACGCCGATATTGCACTCACTGCCTTGGTCCCGGTGTCGGCGCTCAAGGGTTGGGGCATCGTTCAAGCGGGCGCGCCAGCAGGTGCGCGCTGGCCAAGCCATACAGGCCCGAGCCTGCTGGAGCTGCTGGAGTCCCTGCCGGCAGCACAAAGCGATACCAATCTACCCTTCAATTTTCCCGTGCAGTGGGTGGAAAAGCAGCACGACAGCGGCGTGACCAGCCAAGGCCGTCGCATATTCTGGGGTCGCGTTGCAACCGGACAGATCAGTACAGGGCAATCTGTCCGTTTATTTCCCAGCGGGCAAACCGCCCAGGTTTCTGCGGTGCTTGACGCTACGCGCAAGCCCGGCAGCGTTGTCGCAGGCAAAAGTGCCGGAGTGATACTGGACCGCGAGGTAGACCTTTCACGGGGTGACAGCCTGCTGAGTGCCGATGTTCCCAGCCAGGGCCAAGACACGCTAGAACTCACGGTGGCCTGGATGGACGAGGAAGCACTGGTAGCAGGTCGCAGCTATTGGGCACTGCATGGGCATCGGTGGGTGAAGGCCAAAGTTGAGCGTGTGGCGTACCGCCTCAATATCCATACGCTGGAGAAAGAGAACACGCAGAGCCTGCAAGCCAATGAAATTGGCCACATCACGCTGCGTTTGCAGGAACCGCTATTGACCCGGCCCTTTCAACAGTCGCGCCCGCTGGGTTCCTTGATCCTGGTGGATATCAGCAGCCATAAAACCGCAGGTGCGGCCCTGGTGCAATAAGCGCCCCATCCCTTAGCCTTATTTTTAGCGAACGACCAGCATGCAAACGACATACACATTCAAACGCTTCTCTGTACTTACGCTCGTGCTGTTGGCACAACTGTCCTGGGGACAAACGGTTTTACTCAATGCGTCCTACGACGTGTCGCGCGAGTTCTACAAGGATGTGAACGCGGCATTTATCACGCATTACAAAAAAGCCACGGGCAAAGACATCCGGATTGACCAGGCCCATGGCGGATCCAGCGCGCAGGCGCGGGCGGTCAATGACGGACTGGATGCCGATGTGGTGACCATGAATACCTCAACCGATATCGACTTTCTGGCTGCTAATGGCGTCGTAGCGAAAGACTGGACAAAGCGGTTCCCCTACAACGCCTCGCCAACCAGTTCAACCATGTTGTTTTTGGTACGCGACAAGAACCCCAAGGGGATCAAAGACTGGGATGACCTGATCCGCCCGGGCATACAGGTTGTGGTGGTCAACCCCAAAACGGGAGGTAACGGACGCATGGCTTATCTGGCAGCCTGGGGACAGGTGCGCAAGCGGGGCGGTACCGATGCGCAGGCCGCAGATTACGTAGCCAAGCTTTATAAAAATGTCCCGGTATTGGCCAAGGGCGGGCGCGATGCAACGACCATATTTTTACAACGCAATCTCGGCGACGTGCTGATAACCTTTGAATCCGAGGTCGTATCGGTAGACCGCGAGTTCGGCGCCGGAAAAGTCGACGCCGTGTATCCGAGCGCGTCCATCGTTGCTGAAAATCCGGTGGCCGTTGTGGAACGAACCGTTGCAAAAAAAGGCACCCAGGACGCGGCCAAAGCCTACTTGAATTTCCTGTATTCCGATGAGGCCCAAGAGATTGCGGCCCAACACGCTATCCGGCCCGCCAACCCCGCTATTCTGAAGAAATACGCCAGCACCTTCAAGCCGATTGCCTTGTTCAATGTGGAAGATTACTTCGGCAGTTTTTCTGAAGCGCAGAAGGTTCATTTCAACGATGGTGGTCAGTTTGACCGCTTGTATTCTGTAAAGTAAGCAGCCTTATGGCCTCTTCTACGGCTATGCTGCCGACAGCGGTATCCGCAGACATACGCAAAAGTCGACGGGTCTTACCCGGCTTCAAGATCACTTTGGGATTTACGCTCTTTTATTTGAGCGTGATCGTCCTGATCCCACTTTCGGGCTTGTTTTCTAAGACGCTGACCATGGATTGGCAGCACTTTGTGGCAGCTGTGAGCAGTCCGCGCGTGGTAGCTTCTTACCGTCTCACCTTTGGTGCGTCGTTTTTGGCGGCTTTGGTGAACACCTTTTTCGGACTGGTGATTGCCTGGGTGTTGGTGCGCTACCAATTCTTCGGCAAGAAACTGATTGATTCCCTGGTCGACTTGCCCTTCGCACTGCCCACCGCAGTTGCCGGTATTTCACTGACCGCGCTGCTCGCAAGCAATGGTTGGGTAGGCAGCTTGCTGGAGCCATACGGTATCGCACTGGCCTTCAACCCGAACGGCGTCGTCATTGCGCTGACCTTTATTGGCCTGCCGTTTGTGGTGCGCACAGTTCAACCCGTATTGGAAGATTGCGAAAAGGAACTCGAAGAAGCTGCGATGTGCCTTGGTGCAAGTGCCTGGCAAACTTTTTCGCATGTGATTTTTCCGACGATTGCCCCCGCCCTGCTCACTGGCTTTGCAATGGCGTTTGCGCGCGGTGTGGGCGAATACGGTTCGGTGATTTTCATTGCTGGCAACATGCCCATGGTCTCTGAAATCACCCCGCTGATCATCATCGGCAAACTGGAGCAGTACGACTACGCAGGTGCAACCGCTGTGGCCAGCGTTCTGCTGATTGTGTCGTTTGTGTTGCTGCTGGTGATCAATGGTTTGCAATCCTGGCAGCGCCAACGCCTGGGAGCCCAAACATGAGCAGCACCGTGCATACGGGTGGACGTAACCCAGCACACGCCGAGCCTGCGGTAGTCCGTTGGATCTTGCTGGGCCTCGCCCTGGGCTTCATTTTTCTCTTTTTGTTATTACCCCTTGCAGCGGTATTTGTAGAAGCTTTTCGCAAAGGCTGGGGGGGCTATCTGGCCGCATTTGCAGAGCCCGAGGCACTGAGCGCTATACAACTGACACTGATCACCGCCCTGATCGCAGTTCCATGCAATCTGGTGTTCGGCGTGGCGGCTGCCTGGGCCATTGCCAAGTTTGACTTCCCCGGCAAATCGGCGCTCACGACTTTGATCGACCTGCCGTTTTCAGTATCCCCCGTAGTAGCCGGACTGGTCTATGTCTTGATGTTCGGAGCCCACGGCTGGTTCGGCCCTTGGTTGATGGCGCACGACATCAAAATCATTTTTGCGCTGCCGGGCATGGTCCTGGCGACCACCTTCGTCACCTTCCCCTTTGTTGCGCGCGAGTTACTACCCCTGATGCAATCGCAAGGCACGGACGAGGAGCAGGCCAGCATCGTGTTGGGCGCATCGGGCTGGCAGACGTTCTGGCACGTGACTTTGCCCAACATACGCTGGGGGTTGCTCTACGGTGTCATTTTGTGCAATGCCCGCGCTATGGGCGAATTCGGGGCGGTTTCGGTCGTGTCAGGACATATCCGCGGGCAAACCAATACCGTGCCCTTGCACATTGAAATTCTCTACAACGAGTACCAGTCTGTCGCCGCCTTTGCAGTGGCCACTTTACTCACGCTGCTGGCGTTAGTGACCTTGGTCGTCAAGAGCCTGGTCGAGTGGCAATTTGAGCGGCAGCAGCAAGCAGCACAGCGCCTATCCCCCGAGCGGCCCCACCATAACTGAGAGCGGTTTTCTATGAGTATTTCGATTGAGCGGGTCAGCAAGCAATTCGGCACATTCCAAGCATTGAACGATGTCAGCCTGGACATTGGCTCGGGCGAACTGGTCGCCTTGCTGGGGCCATCCGGTTGCGGCAAAACGACGCTACTGCGCATCATTGCCGGCCTGGAAACAGCGGATACCGGAAACATCTACTTCTCCGGTGTTGACGCCACGGATGTGCATCCGCGTGAACGCAAAGTAGGTTTTGTTTTTCAGCACTACGCCTTATTCCGGCATATGACGGTTTTCGATAACGTCGCTTTCGGGCTGCGGATGAAACCGCGCGTCAGCCGACCGTCTGAGGCCTTGATCAAGGAAAAGGTCCACGCCCTGCTGGATTTGGTGCAGCTCGATTGGCTGGGTGACCGCTACCCATCGCAACTCTCGGGCGGACAGCGCCAGCGCATTGCGTTGGCACGCGCATTGGCGGTAGAGCCGCAAGTGCTGTTGCTGGACGAACCCTTCGGCGCTTTGGACGCCAAGGTGCGCAAAGAGTTGCGCCGCTGGTTACGCCGCCTACACGATGAGTTGCACGTCAGTAGCGTGTTCGTCACCCACGATCAAGAGGAAGCCTTGGAGGTATCGGATAGAGTCGTTTTGATGAACCGTGGAAAAATTGAGCAGGTCGGTAGCCCCCAAGAGGTGTGGGACCGGCCGGCCAGCCCCTTCGTTTTCGGATTTTTGGGACATGTCAACCACCTTCATGGACAACTGGTCGGCGGCGCCATGTTGATCGGGAGCGGCCCTGCACAAATTGCCTGCCCTGCGCTGATAGACGTCGCAGTCGGCCAGGCAGCACACGCCTTTGTGCGCCCCCATGAGTTCGAAATCCGGCCATCCAGACAAATGTCGTCCAATCCGGCCCATAACAGCATCGGGTGGATTTCTGGGCGGCTGGTACGCACCTTGGCGACCGGCCCCTTGGTCCGTTTGGACGTGGAGCCAGACGATGCAGGGCTACTCTCGCAAGGCGATGTACTGGAGGTGCATCTGTCTCAGCAGGACTTTGCCGCACTCCAGCTAAACGGGGTGGAGTCCGTCGATGTCCGCCCCCGCACCGGGCAGGTTTTCACCGCGTGAAAAAATTTCCAGATCTAGGTGAAATCTGCCTAAAAGGTGCGTTTTGCCTATGAAAAGGTAGCCATTTCTCAAATTAAAGGGTTTTCCCTGTAAGTAGTCAGCTATCACCCAGACGCGGGTTTTGCACCGGATACTGCCTTCGCTCTGCACGAATTCGTGCAAGTGCGAACAACACACCGGAGACAAAACATGCGTGTCATTTCCATTGCCCAGGACAGCCCCGAAATCGCGGGCTGCGAAGAAGACAGCGGCATCGTCCGCAAAGTCAATTTGCCGCTCGCGCGGCGTGAGTTCCTCAAAGGCTCCGGCCTGCTGATGGGCACCTTGGCCAGCGGCTCCATGCTGGCTGCACTGGCTCCCAGCAACGCCTGGGCGCTGGAGCTGAAAAAGCTCTCTACGGCGGAAGGCCAAACCCTGATGGCCATGGGCCGCACCTTGTACCCCCACAAGAAGCTGCCCGACGCGGTTTACGCCCTGCTGGCGAAAGACCTGGACGGTAAAGCCGCTGGCGATGCCGGCGCGGCCAAGATGCTGCAAGACGGCATTGCCTGGCTCAACAAGTCTGCGGGTGGCGACTTCGCCAAAGCCAGCGAAAAGCAGCGCGAAGAAATCGTGCGTGGCATGGAAGGTACGGCGTTTTTCGGCACCGTGCGGGGACAGTGCATCACCTCGCTGTATGACAACGACATGGCCTATGCCGTGTTCGGCTACCCCGGTTCTGCCTGGGAAAAAGGCGGCTACATCACCCGTGGATTCCAGGACCTCAAGTGGTTGCCTGAGCCCTCTAAAGAAGCCAGCCCACCGCCCTTCCTGGGCTGAGCCACTTACCCACATACAGGAGATACAACATGGCGAAATTTGATTTTTCTGACGACTCGGTAGTCGTCGTCATCGGGTCGGGCGCGGGCGGCGGCACATTGGCCAACGAACTCTGCCAAAAAGGCATCAAGGTCGTGGTGCTGGAGGCCGGCGCAACCCAATCGAGCGCAAGCTTCATCAACGACGAGTGGAAGTCCTTTGTGCAACTGGCCTGGCTGGACGCACGCTCCACTTCCGGATCGTGGCGCGTTGCCAAAGACTTTGCCGGCCTGCCGGCCTGGATTTGCAAGACCGTGGGCGGTACCACCACGCACTGGGCTGGCGCATCCCTGCGTTTCCAGGAGCATGAGTTCCGCGTCAAGTCGGTGTACGGCGATGTGCCGGGCGCGAATTTGCTGGACTGGCCTATCACCCTCAAAGACCTGGAGCCCTACTACGCCAAGGCCGAATACAAAATGGGCGTCACCCGCACCAACGGTATTCCCGGCCTGCCCGGCAACAACAACTTCAAGGTCATGCACGCAGGTGCAACCAAGTTGGGCTACAAGGAAGTGCATACCGGCAACATGGCTATCAACAGCCAGCCGCGCGACGGACGTGGTCGCTGCATGCAGCTGGGCTTTTGCTTCCAGGGTTGCAAGAGCGGCGCCAAGTGGTCTACGCTGTACACCGAAATCCCCAAGGCTGAGGCCACCGGCAATTTCGAGATCCGCCCCCAATCCCATGTCACCCGCATTGAGCACAACGCCTCCGGCAAAGTGACCGGCGTGGTGTACTTCGATAAGGACGGCAAAGAGCAACGCCAAAAGGCCCGCATTATTTGCGTGGCTGGTAACTCGATCGAAACCCCGCGTCTCCTTTTGCTGTCGGCATCCAATATGTTCAAGGACGGCCTGGCCAATTCCTCGGGCCAAGTGGGTCGTAACTACATGCGCCACATGACCGGATCGGTGTACGCCGCGTTCAAAAACCCGGTGCATATGTACCGTGGCACCACCATGGCCGGCATCATCCGCGATGAAGCCGCACACAACCCGAACCGTGGTTTCGTCGGTGGTTACGAAATGGAAACCCTGAGCCTGGGCGTGCCTTTCATGGCCGCATTCTTGAATCCGGGCGGCTGGGGTGCCGACTTCGCGTGGTGGATGGATCACTACACCAACCTAGCCGGTATGTGGCTGGTGGGTGAGGACATGCCACGCGAAGGCAACCGCGTGACGCTCAACACCAACGTCAAAGACCAGTGGGGCAACTACATCCCCAATGTCCACTTTGACGACCACCCCAACGACATCGCCATGCGCAACCACGCTTTCACGCAGGGCGAGCGGGTGTACCAGGCGGCCGGTGCGATCAAAACCTTCCGCACACCGCCCTACCCGTCCACCCACAATCTGGGAACCAGCCGCATGAGCGCACGGCCCCAAGATGGTGTGGTGAACAAATGGGGGCAGACGCACGACATCCCGAACCTGTTCATCAGTGACGGCAGCCAGTTCACCACTGGCGGCGCCGAGAACCCCACACTGACCATCGTGACTTTGGCCATTCGCCAGGCGGATTACATCGCCCAGCAAATGACCGAACGCGCGATCTAAGATACGGATCGATCGAGGCAGGAGCAAACCATGTGTGAATATTTCGTCAAGGCAGATCCGATCCAGTACGAGCAGCGCACGCGCACCGTTCGTATCCGCAATGTGTTGACCAGCCTGCGGCTGGAGAACATGGTGTGGGATATCCTGGCGGAAATGGCTGAAGAAGAGGGCTGCACCACGAATGCGCTGATTTCGAACTTCCATGACGAAATCCTGGCGCATCGGGGTGAGGTCCCTAACTTCGCCTCCTTCCTGCGGGTCACCAGCATGCGCTACCTGCGCCGCTGCGTGATCAACATGGAGCGCGAACAGACGAACACACTTGCTGTCGCCAATGTGACCACCCTGCCCGGTCGGGCCCAATCTCTCGAAATCGCCCCAAAGTCGGTGGCAGCGGTGGGCAGGTAATTACATTTCCCATCGCAACCCATCCGGTGCCGGAAAAAGCACCGGATGGGATTTTTTTGAGCCCGCGTTTCCCAACCCATCAGAATGTGTTTATGAGTTTCACCACCGAAAACCAGCCCGGCGTCAGTGCCGCCGTGCCCGAAGCGACCCGCGGTTTTGTCTTCAATCACTCCATGCTGCGCATCAAAGACCCCCAGGTTTCGCTGGCTTTCTACACCGGCGTCATGGGTATGCGCTTGCTGCGCAAGCTGGACTTTCCCGAGATGAAGTTTTCGTTGTACTTTCTGCACCGCGCCGCCGATGGTGAATCCGCGCCCGACGATGTGGGCGAGCGCACCGCCTGGACGTTCGCGCAAAGCGGCATCTTGGAGCTCACGCACAACTGGGGTACCGAATCGGATCCGGATTTCAAATACCACGATGGCAACGCGCAACCGCAAGGCTTCGGCCATATCTGCTTCTCGGTGCCCGACCTTGACGCCGCCACCGCCTGGTTTGACCAGAACCAGGTGAGCTTCGTGAAGCGCCCCGATCAGGGCAAGATGAAAGACGTGGCGTTTATCAAAGACCCGGACGGCTACTGGATTGAGATCGTCGAACCGGCCCGTCTCAAAGCTCTAGGACGTTAAAGCGATGGCGACATGTTTCAAAGGTCGTATGACCACCCCCCTCCAGATTGCTGTGCTCCTCTGCGCAGGTACCTTCGCGCTACAGGCTCAAGCCAATGAGGCGCTCGCCAATAAGAGCGGTTGCCTGGGATGCCACGCTGTGGCCACCAAACTGGTGGGTCCTGCCTACAAAGATGTGGCAGCGAAATACGCGGGTCAAGCCGACGCGCAAGCCATGCTCGTGCAAAGCATCCGCAACGGCAGCGTCGGCAAATGGGGAGAACTCCCTATGCCAGCGCATCCCAAACTGTCAGACGCCGACCTGAAAAAGCTGGCCACCTGGGTTCTCAGCGCCAAGTAAGCCGACCCGCATGAAGTACCTCCACACCATGGTCCGGGTGACCGATTTGGAAGCGTCGCTGCGGTTCTACCGCGATGCGCTGGGCCTGGACGTGCTGAGCGTGCGGGAGGTGCCGCAAGGCCGCTTCACGCTGGCGTTTCTGGCTGCCCCGGGCGACCGCAGCGCGCAAGTGGAGCTTACCTACAACTGGGATCCGGAAGCCTACACCGGCGGGCGCAACTTCGGCCACCTGGCCTACGCGGTCGACGACATTTACGCCACCTGCGCCCGCCTGCAAGCGCACGGCGTGGACATTGTGCGGCCGCCGCGTGATGGCTATATGGCCTTTGTCCGCTCGCCGGACCAGATTTCGATTGAATTGCTGCAGCGCGGCGCCCCGCTGCCACACGCAGAACCCTGGGCCTCCATGCCCAACATCGGCTCATGGTGAGTAGCGATCCGGCAAGCAGCACGGGTTGGCCCGGCCACCACCCGGTGGCTTATTTGCCGGGCTCGCTGCCCATGGGAGGCGTGGTTCCCATGACACCGGTGCATGCCTTCGACAGCGTGCCCGCGGCGCTGCAATGGCAGGCACAGCCTGCGCTCCAACCGTCGCGGCAGGACATCGAACTCGACGGCCTGCTGGCTTTTGTGATCAACCAAGTGACCACCGCCGAAGAGGCAGACGCCATGGTGCGCGCCAGCGAGCAGTGCGGTTACCGCGACGAGGCGCCTGGCATCGCCACTCCGCCTGGCATGCGGATGAACAAATCGGTCCACTGGGTGGCCGATCCCGAAATGTTGGCACCGATGTTCAAGCGCATCGCCCATTTGCTGCCACAGGAGCTGGATGGTGAGCCGCTGTTCCAGGCTTTCAGCCACCGCATCAATATGTACCGTTACGACGCCAACGACGTCTTTAACCGCCATACCGACGGCAACTGGCCGGGCTACAGCCTGAGCCCGGACCGCAGCGCCATGCTGGAGTGGGGCCCAGAACTGCGCTCTGGACTGACCATGCTGCTGTACCTGAACGGGCCGGCTGATGGTGTCCTGGGTGGCAGCACCCGGCTGTTCGGCCGGGACGGGCGCTTCGTCGATGTGTCTCCGGTCAAAGGCTCGGCCCTTTTCTTCCGCCACGGATTCGGCCCGGCATCGGTGGTGCATGAAGGCTGCCGGGTGACGGGTGATATATCGAAATACGTCGCCCGCATCAACGTGATGTACGGCGACGCGGCGCGTTAATTCGAAGATCTCAGCGCCCAGCTCCGTCCCGCAAGCGCTGTACATCCACTGTAGACACCGGGGCCGCTTGATTCCCCCAGGCGGAGCGAACAAAACTCAGCAGGTCTGCGACGTCCTGCTCGCTCAAGGTAAGCACATACGGCGGCATGCCGAAAGGGCGCGGATTGCCCGCCGTGCTGGGCCCAAAACCGCCGTAGAGCACAGTCTGTAGCAGATTAACCGGCAAAGACTGCAACACGGTGCGGTTACCGCGCAGCGGCGGGTAGGCCCAGTTGCCATCCGCGCCCCGGATACCCTGCCCCTGCGTTCCGTGGCAGTCGGCACAGTGCTTTTCATACAGCGCAGCGCCACTTTTCAATACCGGGCGAGGCGCGGCTGGCGCAGTGCTGCTTTCAGAATGCACCGCCTTGGGCAGGCTTTGCAGGTAAACGGCCATGGCGTCAATATCTTGCACCGTCCACTGCTGCAAGCTGTGCCGGACGACTTCGGCCATGGGGCCGGATGTGCGATCCGCACCGCTGCGGCCCGACAGGAGCAGTTGCCGCACCTCAGCGATCGGCCGGTTCTGCACGCCGCCATCCAAAGGATCCAGCAGAGAAGGCGCATACCAGGATTGCCCGGCAATCAAGCCACCCGCCAGGCTGAGCATGTCGGCATTGCCACCCAATGCGTTACGCGGCATGTGGCAGACGCTGCAGTGGCCCAGGCCCTGTACCAGGTATGCGCCACGCCGTAGCTGCGCATCGGCAGCGTTCTGCGGGGC
>CAIOUR010000139.1 GCA_903861575.1 uncultured beta proteobacterium | reverse complement strand
GTAACTGAAACAAGGGATCCTGAAATTGTAAAATTATTACTGTCTATAATATCATTAATATAATACACGGTTCCAACTGAAACTCCGCCTAGTGCTGTTCCAGTAAACTGAATAGGATAGTTTACAACCATATTAGTGGTTGATGCTTGTAAGTAACTAGTATTTGAGGGGAAGTTAATGGTCATTGTACCAGTGGCGGTATTTAACGGCCACACGTTACCAAACGATTGTTGGGTGATTTGTATAGTTGTATCATCAAGAATGGCATAAATGTAATATGTATACCCTGCCGCTACATCGCTAAATATCGCTTGAAATCCATTAGCCGCAGTAAATGTTAATGGCATATTAATATACATACCTTTCGTACTTGCCACTGTCATTGTATTGTCCGTGCCGCCAGTTGTCTGTGTTGCAGTAGTCTGGCTTAATCCAGTTGACGTTACTGACGTTGTATAGTAGGTAGGAATAAATTGTACTGGTTGATTTACATATAATGTATCAGTGTTGTTAGTTCCGCTTAATGTAATTAAATTTGTTCCACTAGTTGTGCCAGTAATCTGCAAAGTATCAAACGATTCTTTTAATACATATGCATACTTTGTCGATGCATCAAAATACGAAATGTATCCGTATTGCCCGGCGCCTGTGCCGCTATTAATGAAAACACGCATACCGGTATAGTTACCGTTAGTATTTGTATCTGCTTGCGCTAATTGAATAAATTGTGTGTTGCCACCCTGCGCATTATTCGATGCTGTTAAATATCCTGCTCCGCCGGTTACTAGATTTGCGTCTGTTGTAACACGGGTCTGAAATACACTATTGCTTCTAGTTTCATCGCCGATTGTAACAACTCCTGTACCAGCACCTGTAATATTATAATTAGCATATGCTGTATATTTTGATATTGTATCCACTTGTAGGTAAAAATTAGGAGTGTATGTACTCTTTGAAAGCTCAACTTGAGATGCATATACATACGAATATTGATTGGCCGTTCCGTTATATCCCCTAGGATACACTCTAAATTGAAGTTGAGTATTTAAACCGGTAGTATCATTAATTGCAAACCATAATCTGTACCAACCCGCCGTTGGGCTTGTTGATGATAGCTGTTGGTTAATTGCACCGTACTGCGTTGGCAAATATCCGCCACCTGCACTACTAGGTGTAATTGCGCCTGTAGCAAAGTTGTAATTAATACTACTAGTAACTGTACTAGATCCAGAAAATATACCATACAAATCAATGCTAGGTGCTGATCCTTTCTTAATATATACACTCAACGTATAACTTAACGCACTATTACTTGGGACGGTACCTTGAACCGATACCTGTTGAATTCCGCTACCTGTTAGACCAGTAACAGTGATTGTACAATCATTAACACTATTAACGCCGCCTAATTGGCCGCCTGAAATATACATACTATTAGTTGTGGCATAACCGCTACCTGGATTATTTACAACAACTGAATAACCAGTACTAGTTACTGTAACATCAAACGTTGCTGGTGTGTTTGGCG
>CAIOUR010000138.1 GCA_903861575.1 uncultured beta proteobacterium | reverse complement strand
CACGGCATCGGAGTCATCCCCGGCGATGTCGCCGATCAAAACCATCTTGGGCAAACCGTTGCCCGTCTGCGCGCCGCGCCGGCTCTTGGTGGCGTAGCCCACGGCTTTCAGGTAGCGGTCGTCCATGTGCTCCAGGCCCGCCAACAAAACGCCGCTGATTTGCGCCTGGGCAAACATGAAATCTTTGATCTCCACGATACTGGGCACCGCTTCGCGGGCATGGCCAAAAAATTCCAGGCACACGGTGCGCGTGTGCTGCGGCATGCGGTGGACCACCCAACGTGCGCTGGTGATCAGGCCGTCGCAACCCTCTTTCTGGATGCCGGGCAGACCGCTCAAAAACTTGTCGGTGACGTCTTTGCCTAGACCGGCTTTGCGAAAGCTCGCGCCGGGGATATGCAGATCTTCGCTGCGCACCGGCGTTGTGCCATTGGCTTCGAAATAGTCCAAGCGGAAATGCACCATCTCGGCGTCGTGGATCTTGCCCAGGTTGTGGCCTATGCGAGTGACTTCCAGCCACTGCGCTTGCGGCGTCACCATGCGCCAGCTCGCCAGATTGTCCAGCGCTGTGCCCCAGAGCACGGCCTTTTTGCCGCCGGCGTTCATGGCGATATTGCCGCCAATGCACGACGCTTCCGCTGACGTCGGGTCTACGGCGAACACATAGCCCGCGGCTTCGGCCGCATCGGCCACTCGCTGGGTCACCACCCCGGCCTCGCTCCAGACCGTGGCCACGTCGACGTCCAGGCCTGGCAGACGGCGCATCTCCACGGCGCTGACGGCGTCGAGCTTTTCGGTGTTGATGACCACGCTTTTCCAAGTCAGTGGCACGGCTCCGCCGGTGTAACCGGTGCCGCCACCGCGCGGTACGATGCTCAACCCGAGGTCGATGCAGGCCTTGACCAAACCCGCCATCTCGGCCTCGCTGTCGGGCGTGAGCACCACGAAGGGGTATTCCACGCGCCAATCGGTGGCGTCGGTGACGTGGGCAACACGGCTCATGCCATCAAACTGAATGTTGTCCCGCGCCGTGCGCCGCCCCAAGGTCCGCAGCGCCTTGCGCCGCAGCGCGGCCACCTCCGCGAAGGCGTCCCCGAAAGCCTGCACCGCGCGGCGCGACGCGTCCAATAAGCCTCCGACGGCAGCGTCCCGTTCGGTATCGGTATCTGGCGTGCGGCGCTTTTCAATCTCACCCAGACGGTGGTGCAAGGCCTCCACCAACAAGGCACGCCGTTTCGGGTTGTCCAGCAAATCGTCCTGCAAATACGGATTGCGCTGAACCACCCATATGTCCCCCAGAACCTCGTACAGCATGCGTGCCGAGCGTCCCGTGCGCCGTTCGCTGCGCAAGCTGGTCAGCGTCTCCCAAGCTGGCTCACCCAGCAGGCGCATTACCACTTCCCGGTCAGAAAACGAGGTGTAGTTGTAGGGAATTTCGCGGATACGTCCCTGACCGTCGTCGGTCGCAACGGGGCTGGAATGGGCGGGGGTGAGGTGGGAGAGCGGCGTGGGGGCGTTCATCGGTGGCGGCTTTGTCGCCCGGTCGCAAGTATGCGACGGCTTGTCAAAGGGCTTGCAATGGTAACGCAGGGGCACAATCGGGTGGACCCTGGCGACGAGAGACCCTATGCACGATTGGCCCTACCCCTCCTGGATCGCGCACCGCGGCGCGGGCACCCTGGCACCCGAAAACACCCTGGCTGCCTTCCGCCTTGGGGCGTCCTACGGTTACGCCATGTTTGAGTGTGACGTCAAACTCAGCAGCGACGGTGTGCCCTTTTTGCTGCACGACGACACCTTGGTCCGCACGACAGACTGCGCAACGCTGCCCGCTGACGCTGACCGGGTGGCGGGTCACCACCCCTGGCAGGTCTTATCCCAGCTGGATGCCGGAAGCTGGCATAGCCCGGTTTACGCGGGAGAGCCACTGCCCACGCTGCAGGCCATTGCCCACTTCTGCCGCGCCAACGCCCACTTCTTGAACATCGAAATCAAGCCCACCATCGGCACAGAACGCCACACCGGCGAGGTGGTAGCACAGCACGCCGCGCAGCTGTGGCGGCATGCGGCCGTGCCGCCTTTGCTGAGCTCCTTTGAAATACCCGCGCTCGAAGGCGCTTTGGCATCCCAGCCCGATCTGCCGCGCGGCTTGCTGATCCATGCACTGGAGGACCAAAGCTGGGCGCAGTGGCTGCACCATGCCGCGCGGCTGCGCTGCCAAGCCATTATTTGCAACTATGAACTGTGGGACGCCGAATCCGTCGCCCGGGCCAAGGCGGGCGGTTTTCGACTAATGAGCTATACCGTGAATGAGGCCAGCGATGCCCAGCGCCTAATCGCCTTGGGTACGGACGGCGTGATCACCGACCGGGTAGACCAGTTTCATCCGCAAAGCTGAAGCGGCATACGGTGGTGCGCCCCGAACCGTGCGGCCGTCGGCGGGGATCGGCGTAGGTCTCCATCTCCACGAAGCCGGCGCGGCGCATCATGCCGGCCGAGGCGCGATTTTCTTCATGGCGATCGATGAACACCGCAACGATGCCCATGGTTGACAGCGCGGCCAGTGCTTCGCGCAGCAAGCGCGTGCCCAGTCCTTTGCCGGTACGGTCACGTAGAACCACCGCTTCGCTCACATAGCCTTGGGGCGTGCCTCGAAGCCGCGCAGGCAGATAGCGATCAAAGTCCGAGCTCAGACCAAATGTGACCGCGCCCAGCAGTTGTCCATCCTGCAGGGCCAGCACACCATGGTCGCGGCCTTGCACAACGGCTTGCACATGCTCGCGGATACCGTCTTCGGGCAGGTAGTTCCACTCATTGGCGCCGTGGTCAAAGATGAAATCCGTCAACGCAGCCAGGTGCTCGGTGCCGGCGCGGACGATCACCAGCCCGGAGCCTTCGGTGTCCCTCATTTACGCCACGCCTGCATCCAGCAGAACTGGCTGGCCGCGCTGGCCAGGATCAGGCCGAGGTAGCTCAGCATCTTGCCATCGCGGCCGAAAAACCAAAGCCCGCCTACCAAGGCACACAAACCGCATACCGAGTTGCTCAAAGCGCGAACCATCCAGGTGCCGCGCCGTGGCGATTTGCGCAGCACCCAGGGTGCGAGGGCCGCCAGAAAAAAGCCCACAAAAAAGGCCGGTGCGACGAAATTAAGAACGTGGTTGATGAGCGCGAGGATGTTCATGGCGGCAGGATGGGAATGCCGCAAGGGCCAACAATTTTATAATCCACCTCTCTATGACCGTCTGGGCCCTGGGCATCAACCACATCACCGCGCCGCTGGACCTGCGCGGCCGCTTCGCCTTTGGTCTGGACCAGATCGTTCCCCACCTCAACACCCTGCGCCAAAGTCTGGTG
>CAIOUR010000137.1 GCA_903861575.1 uncultured beta proteobacterium | reverse complement strand
GGAGATCTCATATGAGTGTTGAATTTCAAATTAACGGCAAGTCCGTTGCGTCCAAGTCTGAGGGCGATACGCCGCTGCTGTGGGTCATCCGCGACGAGCTGGGGATGACCGGCACCAAATTCGGCTGCGGCGCGGCCCTGTGCGGGGCGTGCACGGTCCATGTGGATGGCAAACCCGTTCGCTCCTGCCAAACCCGCGTCTCCAGCGTCTCGGGCAAAGCCATCTCCACCATTGAGAGCCTGTCCAAAGACAACTCCCACCCCCTGCAAGTAGCCTGGATCAAGCACGATGTGCCCCAGTGCGGCTACTGCCAGTCCGGCCAGCTGATGAGCGCTGCGGCACTCCTGAGCACCAACAAAAACCCCAGCGATGCAGACATCGACGCGGCCATGAGCGGAAACATCTGCCGCTGCGGCACCTACTCGCGAATCAAGGCAGCCATCAAAGATGCCGCCGCCACGATGAACAAAGCATAAGGAGCATCACGATGAATACCTCACGCCGCGAATTCCTCAAAACCTCCTCCGCCCTGGGTGGCGGCCTGCTCATGGGCCTGGTACTGCCGGCCAGCACCGCCGTACAAGCGGCCGGTACCGTGTACACCCCCAACGCCTGGGTGCACATCGCTGACAACAACGCCATCACCTTGCTGACCGCCCGCTCCGAGATGGGCCAAGGCGTCTTCACCTCCATGCCCATGCTCATTGCCGAAGAGCTCAACGTCGAGATGTCGCAAATCTCGGTGGAGAACGCACCGGCAAATGCCGCCGCTTACACCAACGACCTCCTGGGTGCCCAAATCACCGGTGGATCGACCTCGGTGCGCGATGGCTGGGAGAAGCTGCGTATCGCCGGCGCCCAAGTGCGCGAGATGCTCATCAGCGCGGCTGCCACCCGCTGGGGCGTGGACCGCAGCACCCTGCGTGCCGACAAAGGCGTGGTCTACGGCCCAGGCGGCAAGCAAGCCACCTACGGCTCGCTGGCTGCCGATGCGGCCAAACTGCCCGTGCCAGAGAAAGTCGCCCTCAAAGACCCCAAAGACTTCAAGATCATCGGCAAAGCCACCAAGCGCGTGGACACACCGGTCAAAGTCAATGGCACGGCCCAATACGGTATCGACGTCACCCTGCCCGGCATGGTCTACGCAGCCATCACCCAGTGCCCCGTCATCGGTGGCAAGCTCAAATCCTTTGATGCGAGCAAAGCCCAATCCATGCCCGGCGTGCAAAACGTTCTGGACATCCAGGGTGCTGTGGTCGTCGTTGCCGACTCCTACTGGCACGCCAAAAAGGCCCTGGAAGCCGTCAGCGTGGTGTGGGATGAAGGCGCTGGCGCCTCCATTGACAACGCCAGCATGCTGGCAGGCAACCGCAACGCCGCTAAAAACGGCAAAGCACTGCCTATCGGCAAGCCCACCGGTGACGTAGCAGCTGCCATGAAAACAGCCGCCAAAGTGGTGGAAGCCGAATACATCACCCCCATGCAGGCCCATGCTCCGCTGGAGCCCATGAACTTCACCGCCGATTACAAAGACGGCAAGTGCGAAGTGCTGGGCTCCACCCAGTTCCAGCAAGGCGCGCAAGGTGCAACCGCTGCGGCCCTGGGCATCAAGCCTGAGAACGTGACCGTCAAGACCACCTACCTGGGTGGCGGCTTCGGACGCCGCTTGGAGCTGGACTTCATCGTACAAGCGGCCCTGACCTCCAAAGCCATCGGCAAGCCCGTCAAGCTGATCTGGTCGCGCGAAGAAGACATGACCCATGACTTCTACCGCCCCATGGGTGTGAACAACCTCAAGGCCGGTCTGGACGCATCGGGCAAACCGGTGGCCATGCACTTTAAGGTGACCTCGCAGTCGGTCACCCAGCGCGCCTTTGGTTTGCCTGCCAACACCTACGACCCCTTCATGGGCGAGGCGGCTGTGGCGCCTTACAACATTGCCAACACCCAACATGACCTGGTGATCCACGACACCGGCTTCCGGGTGGGCTACTGGCGCGCAGTGAGCCACAACATGAACGCTTTCGCCAACGAAAGCTTTGTGGACGAGATGGCCAAGGCCGCTGGCCAGGATCCCTACGCGTACCGCATGGCCATGCTGCAAAACCAGCCGCGCTTTGCCAATGTGCTCAAGCTCGCAGCTGAGAAGTCGGGCTGGGGCACGCCGTTGGCGGCAGGCCGCTCGCGCGGTATCGCACTGATGGAAGGCTACGACGGCATGATGGCCCAGGTTGCCGAGATCTCGATCAAGGATGGCAACGTCAAGGTGCACAAGGTCA
Source organism: uncultured beta proteobacterium (assembly GCA_903861575.1). GTDB lineage: Bacteria > Pseudomonadota > Gammaproteobacteria > Burkholderiales > Burkholderiaceae_C > Allorhodoferax. The sequence continues at coordinate 480 of CAIOUR010000137.1, read as the reverse complement.
CGGTGGCCGCTGACGTGGGTCACATCGTGAACCCCGAGACGGTGGAGGCGCAGATCAAGTCCAGCGTGGCCTTTGGTATTGGCGCAGGCCTGATGCAGGAGATCACTTTGGAGAAGGGACGTGTGCAGCAGAGCAACTTCCACGACTTCCCCGTGGTGCGCATGAGCGATCACCCGGAAATTGAGGTGATCTTGGTGTCCAGCACCGAGAAGCCTGGCGGCATCGGAGAGCCTGCAACGGCTTTGGTGGTGCCCGCTATTGCGAATGCTGTGGCCTCGCTTACCGGCAAGCGCGTGCGTAAGCTGCCTTTGACGGCCCAGGCTATCGCGCAGGCTTAATTGTCTGCATTCCAGCGCAAGCGCCTGCAAGGGCGTTTGCGCTGCGGAGATTCGGTTGTGCGGAAATTCTTGGGGCTTTAGCGGAAACATCCGATCAAGTCACCGTCACCCAGCAGCTTGAGATTGGCTGCATACCTCCCTT
>CAIOUR010000136.1 GCA_903861575.1 uncultured beta proteobacterium | reverse complement strand
GGGCTTTGCTGTGCTGTTTGGCTATGTGACCACCCGCAAGTCAGGAACCACCTTTGCCATGATTACTTTGGGTCTGGCGGAACTGGTGTTTGCCATGTCGCTCATGGTGCCGGAGTTTTTCGGCGGGGAGGGCGGCATCTCGGGCAACCGCATGTCGGGTCAGCCCGTGATGGGCATTACCTTCGGCCCCGCCATCCAGGTGTACTACCTGATTGCCGCCTACACCCTGGTGTGCGTGATGCTGATGTATGCCTTCACCCAAACGCCATTGGGCCGTTTGCTCAATGCGGTCCGTGACAACCCCGAGCGGGTCGAGTTCATTGGCTACAACCCCCAGCGCGTGCGCTACACCGCCTTCATCATTGCGGGCTTTTTTGCCGGTATTTCCGGCGGCCTGGGCGCGCTCAATTTTGAGATCGTCAATGCGGAGGTGGTTGGTGCAGCGCGCTCGGGCGCGTATTTGCTGTTCACCTTTTTGGGTGGCGCCACCTTCTTCTTCGGACCCATCATCGGTGCGGTGTTGATGGTGCTGGCGCTGGTGCTGCTGAGCGAGTTCACGCAAGCCTGGTTGCTGTACCTGGGCCTGGTGTTCATGGTCATGGTCATGTTCGCCCCGGGTGGTATTGCCAGCTTGCTGATGATGAACCTGCGCGTGGCCAAGTTCGGAAAGCTGCGTTCTTTGCTGCCCGCCTACGGCGTGCTGGCTGCGGCCTCGATCGTCTTGCTGGTGGCCGTGGCGGCGCTGGTCGAAGTGATCTACCACCGCCAGCTCAACGCGACCATGGGCTCGGTGCTGAACTTTATGGGCGTGCCGCTGGACACTGCATCCGCGCAGACCTGGCTGGGCCTGCTCGCAGCGCTGCTGCTGGGCGGCTGGCTGTTTTCACTGGCGCAGCGCCGCTTCGCCGGCCAATGGGACGCTGTCCAAGAAATGATCGAAAAAGAATCCCATGCCGCAGGAGCTGCACCATGAGCCATACTGCATCTAGCTCCGCAGAAGCAACGTCTATCGCGCTGGAGCTGCGCGATGTGCGCAAGAGTTTTGGCAAGACTGAAATCATCCGTGGTGCCAGTCTGGCGGTCCGTCAGGGTGAGCGCGTTGCCATCATCGGCCCCAACGGCGCCGGCAAATCGACCTTGTTCAATTTGATCAGTGGACGCATGGCACCCACCAGTGGTGACATCTTGCTCAACAACCATGTGATCAACGGCAAAAAGCCGTTCGAGATCAACCGCCTGGGCCTCTCACGCAGCTTTCAGATCACCAACATCTTCCCCAAACTCAGCGTTTTCGAGAACCTGCGCTGCAGTGTGCTGTGGAGCTTGGGCTATGGCTACACCTTCCTGAAGTTTCTGGTGGACCTGGACGACGCCAACGCGCGTGCCCAGGAGCTGATGGAAATGATCGGTTTGGACAAAAAGCGCGATGTGATTGCGCTCAACCTGACCTACGCCGAGCAGCGCGCTTTGGAAGTGGGCATCACCATTGCCGGTGGCGCCAATGTCATTTTGTTGGACGAACCCACGGCCGGTATGAGCAAAAGCGAGACGACGCGCTTCATCAGCCTCATCAAACAAGTGACCGAGGGCAAAACCTTGCTCACGGTGGAGCACGACATGGGGGTGGTCTTCGGCCTGGCGGACCGCATTGCGGTGCTGGTGTATGGCGAGGTCATTGCGTTTGACACGCCGGACGCCGTGCGCGCCAGCGCCCGCGTGCAAGAGGCGTATTTGGGCTCCTCGGTGGCCGACGCCCAGGCCGGTGAATCGGCACAAGGACATTGAACATGCTGCAAGTTACAGATTTACAGGCCTTTTACGGCAAAAGCCATGTGCTGCATGGTGTCAATCTGCAGGTGGGCGAGGG
>CAIOUR010000135.1 GCA_903861575.1 uncultured beta proteobacterium | reverse complement strand
CGTAATGCCCCCAAAGTAGTGGATTACACCAGTCATTACTGAAACAAATGATCCCTCTTGAATCATTCATCTGCACTTTAAATGTTTCAAGGGCTGCCTTATCCCTCGGGTCCAAGCTGTCGGCGGCGAGTAGCTCAAAAGGATCATTCAATTGACTCAAGCGGCTAACCTTAATCCGTTTCAGTGCGAGGTCACTGATTGCATTTTCCATGGTCAAAAAATGGTACACCTTCATATTAACTTCCTAATTGAATTTGGGAAAATCAGGAAAGAGCAGACAAGCAGTCTTGCCCGTCAAATCTAGCGGCCCCTCTGACGTTGCGCTGTGGATAGCGCCTTAGTTCGGTGGCTTTGCGTCGCCGGTTTTCACCGGGTTTGCCCTTCAATTTTTTTTATCCATCGGTCAAGGGCTGAACCGACGGGAAAAGCATAGCACAGCGATGTTTACGGCTTAGCTGCCTTTTTTAGATCTCACCCTCGGAGTACCCCGACTCCCGTTGATGGCGAATGCGCGCCACCAGAACCAAGTCGCGTACGTGGTCGAATTCGTAACGCGCCAGATAGCCGCTGCGTCTGCGCGAAATGATGAGCTCGCGCAGCCCACCCTCGACCAGCCTTCCGATGCCGGGCTGGTGCGTCAAAACGTGCAAAGCGTCAAGGATGAAATCCAACAATTCACCGGCCATCGGGTCTTCTGACTGAGCCAGAAATTCCTCCAGCCGGAGCAGGTCATCGAACGCCGCCTGGCTCAGGAATACACGCGGCATATCGCTTAGCCCAACCGCGTTGGGGTGGGGCTTTTCGGCTTACTTTGTAGGCCTTTGCGGTGTTTGGACATTTCGGATAAATAGGCACGGACATTGCCAAGCTCGTAGCCCAATCCGCTGGCTTTCATGTCGCTTAATGCCGCCTGCGAGTCCTGCGCAAACGCCTCACGCAGCCTTGTGCGCTGCACCGACTCGGCGAGCGTTTGCACCATGAAAGCGTGCAGACTGATACCAGCCTTTTGCGCGTCGATTTCAAGCTGGGTTTTGAGCGCGGCGGGCAACTTCAAGCTGGTGGGTTTGCTGAGCGGTGCGGTAGTGGACATGGTGTGCTCCGGCTGGTTGGGTAGTCAAATATCACTACCGCCGAAATTTACCACGACGCTTTCGCTACATTAGCCCCTGAACAACCCTACCCCGCCCATGACCTCCGTCTTCAACTTCACGTTCGTGCCCTGGTTCCGTTCCGTGGCGCCGTACATCCACAAGTTCCGCAACCAGACCTTTGTGGTGGGTATGGCGGGCGAGGCGATTGCGGCGGGGAAGTTGGCGCATATTGCGCAGGACTTGGCGATGATCCAGGCCATGGGGGTGAAGATTGTTTTGGTGCACGGCTTTCGGCCGCAGGTCAACGAGCAGCTGCTTGCCAAAGGCCATGTGCCCAAGTATTCGCACGGCATCCGCATCACCGACGAGATCGCGCTGGACTGCGCCCAAGAAGCGGCCGGGCAACTGCGCTACGAGATTGAAGCCGCCTTCAGCCAGGGCTTGCCGAATACGCCGATGGCCGATTCCACCGTGCGCGTGATCAGCGGCAACTTCCTGACCGCGCGGCCGGTGGGCATTGTGGACGGCGTGGATTTTCAGCACTCGGGCGTGGTGCGCAAGGTGGACACGGCGGGCATCAGCAAACTGCTGGACATGGGCGCCATGCCGCTGCTCTCGCCCTTTGGTTTCTCACCCACCGGTGAGGCGTTCAACCTGGCGATGGAAGAAGTGGCGACATCGGTAGCCGTGGCGTTGCAGGCCGACAAGCTGATTTTTCTGACCGAGATTCCCGGCATCCGCACCCGCGCGCTGGAAGCGGAGTCCGAAGACAACCCGATTGATACCGAATTGCCCCTGGCCGCCGCCGAGGAGCTACTCGCCGAGATTCCGCCCGCCAAACTGCCAACCGATGTGGGCTTTTACTTGCAGCACTGTGTGAAGGCCTGCAAGGAAGGCGTAGAGCGCAGCCACATCATTCCGTTTGCGGTGGACGGCGCGATTCTGTTGGAGGTGTATGTGCACGACGGCATCGGCACCATGGTCGTGGACGAGAAACTGGAAGAACTGCGCGAAGCGGGTGAAGACGACGTGGGCGGCATCTTGCAACTGATTGCGCCGTTTGAGGAAGACGGCACGCTGGTCAAACGCAGCCGCACCGAGATCGAGCGCGACATCGGCAACTACACGGTGATTGAGCACGACGGCGTGATCTTCGCGTGCGCCGCGCTCTACCCCTATCCCGAAGCCCGCAGCGCCGAGATGGCTGCGCTCACCGTCAGCCCCGACGTGCAGGGGCAAGGCGACGGAGAGCGGGTGCTCAAACGCATCGAGCAACGCGCCCGCGCCGCAGGGCTGGAGAGCATTTTTGTGCTCAGCACACGCACCAGCCATTGGTTTATCAAACGCGGCTTCGTGCAGGTTGACGCCGACTGGCTCCCCGAAGCGCGTAAACGCAAATACAACTGGGACCGTAAGAGTTTGGTGCTGGTGAAGAAGTTAGCCTAGGTCAAGCAGCTGCGACTGAAGGTCGCGCGCCAGCCCGCAACCGGGCGAAAACGTATACCAGCGCGGCCAGGCCCAAGCCGCAAAAGCTCACAAAGGACCAGTTGGCCAGCGAGCCACCCAGAAAGGTCCAATCGACCTTGGTGCAGTCGCCGCTGCCGCGAAAAATCATGGGGATGACGCGCTGCAGCGGGAAGTTTTCCACCATGCCGTAAAAGTCACGTCCGCAGCTGGCGACCTCTGGCGGGTACCACTGCAACCAGCTTTGGCGCGCGGCCACAAATGCCCCGCCGGCAGCGCAAAGCAAGACCCCCAGCGCGGCGGCGACATGTGCCCCGCGCGACCGGGCTGCCGCTCCAGCGGCCGCACAAGCCGCCAGCAGCAGCATGGCGTAACGCTGCACGATGCACATGGGGCACGGAACCAGACCGACGACCTCTTGCAAATACAAACCATAGAGCAGCAAACCGGTCACCGCCGCAACAAATGCCAGCAAAACGCGGCGCGGCGCGGTGTTGCACAAGGCGAAAACAAAATCCACAGGCATATCCTTTGAAAGCTGCGCCGCCACGGGGCCACGCGATGCTGCCGCTATTATCGGCAGCACTGGCAAACACGAGGTAAGGACTTATGGCACGCACTGTTCAATGCATCAAACTGGGCACCCAAGCGGAAGGGTTGGACTTTCCGCCCTACCCCGGCGAGCTGGGCAAACGCATCTGGGAAGGCGTGAGCAAAGAGGCCTGGGCCGCTTGGCTCAAGCACCAAACTATGCTGGTCAATGAAAACCGCCTGAACCTGGCCGACTTGCGGGCGCGCCAGTACCTGGCGCGGCAAATGGAAAACCATTTCTTCGGCGACGGTGCCGATGCCGCACAGGGCTACGTACCCCCCAGCGCCTGAGTAACACGCCCATGTCCGGCAGCACGGCCCGGACGGTTCTGGATACCGCGTTCGGTGACGGCGAACGACTGGCAGTGCTGGTCGATGCGCGCACCACATCCGACCCATGGCTGCACTACGTAGCCGTCGTCCCAACTGGTTGGGACAGCCGGGACGGCCCGCAGTCGCTGGTACCCGCCATGCCCTTTACGCTGGAAGCCACAGGCGATATGCAGCGCTTCGCGGTGGAAGCTGCGCGCATCCGCGTGACCCTATGCGCGGGTAGCCCGGTTCGGCTGATCAAGGCGCTGGACCTGCAGGCGGATACCGTGTGGTGGCAGCACTTTCCCGATGCAGATAACGCTGAAGCGACTATCAAGGCATTGGCCCGCTTGTGTGTGCACGGTGCATTTGTCCACACCGCACCAGCTTGGGCGGCTTTACCGGGTTGGCAAGCGGCGGGGTTTGTTCCCGGTGAAGGCGCTTCACTATGGGTATACACGCCACCCTGGCGGGTGCGCCGTACCCGCCACACACAACGCGACCTTATGCCCACACCGGCGCGCTGCGCGGTGATTGGCGCAGGCATCAGCGGTGCCGCATTGGCCGACGCGATGGCGCGCAGGGGGTGGGCTGTGACGGTGTTCGATACCCACGCGCAGCCGGCGCAAGGCGGCTCCGGTGTACCGGCAGCCCTGGTCGCCCCGCTGCCCAGCGCGGACGACAACCCGGCCACCCGCCTCACGCGCCATGGACTGCGGTGGATGCGCCAGACGCTGCAGGCGCTCAGCGCACGGGGTCTTCTGCGCCATGGGGTGGACTGGGAAGCCAGCGGCGCGACGCGCCTGCTAGAGACAGGCGAACGGCATTGGCAGGCGGATGGTCTTTGGCTGCGTCCTGCGGCATTGGTTCGCGCCTGGTTGGCGCATCCGCAGATCAACTTTCACGGCGACTGTCCGGTAGCCCGCATTGCGCGGCACGACGCGGTGTGGCAGATCGAGGGCGCGGGCGGAAAGCTGCTGGCACAGGCTGAACTGGTGCTACTCGCGAACGGGCTGGATGGTCAACGGCTGCTGCGTGGGCTGGATGTGGACCCGCGCACGGCGAGCGCGTTGGCCATGTTGCACGCCGCGTATGGGACTGTCAGCCTGGGCGTAGCGGACGATATGGCAAACGCTCCCGCCGCCCCGACCCATGGCGCAGGCAGTCTGATTCCCAAGCTGCCGGGTTTGACTGCCGCTGATCCTGCGCGCTGGTTGGTCGGCGCGGACTTTTCGGCGCAGCCCCTTCCCCTGAAACAAGCCCAGGCCGCCAACATGCAACGCCTGCAGACCTTGGCTCCGGAGCTGCGGGCCGAGGCCTCAGCGCACTGGCAAGGCCAGCGCTGCGTGAGCCACGACCGGATGCCGCTGGTGGGACCGCTTCTGTCTGCGCCAGACGTCTCAGTGTGGCTGTGCACCGGCATGGGTGCGCGGGGTATGGCCTGGGCGGGTGTGTGCGCGGAGTTATCAGCATCTCGGATCAGTGGCGAACCGTGGCCTTTGTCGCGAGACCTCGCGGGGTCTATCGACAGCCTACGCCGCCGCACCTTCATACGACATTCGAGCTAAGCAAATAAAAAAGCCACGGTCGCGCTCAGATAAGCTCGGCCTCTAGCCGACTCTTCTGCCGAACTGGCGGCTCCTCAGCAACGACTCTGGAATTTTTGGATGTACCAATACACGGCATTTGACCAACAGTTCGTGCGGGCCCGTGCGGCCCAGTACCGCGACCAGCTCGAACGCAACCTGGCCGGCACGCTGGGCGACGATGAATTCCGTCCCCTGCGGCTGCAAAACGGCTGGTACATCCAGCGCTATGCGCCGATGCTGCGGGTGGCGGTGCCCTACGGCGAGCTCAACAGCGCGCAGCTTAGGGTGCTGGCCACCATCGCCCGCGAGTACGACAAACCGGCACCCGCCTTGCTGGCGCAGGCCCAGACAACCCAGGACAAGATCGATCAGCAAGCCGGAAGCGAACCCGCTCCGCGCCTGACCACACAGTACGGCCACTTCACCACGCGGCAAAACGTGCAGTTCAACTGGATCAAACTGGAGGACAGCGCCGATGTGATGGACCTTCTGGCCAGCGTCAACCTGCACGGCATTCAGACCAGTGGCAACTGCATCCGCAACATCACCAGCGACGAGCGCGCCGGTATTGCCGTGGACGAAGTGGTCGACCCGCGCCCTTACGCCGAGGTCTTGCGGCAATGGAGCACGCTGCACCCTGAGTTCGCTTACCTGCCGCGCAAATTCAAGATCGCGATCACCGGCTCGGTGGAAGACCGGGCAGCAATCCTCTGGCATGACGTGGGTTTACGGGTGCTTTCAAATGCTCAAGGTGAAATTGGATTCCAGGTTTTCGTGGGCGGTGGCATGGGCCGCACGCCGGTGATCGGTACCGAAATCCGCGCCTTTTTGCCCTGGGACCAGATCATCAATTACCTGGAGGCGGTGGTACGCGTCTACAACGCCTGGGGCCGTCGGGACAACATGTACAAGGCCCGGATCAAGATTCTGGTCAAGGCCGAGGGCCAGCGCTACATCGACGAAGTGGAGGCGGAGTACCAGCGCATCCTGGCCGCGGGCGCACAGCACACCATTCCGCAGACCGAACTCGACCGCGTGCGCGCCTGTTTTGTCTCCCCGCCGGTGGATCTGGTGCCCGAGGCGGTTCAGCGCGTGGCCGAGCAAAGCCTACTCGCGCAAGCTCGCGAGGACAAAACCTTTGCCCGCTGGTTGCAGCAAAACGTCACCAGCCACCAGAACCCCGGCCTGCGCGTGGTCACCCTCTCCTTCAAACGCTTGGGTCAGGCACCGGGCGACGCCACTGCAGACCAATTACAGACCGCAGCCGATTTGGCTGAAGCCTTCAGCGCCGGCGAAGTGCGGGTCAACCATGACCAGAATCTCGTTTTGCCCTGGGTGCGCGTGGACCAGCTTTCTGCGTTGTGGAAAGCGGCAAGTGCGGCGGGACTGGCAAAGGCCAATATCCACTTGCTCAGCGACATGATCGCCTGCCCCGGCGGCGACTACTGCGCCCTGGCGAATGCCCGCTCGCTGCCAATTGCCGCCGCCATTACCGAGCGCTACCAGGACCTGGACGAGCTCTTCGACCTGGGCGACATTGACCTGCATATCAGCGGCTGCATCAACTCCTGCGGCCACCACCACAGCGGCCACATCGGCATTCTGGGCGTGGACAAAGACGGCCAGGAGTGGTACCAGGTGACCCTGGGCGGCTCAGACGGCTCGGCCCTGAGCGGCGCCGCTAAACCAGGCAAAGTGGTGGGGCCTTCGTTTGCGGCGGCCGAGGTGGTGGATGTGATTGAAGCCGTGCTGGAGATCTACAAGGACCAGCGCACAAGTGGCGAACACTTTGCACGAACACTGGAACGCGTAGGCATAGACCCGTTCAAGGCCGCCGCCAACGCAGCGCGACAAGCGACCGCCCGCATGACCTCCGCATAAGCACCCGTATGAACCACACCTTTGAAATCCTAAGCGCCGATACCCCCGCTGCCGGTGCGCCTTGGCTGGAACTGCAAAACGACGCGGACGCGAACGCCACCGACTTCCAGGCCGTTACCGGCATCACCCTGCACTTCCCCAAATTCAGCGACGGCCGCGCTTTCAGCCAAGCGGTCATCCTGCGGCGCCGAGGTTTTGCGGGAGACATCCGCGCCATCGGTGATGTGCTGATCGACCAGTTGGTGCAGATGCAACGCTGCGGCTTCAGCAGCGCGGTGCTGCGCGCCGACCAGGACGCCGCACACGGGCGGCGACTGATGCAGCACTACAGCGGGTTCTACCAAGGCGACATCCGTCCTACCGCACCGCGCTTTGCGCAGGCATCGGCCTGAAGCACATTCGCCTCAGGTATCTTTGGACACCGTAATGGTCGGGAACTTCGACGAAAAATCCTTATTCTTGGCGGCGATAGAGACCGCGACCTTGCGCGCCAGCGTTTTGTAAATACCGGCGAACTCGCCATTCGGATCGGCCACCACAGTCGGGTGCCCGCTGTCGGCCTGCTCACGGATCGACAAGGCCAGCGGCATGCCGCCCAGGTATTCGGTCTCGTACTGCGCCGCGATTTGGCGGCCGCCATCGGCGCCGAAGATGTGCTCCACGTGGCCGCACTGGGTGCACACGTGGACCGCCATGTTCTCCACGATGCCCAAAATCGGCACGCCCACTTTCTCGAACATCTTGATGCCTTTGCGCGCATCCAGCAGGGCGATGTCCTGCGGCGTGGTGACGATCACCGCGCCCGTCATGGGAACGCGCTGGCTGAGCGTCAGTTGAATATCGCCGGTACCAGGCGGCATATCGACCACCAGGTAGTCCAGATCCTGCCAATTGGTTTGGCGCAGCAACTGCTCCAAGGCCTGCGTGGCCATGGGACCGCGCCAGATCATGGCCTGGTCGGCGTCCACCAAAAAACCGATGGACATAACCTGCACGCCATAGTTGCGCAAGGGCTCCATGGTCTTGCCGTCCGAGGTGTCGGGCTTACCGCTGATGCCCATCATCATAGGCACACTGGGCCCGTAAATATCGGCATCCAGCAAGCCAACCGAAGCGCCTTCAGCGGCCAATGCCAGGGCCAGGTTCACGGCGGTGGTGCTTTTGCCGACGCCGCCTTTGCCAGACGCCACGGCGACGATGTTTTTCACACCCGGCAGCAACTGCACACCGCGCTGCACAGCGTGCGCCGAAATATTTAAGCGCGGCTGGATCTCCACATGCACCACGCCATCCAGCGTTTGTGCCGCAGCGGCCAGGGCTTCGCAAAAGCCGGTGAGCTGGCTGGCTGCGGGGTAGCCCAACTCCAAATCAAAATTCACCGTATCGCCCGCTATGCGCAGGTTCTTGATACAACGCGAAGACACAAAATCTTTGCCGGTATTCGAATCCACCACGCTTTGAAGCGCAGCAAGGACGCTGCTTTCAGTTACTGCCACGGACGTACTCCTGAGTTCGGAAGCGGTTGAGTCTAGTCGCGTCGCAATGTTGAGCGCTTCATCCCTCGGGTTAGCGTTCGTCCTGTCAAAAACCGAATGGTTTCTGAGTGCGTTCGGCGTCGCACCTTACATCCCCGTATCAAGCTAGTAGCTCCACATTACCCCCTGCTGCGACGGTGTTCACCGTGACGCTGCGCTCAGCGCAAAAGCGGTAGAGGTAATGTGGGCCGCCTGCTTTGGGTCCGGTGCCGCTGAGCCCTTCGCCACCAAAGGCCTGTACGCCAACGACCGCGCCAATCATGTTCCGATTGATATATACATTGCCAACATGTGACGCGTGGGCTATCGCCGCGGCGCGGCTGTCGATGCGGGTTTGCACCCCGAGCGTGAGACCGTAACCCAAGGCATTGATCTGCGAGACAAGGGCAAGCGGATCACCACTCCAACGTACTATCAGCAGCACCGGTCCAAAAATTTCTGTGTCCGCATCGGCTACATGTGATAACTCAAAGGCATGCGGCGCAATGTGTTCTGCCACAGAGCCACCGTCCGGCGTCAGAGCCTGCTGCCACGCCGGTCCGAACAGACACCGGTGGCTGGTCAGCAGGCGAGCGATGTGTCCGTGGATCCGTTGTGCCGCATCGGGGTCAATTACCGGCCCGAGGTCCGTCGCCCAATCAGCAGGATCGCCCACCTGCAGTTCTGCCGCAGCACCTTCTAGCATCTCTAGAACTGGTTCGGCAATATCGCGATGCAGGCATAAGAGGCGCAAAGCGGAACAGCGCTGGCCTGCAGTACGGAATGCGCTGCTGACCACAGCGTCCACCACCTGCTCAGGCAAAGCGCTGGAATCAACCAGCATGGCGTTGATGCCTCCGGTTTCGGCAATCAGCGGAACGATAGGCCCGTCCCCGGCGGCCAGGGCGCGCTGGATGGATTTAGCCACCGGCGTCGAGCCGGTGAAGACCACGCCCGCCACGCCGGGCTGGGTTACCAACGCTGCGCCCAAGCGGGGGCCGTCACCGAATAACAGGTGCAGCGCCTCAGTCGGAACGCCAGCCTCATGCAAGATGCGCACGGCATGTTGGGCGATCACCGGAGTCTGCTCCGCCGGCTTGGCGAGTACCGCATTGCCCGTTGCAAGTGCAGCCGCCACCTGCCCCACAAAAATGGCCAGTGGGAAATTCCAAGGGCTAATGCACACCCACACCCCGCGTCCGCAGAGATGCAGGGTGTTAGTTTCACCGGTCAAGCCAGCGCCAACACCCGGCATATCCATCGGCTGCATGATACGTTCCGCCTGCACGGCGTAGTAGCGCAAAAAGTCGATTGCCTCGCGCACCTCGGCCTGGGCGTCGGTCCAGGTCTTTTTGGCCTCGCGTACCAGCACGGCGCACAAAGCGGGACATTGCGTCTGCATGGCATTGGCAGCCCGCTGCAATGCAGCGCTGCGTGTGTTGACTGGCGTCTGGCTCCATTGGACGAATCCAGACTGTGCACGCTCCATGGCGGCGGGCACTGCGTGAAGTGGCGTTGGCGCGGGCCGTGAGTCGGATGCTTGCAGCATAGCCTGCGCATACGGCAGGCGCATGTGCGCCTGTGTGAAGTCTTCGCCGCTGCTGTTGGCACGCCCAGCCTGGGGCCCTAACAGCGCTGCAGGCAAGGCCAGCGAGCTCCGCGGTGCCAAGCGTAGGGGCGACATCAGCAACTCTTCAACGCTCAGCTGCGCGTCCGCGAGCTGGTGCACAAATGATGAATTCGCCCCGTTTTCCAGCAGACGGCGTACCAAATAGGCCAATAAGTCGCGGTGCGCGCCAACCGGGGCGTATACGCGGCATTTCAGCAGCGGGTTTTTGAGCACCTGCGAATAGACGCCCTCACCCATGCCGTGCAAGCGCTGCAACTCGTACGCTGCGCCACTGCGGGCAGCCATCTGCGCGATGGCAGCGATGGTGGCCGCATTGTGGGTTGCAAATTGCGGATAAATCACATCGGGAGCCTGAAGCAGTGCGCACGCGCAAGCCAGGTAGGAAATGTCGGTGTGGTGCTTGTGCGTGAATACAGGGTAGTGCGCCAGCCCCAGCTCTTGCGCGCGCTTGATTTCCGCATCCCAGTACGCGCCCTTGACCAGGCGGCACATCAACCCAACCCCGTAGCGACGGGCCAGGTTGATTACATACGCCACGCAGTCGAGCGAACGGGTCTGGTAAGCCTGGATCGCTAAACCTAGCCCTCGCCATTGCGGACAATGTGCGGCAACCCGTTCCATCAAAGCCTCCAGCACCGACAGCGAGAGTTCCAGCCGATCCACCTCCTCTGCGTCGATGGTGAGGTTCATGTCTGCCCGAGCAGCCAGCACGCACAAGTCCCATACACGGGGCACCAGTTCCTTCATCACACGGGCACGCTGGGCCTCCTCATAACGAGGATGCAGCGCGCTGAGCTTAATGCTGATACCGTCATTCCCTTGCGGGCCTCTACCAGCCGGCGCCGCAGCAGCCAAAACGCCAATCGCGTCCGCGTAGCTGTGCCAATAGCGCCGAGCGTCGGCCCCGGTGCGCGCGCCCTCGCCCAGCATGTCGTACGAGAACCGAAGGCCGGCATGTTGAACGCGTGCAGCAAGCGCATGGTGCATAGCCTGACCCATGTCCTGACCGAGCACAAACTGCCGGCCGAGTAACTGAACGGCGCGCAGCGCTGCGGCTACCACCGTTTGGGCACCCAGACGCCCCATCAACCCACAGCCCGCCTGTGACCTTTCTGCGTCAGGCAGAAAGTGCTTGGACAGGGCGATAGCAGCGCGTGCTAACCGCGCCAGCACCTGGTCACCGACTTGGGCAAAGTCCGCCCGTCCCAACTGGTCAGCCGTCAATGCGATGGCCGTATCCATATCCGGCACGCGCAAAAGGGCTTCGGCCAAACGCATCAGAGCCAGGCCCTCTGCACTAGATATCGGGTACTCACGCAGCAAGCTCTCCATCGCCCACAGAGGGGCAGGCTCGGCGCGTACGGCTTCCACCCAGGGGGCAGCCACCTGCGCCGCGGCTGTCCAATCCAACGCGTCGTGCAGCGTATGCAGGCTGCTCGTAATGATGTCGGCTTCAGCTCGGTAGGGTGATGGCAAGAGTTGGATGGCGATCATGCGTTCTGTCTCCGGTTATTCGACTAAAGATCTATGATTAACGACTTTTAGATAAATTTTTATCTAATTTTTATTTAAAATATAGTTAATAATTCATTCATGTCAGAAGCAACAGAAGCCTTGGACCGCATTGACCTGAAGATCCTGCGCGGCTTGCAGGAAGACGGGCGTATCTCCAACCTGAAGCTGGCACAAGCTGTCGACCTCTCGCCCACAGCGGTGCTGGCGCGGGTCCAGCGTCTGAGTAAAACGGGCTTCATCCTGGGCTATCAGGCGCTGCTGGACCCTGCGCGGCTGGGCGCGGGCCTGATGGTGTTTGTCGAAGTACTGCTAGACCGGACTACACCCCATGTGTTCGAGGCATTTAAAGCAGCGGTTCAGGTCCGCCCGGAAATCATGGAGTGCCACATGGTCGCGGGCGGTTTTGACTATCTGCTGAAAACCCGTATGGCTGATATGAGCGCGTACCGAGAATTTGCGGGGACGGTGCTGTGGCAACTACCCGGCGTGCGCGAGACCCGGACCTACGCGGTTATGGAAGAGGTCAAAAATACGACGCAATTACCCCTGAAGGGCTAATTGGCGGATGAACCGACCGACACATGAAAAAGCCGCTAAGGCCTTGTCCTTAGCGGCTTTTGTCAGGGGGTATGGTGGGCTGGGGTCACTTGAAAGATGTGACGGCCTCCTTGTGGATATTGGTTTTTTGTATTTTGAAAACCAATCTGTACCCCCGTTTGTACCCCCATTTCGCCAATGCTGCCAAAACGACGCATTGAAAATAGAGCCGCCACTTCAGCGCTGCCGGATTGCTGTTCCGTTAGCTCAGATAGCTAGCCCACCATGACATTGACCTTTGTATGCAGTAGCTTCAGCTTGTCTGGTATCTGGTTTTGATTGTTCACCGAAATAGCG
>CAIOUR010000134.1 GCA_903861575.1 uncultured beta proteobacterium | reverse complement strand
ATGGTGCCCACCACATTGAGCGGGTTGACGTAATGCACCGTGCCGCAGGCCGGGCACACGGCACGGACCTTGGTGTCGCCATCGTCGGGCAGGCGGTTCACCACCGCGGTCCCGCAGGCTTTGCAATGCTTGATGGGGCCGCCGTAGAGCGTCAATTGCAGTCTCCTCAGGTCGCGGTCACTGCCACGCGAATGCCCGATAGTCCGGTCACGTCGCCTTGCATCACGTCTCCGGCAACGACGGCACCCACACCGGCTGGCGTGCCGGTAAATATCAGGTCGCCTGCCTGGAGTTCCCAGGCATTGGAAAGGTGCTCAATCGTCTCGGCAATGTTCCAAATCAATTGCGTGATCGTGCTGCTTTGGCGGCTGGCACCATTCACACTGAGCGTGATCGCAGCCTGATCGATATCCGGCACCTGCGCGGCCGGGGTGATGGGCCCCATGGGTGCGGAATGGTCAAAGCCTTTGGCAATACTCCAGGGTCGACTTTGCTTCTTCATGTCGTTTTGCAGATCCCGCCGGGTCATGTCCAAGCCTACGGCGTAGCCAAAAATATGTTTGTGCGCGTCCGCCGCTGCAATATTCCGTCCGCCTGTGCCTAGGGCCACCACCAGCTCAATCTCGTGGTGCAGATTGGCGGTGAGCGTGGGGTAGGGCATGTTCGCCGTGGTGCCCGGCGCTGCGTACAGCAAGGCGTCCGCCGGCTTCATGAAAAAGAAAGGCGCCTCGCGCCCGGTGCCGCCCATTTCTTTGGCGTGCTCTTCGTAGTTGCGGCCCACGCAGTAAATGCGGTGCACAGGGAAATGGACGTTCTGGCCGACGACCGGCACGCTGACCGGGGGAGCTGGGGCGAAGGTGTAGTTCATGCAATGGGTTCCAGTACTGAAGCTGAGAATTTAGGCCGACTGTGTTACCAGCTCAAAGTGCTCGACCACCGGAGGCGCTGCAAAAAAAGGCCCCACGATCGCACGCCATGCGGGAAAAGCGGGTGACTCGCGAAAGCCCACGGTGTGGTCTTCCAGTGTTTCCCAAAAAATCTGCAGCACATAGCGCTCGGGGCTCTCGATGCTGCGGTTGACTTTGTAGCCCTTGAAACCCTTGGCGTGGGCGATGACGCCACCTGCGCCTTTCACAATGGCGGCCTCAAACGCGTCGTTTTGGCCGGTGTGGATGCGGATGTCGGCAATTTCCAGAATCATGCGAGGCTCCAAGTGGTTGTATCGCCCCAATGTTACCGGTTGCGCGCTACCGGCCTTTGGCGGCTGCGGCTATGCTCACGGCCGATGCAAAGCTCAGCCGTTCACCATCCGCATGCACCCTGGCCCGCCGACTGGCTGCGCCCTCAGTGGCCGGCACCCGCCTCGGTGCATGCCTTTTGCACCAGCCGCACGGGGGGAGTGTCTGCCCCGCCATTTGACAGCCTGAACCTCGGCACGCATGTGGGCGACGACGCTGACGCGGTGCATGCCAACCGGGCCCGGGTGCAACACGCGCTGGGCGTGCGTCCCTTGTTCTTAGACCAGGTGCATGGCAGCGACGT
>CAIOUR010000133.1 GCA_903861575.1 uncultured beta proteobacterium | reverse complement strand
TCGCCCACGATGCGCTCGATGCGGTCGGCGAGCGTGGCGGAAGTGGCGGTCTCGTAGCGCGAGATGTAGTCCAGCGTTACGTCACAAAAACTGCATTTCTTCCAATAGCAGCCTTGCGCTACGGTCAGCTTGTTCCAGCGCCCGTCGCTCCACAGGCGGTGCATGGGGTTGAGCATGTCCAAAAGCGAGAGGTAGCTACCCAGCGGTAAGCCATCCCAGGTCGGGGTGCCCACGTCTTCAAACGCGACGTCGGGTTCGGACCAGTTGATGTATTTGACCTGTCCGCTTGCTGCGTCGCGCACATAGGTACGCACCAATCGGCTGGCGCCCCGCTTCCCTTGCAGGTGCTCGAGCAAAGCCAGCAGCGGGCGCTCACCGGCGTCCAGGCTGATGAAGTCCACGAAGTCAAAGATGCGCGGTTCGGTGAGCGCGCGCAACTCGGTGTTCACGTAGCCGCCGCCCATGGCGATGTGGACCTGCGGGTGATGGGCTTTGATGCTTTGCGCAATCCGCAGCGCGGCGTACACCGCGCCGGGAAAGGGGACGGAGAGCAGCACCAGATCAGGTTGATGGCGGGCCATGCAGTCCAGCATTAGCGTGTGCAGTACCTCGTCGACCAGCGTCGCTGGCGCGGCCAAGGCTTGCGCCAGGGGTTCAAATGTGGGCTGGCTTCCCGCCAGTGATTCGCCGTAACGCACAAACTCAAACCGTGGGTCAACCGCGTCGCGCAACACGTCAGCGAGGTCATTGAGATAGAGGGTCGCCAGATGGCGGGCGCGGTCGTTTTGGCCCAAGGCGCCGAAAGCCCAAGCCAGCGGGTCGGCGGCTTCGGCGTCGCCGTAGACATCCAGTCCGGCAAAACGCGGGCCTTCGGGCAGAAAGCCGCGGCCGGCGATGCGGTGGCTCAAAGTGGAATCGCGGCCCTGCAAAAAGGCGATGACCGGGGCGATGGTGGCGGCGTAGCGGTCAAAGTGCTCGACAAAGCCCTGCACGCTGGGGCTGCGTTGGCCCAGGGCCATTTTCAAGGCGACATCGTTGATGCGCGTCAGGCCTTTAGGGGTGAAAAGCGCCAAGATGAGCGCCAGGGCCAGGTCTTCCTGCACCGCGTCCACGCCCTGCGCGCGCAGAAAGCCGGTGATGTAGGCGGTGGACGGGTAGGGCGTGTTGAGCTGCGTCATAGGCGGGATGACGCTCAAAACCCGCAGCCCGCTGGCTGCCGCCGTGGGCGCTGTGTTCGCAGTCAGCGTCACATACCCGCGTAGTTGGGGCCGCCTCCGCCCTCGGGCGTGACCCAGACGATGTTTTGCGTGGGGTCTTTGATGTCGCAGGTTTTGCAGTGCACGCAGTTTTGCGCGTTGATTTGCAATCGCTCGCTGTTGTCGTCGTTCTTCACAAATTCATAGACTCCGGCCGGGCAGTAACGCGCTTCTGGACCGGCGAACTTGGCGAAGTTGATGCCCACTGGAACCGAGACGTCTTTGAGCGTCAGGTGCGCAGGCTGGTTTTCTTCATGGTTGGTGTTGCTCATGAAGACGCTGCTCAGGCGGTCAAAGGTTATCTTGCCGTCCGGCTTGGGGTAGTTGATGGGCTGGCACTGATCGGCCGGCAGCAGGTGCGCGTGGTCGGGCTTGTCGCGGTGCAGGGTCCAGGGGATGTGGCCGCGCAGAGCGAATTGCTCTATGCCGTTCATGATAGTGGCCACCGTCAGGCCTTTTTTGAACCAGTTCTTGAAATTGCGGTCTTTGTTCAGCTCGGTGTAGAGCCAGCTTTTCTCAAACGCCTCGGGGTACGCGCTGAGCTCGTCATGGGCGCGTCCGGCGACCACGGCCTCAAACGCCGCTTCCCCGGCCAGCATGCCCGACTTGATGGCAGCGTGGCTACCTTTGATGCGGCTGACGTTCAGGTAACCCGCGTTACAGCCCACCAGTGCGCCGCCGGGGAATACGGTTTTGGGCAGCGAGGACAAGCCGCTGGCGTTGATCGCGCGCGCGCCGTAGGACAGGCGCTTGCCGTGGGCAATTCCGTGTGCCGCATCGCCTTCCAGGTACCAGCGCACGTTGGGGTGGGTTTTCCAGCGCTGGAATTCCTCAAACGGGCTGAGGTAGGGGTTGGTGTAGCCCAGCCCGGTGATAAAACCCATGGCGACTTTGTTGTCTTCCAGGTGGTAGAGGAAGGCGCCGCCATAGGTCATCTCGTCCATGGGCCATCCGGCGCTGTGCATCACGAAGCCGGGTTGGTGGCGCTGGGGGTCGATCTCCCAGACCTCCTTGATGCCAATGCCAAAGCTTTGTGGATCTTTGCCTGCGTCGAGTTTGTACTTGGCGATCAGTTGCTTGCCCAGATGGCCGCGCGCGCCTTCGGCGAATACAGTGTACTTACCCAGCAGCGCCATACCGAGCTGAAAGTTGTCTGTAGGCTGTCCGTCTTTGCCAATGCCCATGTTGCCGGTGGCCACGCCTTGCACGCTACCGTCTGCGTTGTAAAGCACTTCAGCGGCCGAAAAGCCTGGAAAAATTTCCACGCCCAAGCCTTCCGCCTGCTCGGCCAGCCAGCGGGTGACTTTGCCCAGGCTGACGACGTAATTGCCATCGTTGTGCGCGAAGGGCGGCAGCAAAAAGTTGGGCATGCGAAACGCGCCCTTCTCGCTGAAAAACATGATGGCGTCATCCGTCACCGGTTGGTTCAACGGGGCGCCCAGCGCCTTCCAATCCGGAATCAGCTCGGTCAGCGCTTTGGGGTCCATGATGGCGCCAGACAGAATGTGCGCGCCCGGCTCTGAGCCTTTTTCCAGGACCACCACAGAGACTTCTTTTCCTGACGAGGCGGCCAGCTGTTTGATGCGGATGGCGGTGGCCAGGCCTGCCGGGCCGCCACCAACCACGACCACGTCGTATTCCATCGATTCACGGGGCCCGAACTGGGCCAGTAGGTCTTGGGGTGTCATGCGTTGCTGTGGGGAAAGGTTGGTTGGAGTGCGACGGATATGCGGATCAGCGGGGTGCCAGGCGGATCGCGCCGTCTAATCGGATCACTTCGCCGTTGAGCATGTCGTTCTCAAAAATGTGCAGCGCCAATTTGGCGTAATCCTGCGGCGTTCCCAGACGCGAGGGGAAGGGCACGCCGGCAGCGAGTGCGTCCTGCACTTCCTGTGGCATGCCAAACAACATGGGTGTGCCGAAAATGCCGGGTGCAATGGTCATGTTGCGAATGCCATTGCGCGCCAGATCGCGGGCAATCGGGAGGGTCATGCCCACAATACCGCCCTTGGAGGCGCTGTAGGCGGCCTGGCCAATCTGGCCGTCGTAGGCCGCGACTGACGCGGTAGAAATCAACACGCCGCGCTCGCCGGTGGCCTCGGGTTCATTGGCGCTCATGGCCTCGGAAGCCAGGCGGATCATGTTGAAGCTGCCAATGAGGTTAACCGTGATGCAGCGGGTAAAGCTGGCCAACGCGTGCGCGCCATTCTTGCCAACTGTTTTTTCTGCCGGTGCGATGCCGGCACAATTCACCAGACCCATTAGCTTGCCCATAGAAACGGCTTTCGCAACCACGGCCTGACCATCGGACTCGTTGCTCACGTCGCACCGCACGAAGGCGCCGCCAATGTCCCGTGCGATCGCCTCACCTTTGTCCGCCTGCATGTCGGCAATGACGACTGTGCCACCCCGTTGCGCGAGTGCCCGCGCCGTACCCTCGCCTAAGCCCGAAGCGCCGCCTGTGACAATGAAAACTTTGCCTGCGATGTCCATGGAAGATCCCTTCAGAGGTGGAAATATGAGCCCTCGCCCAACGTGCGAGCTAGC
>CAIOUR010000132.1 GCA_903861575.1 uncultured beta proteobacterium | reverse complement strand
TGCCACCACTGCTGTCGAGCGCGCACCAGCGCGTCCACCCATTGACAGGCAGCCTCGCCCAGATCGCCGACGCCATAAGGGCCGGGCAACGAGGTGGGATGCAGCAGCAGGCCGGAGCTGCGGGGCAGGCGCAGCAGCCCTCCGGGGATCCCGGGCAGCAGGACGCAGGAAACCAGGCATCCGAGGAAAAACCGCGCGATAAAAAAGCCGATGACATCATCGATGCCGAATTTAAGGAAGAAGACGATACTAAAAAATAAGAGCGTATGAGCACGAAACGAGATTATTACGAGGTTCTGGGGGTTAAGAAAGACGCCGGCCTTGAGGAGATACGCAAGGCCTACCGGGAAATGGCGTTGCGTTACCATCCTGACCGGGTCCCCGCTGAACAGAAAAAGGATGCCGAGGAGAAGTTTAAGGAGGTATCCGAGGCGTATGCCGTTTTGTCCGATGCGAGCAAGCGCGCAATCTATGACCAGTATGGTCACTCAGGCGTTGACCAGAAATACGCGTATGAGGACATCTTTAAGGGGGCCGATTTTAACAGCGCCTTCCAGGGGATGGGGGATTTCGGCCTTGGCGGAGGGGTTTTTGAGGAGATATTCAGTGATCTCGGATTTGATATATTCGGTTCGCGCCATGGGCGGACGTCCAGCGGTTCGCGTAGCCGCGGCCGTGATCTTGAGATTTCCGTTGAGATAACTCTTGAAGAAGCGGCTTCCGGAACGGAGAAAACAGTCACTATCCCTCGGTATGAAATCTGTGCCACGTGTTCCGGCAGCGGGGCAAAGCCGGGGACGAAAAAGAATACCTGTCCCCAGTGCAAGGGGAGCGGGCGTATGATCGTTTCAAGCGGTTTTTTTCAATTGGCTCAGACCTGTTCCCGGTGCGGCGGGGAGGGCTCAATCATCCAATCCCCCTGTTCTGAGTGTCATGGGGAGGGTCGACTCAAGATAACAAGCAAAATAAAGGTTAAAATCCCTGCCGGGGTTGATACGGGGTCTCATCTGCGAATCCGCGGCGAAGGCGAAGCGGGAACTGCCGGCCGGGGGGATTTGTATATCATTATTGAAGTACGGCGCCACGATATTTTCGAGCGTCGAGAACACGATATCATAACCGAAATCAATCTGAGTCTTTCCAAGGCGATTCTTGGCGGGGATGTCGAAGTGCCGACCCTTGACGGGAATGTCAGTATGAAAATCCCGCCGGGAACGCAAAGCGGCAGGGTTTTCCGGCTTAAGGAGAAGGGGATTCCTGATGTGCACAGCGGCGAGCGCGGGGATGAGCTGGTGCGCGTCAGTGTCGAGATCCCGACGCGCCTGAGCGGGGAGCAGCGCAGGCTGATCGAAGAATTCGCCCGGCTCTCGGGAGAAGATCCTTCCAGGGAAAGTTTCGCGGATAAAATAAAAAAGAAGTTTAGTTGACAAGAAAGTTGTTTGCTGTAAACTTGTAATTCAGATAATACGATAAGGAGCGAGTGTTATGCCGACATACGAATATGAATGCACCCATTGCGG
>CAIOUR010000131.1 GCA_903861575.1 uncultured beta proteobacterium | reverse complement strand
GCCCAGGCCGAAGCCATTGTGGATGCCGGCGTGCAAAGCTTTATGCGCTGGGTCGACCAGCGCGCCCATGTGCCGCTCATCCAGCAACTCAACCACCAGACCGAAGCCTGGCGCAGCGCCGAAATCGCCCGTGCTAAGAAGATGCTGTCGCGTGGTGAGGACGTGGGCAGCGTGCTCGAAGCCCTCTCCAAGGGCCTGACCCAGAAAATGCTGCACGGCGCGTACCAGCAGTTGCAGGCCGGTGATGCGCAAGAGCGCGCCGACACCAGCGCAGCGATCGAGCGTCTGTTTTTGCGTAACAAGGGGTCGGCACCGCAGTCGGTATCCCACGCCAACGAAGCCGATCCCGAGCAGTAGCTACCCTGCGCGATTCCGCCGCGCGCCGCCCGCTGGCGCACCCCCCGTAGCTGCTGTTTTTCCGGTCCGTTTATGAAACCTTTCTTGCGCCAACAACTCGCCAAATACGCCGACCGTCTCGGCGAGCTGGAATTTTTATTGTCCCGCGAAGACATCATGCAGGACATGCCGCAGTTTTTGGCGCTCTCGCGTGAGCACACCGACGTCGCGGCGGTGGCCAGCCGCTGGCAGCGCTATGGCCAGCGCGAGGCTGATCTGGCAGCAGCCCACGATATGCAGCGCGAAGCCGCCAGTGACGCCGAAATGCAGGCCATGGCGCAAGAAGAGATCGACAGCGCCAGCGCCGAGATGGCCGAACTCGAGGCCGAACTCCAGCGCATGCTGTTGCCCAAAGACCCTGACGATGCGCGCAACGCCTTTGTGGAAATCCGCGCCGGCACCGGCGGTGACGAATCGGCGCTGTTCGCGGGCGATTTGCTGCGCATGTACACACGTTACTGCGACAGCCTGGGCTGGAAGGTCGAAATCGTGAGCGAA
The DNA here is from genome assembly GCA_903861575.1 of uncultured beta proteobacterium. GTDB lineage: Bacteria > Pseudomonadota > Gammaproteobacteria > Burkholderiales > Burkholderiaceae_C > Allorhodoferax. Next base: position 30,088 of record CAIOUR010000131.1, on the reverse strand, counting down.
TCCGCGAGTGAGCTCGGCGGCTACAAAGAAGTGGTGATGCGGGTTGAGGCGCACAACGCCTACGGCACGCTCAAGTTCGAATCCGGCGGCCACCGCGTGCAGCGCGTGCCCGCCACCGAAACCCAGGGCCGTATCCACACCAGCGCCTGCACCGTGGCGGTTCTTGCCGAACCCGACGAGGCCGAGGCCATCAAGATCAACCCGGCTGACCTGCGCATCGACACCTTCCGCGCCAGCGGTGCGGGCGGCCAGCACATCAACAAAACCGACTCGGCGGTACGCATCACCCATTTGCCCACCGGCATCGTGGCCGAATGCCAGGATGGGCGCAGCCAGCACAGCAACAAGGCGCAGGCCCTGCGCGTGCTAACCGCCCGCATCCAGGAAAAAGACCGCAGCGAGCGCGCCGCCAAAGACGCGGCCGAGCGCAAAAGCCTGGTCGGCACCGGCGACCGCAGCGACCGCATCCGCACCTACAACTTCCCGCAAGGACGGCTGACCGACCACCGCATCAACCTCACGCTGTACAAGTTGCTGGGCATCATGGAAGGCGATCTGGGTGATGTGGTCTCGGCACTTCAAGCCTACGAGGCAGCGCAGCAACTGGCCGCGCTGGAAGTCGGCGCGTGATCGCGGGCTGCGCATGAGCGCCACCACCTTCGCCCACGCACTGACCCAGGCGCAAGCGGGCGGTCTGCCCCGGCTGGACGCGCAGCTCTTGCTGCTGCACGCCTGCGGCCGCAGCCCGCAAGAACGCCCCTGGTTGATCGCCCACGACACCGACGTGTTGCCGCCCGACGCGCTGGCCGTATGGGAAGCTGTTTTGGCACGGCGGCTGCATGGCGAACCGTTGGCCTACATCACCGGGCACAAAGCCTTTTACGGTTTGGATCTGCTGGTGGACGCACGCGTGCTGGACCCCCGCTCCGACACCGAGACCCTGGTCGATTGGGCGTTGCAGGCCCTGCCCCCCGCTCCGCAACGGGTGCTGGATCTGGGCACCGGCAGCGGCGCAGTCGCGCTGGCGCTGCAACATGAACGCCGCTTGTGGGAGGTTTACGCCTTGGACCACAGCGCCGATGCGCTGGCCGTGGCACAGGCCAACGCGCAACGCCTGAAACTGCCGGTGCATTTCGTCCAAGGGGACTGGCTACAAGGCGCTCCAGGTCTTTTCCACGCCATCGTCTCCAACCCGCCGTACGTGGCCGAAGGTGACCCGCATCTGGACGCCCTGCGCCACGAACCCACGCTGGCCCTGACCAGCGGCGCCGATGGGCTGGACGCGATCCGCAGCATCACCGCCAGCGCCCCGCAACACCTGTACCCCGGCGGCTGGTTGCTGCTGGAGCATGGCTTTGAGCAGGCTCCCGCTGTGTGTGCGTTGTTGGCGCAAGCCGGTTTTTCAGAAGTTCAAACCCGCCGTGACTTGGCGGGGTTGGAGCGCTGTTCGGGAGGCCGCTTCAACCCAGCGTAGGCGTCCACCCCGCCACCAGCGCGGTGTAGGCAGCGCGGGTGCCTTCGCCTACGCCCGCTAAGACTTGGTCATAGCGCGTCTGGTGGCGCGCCAGCAGACGGGCGGAAGCGACCATGCGCGCGTTGCAAAACCAGTGGCAGCTGTGTTGCATCAAAAACATTTCGGCGCAGAGTTGGTAGGCGCGGTCGCGTTGCGAGAGTTGGCGGGCGTTGCCCAGGGTGCTGGAGATGCCTTGCGCGTGGATGCGCATCAGGCGGCGCAGGTCGAAGGTGGTGGACGGAAACCACTGGCGCACAAAGGGCAAGTCCATGGCCAAGCGGCTGACGCGGCTGGACACCTCGTCTGCGCCGTTCAACTCGTTGGCAAAGCGCTTGAACTGCTCATCGAGCTGCCCTTCCGACAAAGCCAGGGTGTTCCACACGCTTTGCGCCCGCTCCGGATCTTTCTCACCCAGCGCCCGCAGATAGCCGGTGGACAGCGTTTCCATGAGCTTTTCAATCTGGTAACTGCGCAGATAGCCCGCCAGAAAATGCACCCGCTGGCGGTGCTCCTGGGCTTTGCGCCACTGCGCGGCAATGGCCGCGACAAAAGCGAGCAGAAAAAGAAGGTCCATGGCGCGGGATTATCAGCGCCTGGCCACCCGGGCCGTCGATATCCGCAGCCTCAAGCCGCCAGCGCCGCCGCGGGCGCCTGAACGCTGACTCCGAGCCGATTAACCCCACTCACCAAGGCCTTGATCGAAGCGGTCACGATATTGGTATCCACCCCCACGCCAAAGCGCTCCATCTTGTCGCCGCCCACAGTCGCCAGTTCCATGAAGGCGCAGGCCTGGGCATCGCCGGCTTCTTCGCTGGCTTTGGTGGAGCGCTCCTCGAAGTTGCGAACCTGCACGCGAACGCCCAGGGTTTGCAAGGCTTGTACGGCGGCGTCGATAGGTCCGTTGCCGTGGCCTTTGAGCACGTGGCGCACGCCGCCCGCTTCCACCACCAGGCGGATGCCCTGGCCGCTGGTGTTGTTAGGATGGTCGGTGAGGTTGTGTTCCACGTAGTGCAGCGGCACAGTGGTGTCGAGGTAGGTGGCGGCGAACAAATCCCAGATAGCCTGCGCGGTCATCTCGCCGCCGTGGGTGTCGGTGTAAGCCTGCACCTCGCCCGAGAACTCCACCTGCAAGCGCCGGGGCATGACCACGCCGAACTCGGCTTCCATCAAGTAGGCCACGCCGCCTTTGCCCGACTGGCTGTTGACGCGGATGATGGAGTCGTAAGTGCGCCCCACGTCGGCCGGGTCAATCGGCAAATAGGGCACGTTCCACAGACCTTTTTTATCCAACGCCGAGAAGCCCTTTTTGATCGCGTCCTGGTGCGAGCCGCTGAACGCGGTGAACACCAAGTCACCCACATACGGGTGACGCGGGTGGATGGGCAACTGGTTGCAATGCTCCACGGTGCGTGCCACGGCGTTGATGTCAGAGAAGTCCAAGCCGGGGTTCACGCCCTGGGTGTAGAGGTTCAGCGCCAGGGTGACGATGTCCACGTTCCCGGTGCGCTCGCCGTTGCCGAACAAACAGCCTTCGACGCGGTCGGCACCGGCCATGATGCCGAGTTCTGCGGCGGCGACGGCCGTGCCCCGGTCGTTGTGCGGGTGCAGGCTGATGATGACGCTGTCGCGCCGCGCCACGTTGCGGTGCATCCACTCGACCTGGTCGGCATAAATATTGGGGGTGGACACCTCCACCGTCGCCGGCAAATTGAGGATAACTTTGTTGGTGGGCGTGGCACCCCATACGGCCGTGACCGCGTCGCAGACCTCTTTGGCAAATTCCAGCTCGGTGGATGTGAAGAGCTCTGGGCTGTATTGCAAAACCCACTCGGTTTGCGGATGCGCCTGCGCCAGCTCTTTAATCAAGGTGACCGAGTCCACAGCGAGCTGCACCACCTCTGCCTTGCTCATGTTGAAAACCACATCGCGAAACAGCGGCGCGGTGGCGTTGTAAACATGCATGATCACCCGCCGCGCACCCGCCACGGACTCGAAAGTGCGGCGGATCAGGTGCTCGCGCGCCTGGGTCAAGACCTCGATGGTGACGTCCTGCGGGATCAGTTTGTCATCGACCAACTTGCGTACAAAGTCAAAGTCGGTCTGCGAAGCGCTGGGGAAGCCGACCTCGATTTCCTTGAAACCAATCTGGCAGACGCTGCGGAACATGCGCAGCTTGCGCTCCAGGTTCATGGGCTCGAACAACGACTGGTTGCCGTCGCGCAAATCGGTGCTCATCCAAATGGGCGGCGTGGTGATCGTACGGCTGGGCCACTGGCGGTCGGGCAAATCGATGGCCGGGAAGGCGCGGTACTTGGTGGCGGGGTTCTGGAGCATGGAAACCTTTGGCGGATAAATATCAGGGTGCCGGCAGTTTACGCAGCTTGGCGCGCCAGTTCATTGCTTATTGTGTGAGAAAAGCGTTTTTTACGCTATTTTATTGTTCAATAATTGGAATTATTAGGAAATAAATTATTTATTGCTGGATTTTTGACAATATGTCATGCCGGCGTCGCATCGGCCTTGCACCAGCATCGCCTGGTGTCACCCGCCCACACCGCCACCTAAAATGACCCGGTGACCCCGCCCTTCCCCCCCGCGCGCCGCCCCATCCGTGAACTGCCCGACACGCTGATCAGCCAAATTGCGGCTGGAGAAGTGGTCGAACGCCCGGCCTCGGTGGTGCGCGAACTGGTGGACAACGCGCTGGATGCGCAGGCGCGCCAAATCACGGTGCGCTTGCTTGCCGGGGGCGTGCGGCTGATTGCGGTGGAGGACGACGGCGTGGGCATCCCGTCGGCGGAGTTGCCGATTGCCTTCAAGCGCCACGCCACCAGCAAGATCGGCAGCCTGGAAGACCTGGAATCCGTGGCGACCATGGGTTTTCGCGGCGAGGCGCTGGCCGCCATCAACGCGATTGCCGATTGCGCCATCCTCTCGCGCACCGCCGATGCGGACGCTTTCATGTTGGACGGGCGCACCGGCGAATTACGCCCCGTCGCCCGTGCACCCGGCACCACGGTCGAGGTGAAGGAGCTCTTTTACAGCACCCCGGCGCGGCGCAAATTCCTCAAAACCGACGCCACCGAGCTGGCCCACTGCATCGAAGCCGTGCGCCGCCACGCGCTGGCGCGCCCGGATGTGGGCTTTGCGATATGGCACGAGGGCAAGCTGGTTGAACAATGGCGGCGCTGCGCCGACGGGCAAGCCCCCCAAACAGCGCTGGACCAGCGCCTGGGCGATGTGCTGGGCGCGGATTTTTTGGCGCGCTCCATCGCCGTGGAGTGGACCAGCGGCGACGCAGACGCCGCCGACACCCACCGCCTGAAGGTCTGGGGCCGGGTCGGCATTCCGGATGCCGCACGGGCCCGTGCCGACCAGCAATTTGCCTATGTAAACGGCCGTTTTGTGCGCGACAAGGTGCTCAGCCACGCGGCCCGCAGCGCCTTTGAAGACGTCTTGCACGGGCAGCGCCAACCCGTCTATGCGCTGTACCTGGCCATGGAGCCAACGCGGGTGGACGTGAACGTACACCCCACCAAAATCGAGGTGCGTTTTCGCGACAGCCGCGAAGTCCACCAGGCCATCCGCCACGCAGTCGAGGCCGCGCTGGCTGCTCCGCGCGCAGCCAGCGACGAGGCCGCTCCAGCCAGCCAAGACGGCTTCGGTCTGCGCGGCCAAACGGCTGCTGCGCGACCGCTGTATTCCACCCAGGCCCCCATGGCCTTGCGCGCTTCTGAGGCGGAGCCGCCGCCTTGGAAAACCAGCGCACAGGCAGCGCCTTGGCGTGACGCCCCGCCCGGCACGCGGGTCACGGAGATCGGCGCGCTCTGGCAGCCCCAAGCTGGCGAGCTGCCTGTGAGGCAGCAAGCGCCCGAAGCGCCCCCGGAGGACTGGCCGCTGGGCCGGGCACTGGCACAGTTGCAGGGGATCTACATCCTGGCCGAGAACAAGCAAGGCCTGATCGTGGTCGACATGCATGCGGCGCACGAGCGCATCGTCTACGAGCGGCTCAAAAGCCAGTTGCAGGGTGGCGCTGCGCCCACCATCGCCAGCCAACCGCTGCTCTTGCCCGCCACATTTGCCGCCACGCCATTGGAAATTGACACCGCGCAAACCCACGCCGAGACGCTGAACACCTTGGGCCTGGATGTGGCCGCGTTCTCATCCAAAACCCTGGCCGTGCGCGCGGTACCCGCCACGCTGGCGCAGGGCGATGCGGTGGAACTGGCGCGCAGCGTACTGGCGGAGCTGGCGCAACACGATGCCAGCACCGTGATCCAGCGCGCGCAAGACGAGATCTTGTCGACCATGGCCTGCCACGGCGCGGTGCGCGCCAACCGGCGTTTAAACACCGACGAGATGAACGCGCTTTTGCGCCAGATGGAAGCCACCGAGCGCAGCGACCAGTGCAACCACGGCCGCCCGACCTGGCGGCAGATCAGCGTGGCCGAACTCGACCGGCTGTTCATGCGGGGGCGTTGATGCCCGCGTCCAGCTCCGCTGGGGCGCTCCCGCTTTACATCTGTCTGGCCGGCCCCACCGCCAGCGGTAAGACCGCCGCCGCGCTGGCCATTGCCCGGGCGCACCCGGTAGAAATTATCAGCGTGGACTCGGCGTTGGTCTACCGTGGCATGGACATCGGCACCGCCAAACCGGGTGCCGCCGAACTCGCCTCGGTACCGCACCACCTGATCAACATCCGCGATCCGCTGCATGCGTACAGCGCAGCCGAATTTGTCCACCACGCGCAGACCCTGATTAGCCAAATCGCCGCGCGCAATCGCCTGCCGCTGCTGGTCGGCGGGACCATGCTGTATTTCAAAGCCCTGTTCGACGGCATAGACCCCATGCCTGCCGCGCAACCGGCCCTGCGCGCCGCCATCGAAGCCGAGGCACAGCAAAAAGGCTGGCCGGCAATGCATGCCGAACTGGCGCAGGTGGATCCGGTAACCGCCGCCCGCCTGGCACCCGCAGACAGCCAGCGTATCCAGCGTGCGCTGGAGGTGTACCGCGCCAGTGGCCTTCCGCTGTCGCACTTCCACGCCCGCAGTGCCACAACTGCGCGATCTACCGTACCGCTGATATCGCTGGAGCCGCTGGACCGGGCTTGGCTGCACGCGCGCATTGCGCAACGTTTTGACGCTATGTTGGCGGCGGGTTTTATCGATGAAGTGCGCGCGCTGCGCGCCCGTGGCGATTTGCATGCGGAGCTGCCCTCGATGCGCTGCGTGGGTTACCGGCAAGCCTGGGAAGCACTGGACGGTCTGTGGGGAATGGACAGCCTGCGCGAGCGGGGTGTTGCCGCGACCCGGCAACTGGCCAAGCGGCAGATCACGTGGCTGCGCGCGATGCCGCAGCGCCAAGTTGTGGATTGTCAGGCCGACAACGCCAGCGCGCAGGTGCTGCGCGCGGTGGAGGCGCTGATGGTCGGGGATGCGCGGGCGTGAGCCCTCGCTGCGCTAGCCCCGGGTCAAAGGCAAGCCAGCATGGCCGCTTCGATCTCTGCGGCGGCTTGCTTGAGGTGCGGGTTGCTGGATTCACTACCGGCACGCCCGGCATCCAGATCCGCCTGGAAACCATCGCGCTGCGGCCAGTGCACGCTCAGGCACGAGAAACCGGACTCTTCAATCAGCGCCAGCGCGCTGTCGACCAGGCGCTCGGAGCGGCCGGTCTTGGACAGGACGAGCACGATTTTTTCGCCCGTGTTGCGCAGGCGGGCCAGCCGCTTGGCCAAGCCGAGCGTGGGGCGTAAATCGTCCATCGAGGTTCCGGTGGGCAAGAACACCACGTCGCTTTCGCGCGCGACATCGGTGGTCAGCTCATCGGCCAAGCCGCGCGTATCCACTACCAGCAAGTCATATTCTTCGGCCGCACGGCGCAGTTTTTTGATGCTCTTGGCGACGCGGGCCTCGACTTCGGGCTCGATCTCAGCCGCCATGCGGGTCGCAGCCCACTCCACGCAAGACAATTGCTCCAGGTCAAAGTCACCGATCAGCACACGCTGGCCCTGCTGCGCGGCCGCCACCGCCAACACCCGCGCCAGCGCACTTTTGCCGACGCCACCCTTTTGTCCGATAAACGAAGCCACAATCATGGGGAACACTCCTTGGTTTGCCAAACTGTTTTTTCACGCACTGTACAGGGCTGCGCCCCGTTTGTGCGACCATTATCACCATGCGCCAGCCGGCCCGACAGCATCCATAGTGTGCCGAACCCGCGCTGATTGACCCTCCCGACCGATCCCCTATGCCCCCACCTCTCGCCACCGCCCGCGCTACCGCGCCACCCGCTTCGCTGGGCGGTTTGCTGCCTTTTTTGAAGCCCTACCGCATGCGCATTGCCGTGGCGCTGTTTTTTTTACTGGCGACTGCCGCTGCGACGCTGGCCTTTCCGCTGGCCTTGCGCAGCCTGATTGACGGCGGCATTGCGGCGGCTGGCACTGGGGCTCACGCCGCCACCGTGCTAGGTCATTTTGTCAACCTGTTTGCACTGGCCACGGCCCTGGGCGTGTTGTCGGCGGGGCGTTTTTATATGGTCAGTTGGCTGGGCGAGCGCGTCACCGCAGACCTGCGCAATGCGGTCTACAGCCACGTGCTGGACCAAAGCCCGGAATTTTTTGAGACCACCCAAACCGGGGAGGTGCTCTCGCGCCTGTCGGCCGACACCACGTTGGTGCAGACCGTGGTTGGCTCGTCCTTGAGCATGGGCTTGCGCAACCTCGTCATGGGTATCGGCGCTTTGGGCATGCTGATTTATGCCAATCCGCTGGTGATGTTGCAGGTGCTGGCAGTGCTGCTGGCCATCATTGCACCCAGTGTCTGGTTTGGCCGCCGGGTGCGGCGGCTCTCGCGCGCCAGCCAGGACCGGGTCGCCGACGCCAGCGCCATTGCCGCTGAGGTGCTTAACGCGATTCCCGTGGTCCAAAGCTACAACGCCCAGCGGCGCGAATCGACGCGCTTTGCCGACTCCACCACCCGCGCTTTTGAAACGGCGATACGCCGCAGCATGGCCCGCGCGGCACTGGTAGCCTTCATCATCGTCGCGACATCGGCTGCGCTGCTGTGGGGCTTGTACCAGGGCACGCAGGCCGTGGCGGCGGGCACGATCACGGCGGGCGATTTGGGCCAAACCGTGGTCTACGTCATCATTCTGGCCAGTGCCTTTGCCGTGTTGGGTGAGGTCTATGGTGATTTGTTGCGGGCAGCCGGTGCGACCGAACGGCTGGTGGAGTTGCTGCATTCGCGCTCCAGCATCGAATCCCCTGCGGTGCCCTCGCCCGCAGCGCTACCCGCTGCCGGTAGCGCAGTGCGCATGGAGGGCATTGGCTTCCATTACCCCTCGCGGCCCCTGCAAAACGCGCTCAGCGATTTCACGCTGGACGTGCAACCCGGCCAAACGGTGGCCATCGTCGGTCCCAGCGGCGCGGGCAAAACCACGGTGTTCCAGCTGTTGCTGCGCATGTATGACCCGCAGACCGGGCAGATCGCGATCGACGGCGTGCCGTGTCGCAACATGGCACTGGAAGACCTGCGCCACCGGGTGGGTATCGTGCCGCAGGACCCCGTGATTTTTTCCACTACCGCGCTGGAGAACATCCGCTACGGCAAGCCGCAGGCTAGCGACGCGGAAGTACACGCCGCTGCCCAAGCCGCGTTTGCCGACGCCTTCATCCGTGAGCTGCCGCAGGGCTACGACACATTTTTGGGTGAGCGCGGCATACGCCTGTCGGGTGGGCAGCGCCAGCGTATCGCCATTGCCCGCGCCATGCTTAAGAACCCGCCCCTGCTGCTGCTGGACGAGGCCACCAGCGCGCTGGACGCCGAGAGCGAACGCATGGTGCAGGCAGCGCTGGAGTCTGCGATGCGCAACCGCACCACGCTGGTGATTGCCCACCGCCTGGCCACTGTGCAAAAAGCGGACCGCATCGTGGTGATTGACCGGGGGCGGCTGGTGGAGCAAGGCACGCACGCGGAACTGGTGGCGCAAGGCGGCGTCTACGCAGGACTGGCGGCGCTGCAGTTCAACGCCTGATTGATGGACTGAGGTGCGCGGCAGTGCTGCGCATGCGGTATCGTGCAGCCATGACCAGCCTGCTTGCCCTGCTCTTCGTCCTCACCTATCTCGTCATCGTGCTGGAGCATCCGCTGCAGATCAACAAATCGGCTACCGCTCTGATCGGTGCCGGTCTGCTCTGGACCCTTTATGCGCTGATGGGGCCACCAGCCGAGGTGCTCAACACCGAACTAGCCGAATCGCTCACCGGCACGGCGCAAATCGTGTTCTTTCTGATCGGGGCCATGGCGATCGTGGAAGTGGTGGACGCGCATGATGGTTTTGAGGTGCTCACGACCCGCATCCGTACCCAACGCTTATCCAGCCTGGTCTGGCTGGTCGGTCTGGTCACCTTTTTTCTGAGCTCCATCCTGGACAACCTGACCACCGCCATCGTGATGGTCTCGCTCATGAAGCGCCTGTTAGACGAGCGTGAGGACCGTCTGCTGATGGCCGGCATCATCGTGATTGCCGCTAACGCGGGCGGCGCCTGGACGCCGATTGGCGACGTCACCACCACCATGCTATGGATTGGCGGCCAGGTCACCTCGCTGGCCATCGTGCAAGGGGTTTTTCTGGCGTCCATCGCCAATTTGCTGGTGCCGCTCGCGGTGGTGGCGTGGCGCCTGGGCGCGCGACCGGTGGTCTCGCCCAACCGCGCATCCGATAGCGGTAGCCTGCCCACCACCCCAGCAGAGCGGCTGACCATGCTGGTTTTGGGCCTAGGCGTGCTGGTGCTGGTGCCGGTGTTCAAGGCGCTGACGCATTTGCCGCCGTTCCTGGGCATTTTGTTGGGGTTGGGCGTGCTGTGGATGGTGGGCGATCTGATGCACAAACACAAAGCCGATGAGGATAAGCAGCACCTGACGCTGGTCAGTGCACTGGCGCGCATCGACATGGCGTCCATTGTTTTTTTCGTGGGCATCTTGCTGGCGGTGGCGGTGCTGGAACACAGCAACATCCTGCCCGCGCTGGCCGCCTGGCTGGATCAGACCGTGGGGCGCTTGGACCTGATCGTCATCCTGATCGGCCTGGCCAGCGCGGTGGTGGACAACGTGCCGTTGGTGGCGGCCAGCATGGGCATGTACGACCTCGCCAAGTATCCGACCGACAGCTTCTTGTGGGAGTTCATGGCGTATTGCGCGGGTACCGGGGGCTCTATCTTGATTATTGGATCTGCCGCTGGCGTGGCCGCCATGGGCCTGGAGCGAATCGACTTCATGTGGTATGCCCGCAAAATCAGCCTGCTGGCTTTGCTGGGCTATTTGGGCGGAGCTGCCGTATACCTGTTGCAGATCGGGTTACCGTCGGGATAGGCGCGCGCAAGTCGGTGTTTTCCCTAGCCCTTGTTGCCTGGCGTAGATACGAAGGAGCGGATTTCGGGTTTAACCTCGGGCCTGTTCCCTCACGCTGGACCCGACCATGCAAGCACTCCTGTCTCTGTCCAAAAAAATCGATACCTTGAGCGAATGGGTGGGCCGCTGGGTGGCCTGGCTGTTGCTGTTTGCAGTGCTGATCAGCGCCGCCAACGCAGTGGTGCGCAAGGCCTTCAATATGAGCTCCAACGGGTTTCTGGAAATCCAATGGTACCTGTTCGCTGCGACCTTCTTGCTGGCATCAGGCTACACGCTGATGCGCCAGGAGCACGTGAAAATTGACGTGATTTCCGGGCGTTTTTCCAAACGCACGCAGGTGTGGATAGACATCGTCGGCATCTGCGTGTTTTTGTTCCCCTTCGTGATCGTGATCATCAAGCTGGCGATGCCACTGGTGATCAATGCCTATGTCACGCAAGAGGTGTCGTCCAACGCAGGCGGGCTGATCCGCTGGCCGGTATTTGCTTTGCTGCCCGCAGGCTTGTTGTTGCTGGGTATCCAGGCAGTCTCCGAGCTGATCAAGCGCATCGCCTTTCTGCAAGGCCTGATTCCTGATCCCACCAAAAAACAAGGCAGCAAAACGCCCGAGGAAGAGCTTGCGGAGTTCCTGCTGCAAAAAGAGGTGGCCGCGCGTGACGCCGCCCAGATGGGAGCACGGCCATGAACGAATTTTTGATCGCCAATATGGCGCCCATCATGTTCGCCTCGCTGATCATCTTTTTGATGTTCGGCTACGCGGTGACCTTCTCGCTGGCCGCCTGCGGACTGCTGTTTGGTCTGGTGGCGGTGGAGCTGGGCGTGATTCAGCCGGCTTTTTTACAAAGCCTGCCGCTGCGGATGTTTGGCATCATGCAAAACGACACGCTGCTGGCCATTCCGTTCTTCACCTTCATGGGGCTGATACTGGAGCGCTCGGGCATGGCCGAAGATTTGCTGGACACCATCGGACAGCTCTTCGGTCCCATCCGTGGCGGCCTGGCCTATGCGGTGATTCTGGTGGGCGCGATGCTGGCAGCAACCACCGGCGTGGTGGCGGCATCGGTGATTTCCATGGGCTTGATCTCGCTGCCCATCATGCTGCGTTATGGCTACGACAGGCGCGTAGCCAGTGGTGTGATTGCGGCCTCGGGGACGCTGGCGCAAATCATTCCGCCCTCACTGGTGTTGATCGTCCTGGCCGACCAACTCGGCAAAAGCGTAGGCGATTTGTACAAGGGCGCTTTCATTCCCGGCTTTGTGCTCACCGGCTTGTACATCGGCTACATCCTGCTGCTCAGCTTCATCCGCCCGGCAGCGGTCCCCGCCTTGCCCCTGGAGGCGCGCACCATCCGTGAAGCCGACGGATCATCCGGACTGCGCTCACTGCTGTTGCTGGTGATCGTGTCCACTGGCGCGGCCATTGCCTTTGCGAAATGGCGCCCGGACGGCACGGCGCTGGACGAGTTGATCGTGACATCCATGTGTGTCGGCGTGGCGATTGCTTTTGTGGCGGCGGTCATCAACCGTGTGACCGGCATGGGCCTGCTGTCCAACATGGCTGAGCGCGTGACCTTTGTGATGATTCCGCCGCTGGGGCTGATCTTTCTGGTGCTGGGCACGATTTTTCTGGGTATTGCGACCCCCACCGAGGGCGGTGCGATGGGCGCTGTGGGTGCGCTGGCGATGGCGCTGTCACGTGGACGCATCGACTTGAAGTTGATCCGCCAGGCCATGGACTCGACCATGAAGCTGTCCTGCTTCGTGCTCTTTATTCTCATGGGTGCCACCGTGTTCAGCTTGGCGTTTCAGGGGGTGGACGGACCGAAATGGGTGGAGAACTTGCTCTCCAGCCTGCCGGGCGGGCAACTGGGCTTTTTGATTGTGGTCAACATCCTGGTTTTCGTGTTGGCCTTCTTCCTGGACTTCTTTGAGTTAGCGTTCATCATCATCCCGCTGATCGGGCCCGTGGCCGAGAAGCTGGGCATCGATCTGGTGTGGTTCGGCGTGCTGCTGGCGGTGAATATGCAGACCTCGTTCATGCACCCACCCTTCGGTTTCGCGCTGTTTTACTTGCGCAGCGTTGCGCCTAATGAGGACTATGTGGACAAGGTCACCAAACAGCCGATCAAGCGGGTCACCATTGAAGAGATTTACTGGGGTGCCGTGCCCTTTGTATTGATCCAGATTCTGATGGTGGGGCTGATCATTGCTTTCCCGGGCTTAGTGTCCAGCGGACTGACTAAAGATCCGACGGTGGACGCAGATACCGTGATGCAGCAACTGCAGGCGGATTCACAACAGAAGTCGGATGAGAAGGCGAGCACGACGGACGAAAAAGAAGACCCTATGAAGCGCATGCTGGAATCCATGCAAGACGACAAGGACAAAAAGCCCTGATCCAGGCGTAAAAAACCCCGCCAAGGCGGGGTTTTTTACGCACTCACATCCACGCATCAGAATTTTTGTGCCTGCATGAAATCGTCCATGGACGCCTCTGCCAGGCTGAACCACAAATTGCTTTCTTTGCGGAAAGCAGCGTAGTCGGTATAGATTTTTTTCCATGCCGGATTGGTATCGTTGAGTTCGGCATAAACCTCCATGGCCGACTTGAATGCCGCATTCATCACGTCCTTGGGGAAGGCATGCAGTTTGGCGCCCTGGCCCAGCAGCGTTTTGAGTGCCGGCATATTGCGCGCGTCGTACTTGGCCTGCATATCGGTGTGGGCGAATGCTGCGGCGCACTCAACGATAGATTTGTACTCCGAGGACAAACCTTCGAACGCTTTTTGATTGACGTACAAAGACAACTGCGGACCCACTTCCCAGAAGCCGGGGTAGTAATAGTGCTGGGCCACCTTGTTCAATCCGAGCTTGAGGTCATCGTAAGGACCCACCCACTCAGCTGCATCAATCGTGCCTTTTTCCAGGGCCTGGTAAATCTCGCCACCGGGAATGTTCTGCGGAATCACGCCCAGGCGTTCGAGCACACGACCAGCAAATCCACCGCAGCGGAACTTCAGACCCTTGAGATCAGCAACCGAGTTCACTTCCTTGCGGTACCAGCCACCCATTTGAACACCGGTGTTACCCATGGGGAAGTTGACGATACCGACTTTGCCAAAATGTTCACGCAGAAGTTTCAGGCCGTTGCCCTCGTACATCCAGGCCGTCATCTGACGGCTGTTCAGGCCAAAAGGGATCGCGCAATCGAGCGCATACGTCGGGTCTTTGCCGAAGAAATAGTAAGAAGCCGTGTTGGCCATCTCAATGGTGCCGTTGGACACGCCGTCCAGTACACCAAAAGCCGGCATCAACTCGCCAGCCGCATGGGTACTGATGGTGAACTTGCCTCCGGAGAGCTCGCCCACCTTTTTGGCGAACACATCGCACACGCCAAACAAAGTGTCCAGCGACTTAGGGAAACTGGAGGCACAGCGCCAGCGCAAAGTGGCCTGCGCATGGACAGCGGGGGCAACCCCTGCCGCCAGCACACCGGCCAGGCCAGCTTTTCTGATAAGCGAACGACGATCCATACATTGCTCCTGTGGTGTTGAAAACCGCGCATCGTCACATCCGCACCCACTCGGCGCAACACGCGACGGCACAATCATTGTAGGAAGGGATTTACGCAGAGGGGCAGGGGTTTTCCCCTGAAATCGCCGCTAAACCGATGCAGGAAATCGGGCTCTTACGGACTTCCGAATGCCCGCCGCATCCAGCCCCTGCGCTGCCAGCAGCTTGCCCGGGTCGCCGTGGTCGATAAACACATCGGGCAAGCCCAGCTGCAAAACAGGCAGGTTCAGGCCGGCGGCTTGCAGCGCTTCCATAACCGCGCTGCCGGCACCGCCCATGATGGCGCCCTCCTCCAAAGTTACCAGCGCCTCATGGCTGCGGGCGAGCTGTAACAACAGTTCGGTGTCCAGGGGCTTGACCCAGCGCATGTTCACCACGGTCACGCCCAGCTCCTGCCCCACCGTGAGCGCAGGTTGCAGCAAAGTGCCGAAGGCCAGAATGGCAATGCGCTGGCCCTGCATGCGGATGTCGCCCTTGCCAAAGGGCAAGCCCTCCAAGCCATCGGTGACCGCAACACCCGCGCCTGCGCCACGCGGGTAGCGCACCGCCACGGGGTGGTTTTGCGCGAACGCCGTGCTGAGCAACTGGCGGCACTCGTTTTCGTCGGCCGGACAGGCCAGGCTCATGTTCGGAATGCAGCGGATGAACGGAATGTCATAAGCACCCGCGTGGGTGGCACCGTCTGCGCCGACCAGGCCGGCGCGGTCCAACGCAAACACCACAGGCAGATTCTGGATCGCCACGTCATGGATCATCTGGTCGTAGGCGCGTTGCAAAAAGGTGGAGTAAATCGCCACCACGGGTTTCAGGCCCTCACAGGCCAAGCCCGCAGCAAACGTCACAGCATGCTGCTCGGCAATACCGACGTCGAAATAACGCTGCGGAAAGCGCCGCTCGAACTCGACCATGCCCGAGCCTTCGCGCATGGCAGGTGTGATGCCCACGAGGCGATCATCCTGCGCCGCCATATCGCACAACCAGCTACCGAAGACCTGCGTGAATGTGGTTTTGGGCGCAGCCGCCGGTTTTTGCAAACCCACCGCCGGATCAAACTTGCCGGGGCCGTGGTAGGCGACCGGGTCGTCCTCGGCCCGCTCATAGCCCTTGCCTTTTTTGGTGACTACGTGCAAAAACTGCGGACCGCTGAGGTGCTTGATGTTCTCTAGTGTGGGGATCAGTGAATCGAGGTCGTGACCATCGATGGGGCCGATGTAGTTGAAGCCGAACTTCTCAAACAGCGTAGCCGGCACCAGCATGCCCTTGGCCTGCTCTTCGATGCGCTTGGCCAGCTCGAACAGGGGCGGCGCGCCCTTGAGCAGGCCCTTTCCAACGCTCTTGGCCTGGGCGTAAAACTGACCGCTCATGAGCTGCGCGAGGTAGCGGTTGAGCGCGCCTACCGGCGGGCTGATGCTCATGTCGTTGTCGTTCAAGATGACCAGCAGCTTGCAGTCTTGCACACCGGCATTGTTGAGCGCCTCAAACGCCATACCGGCGGTGAGCGCCCCATCACCGATGACAGCAATCGAATGGAAGTCTTCGCCCTTGATGCGCGCGGCCATTGCCATCCCCAAGGCTGCAGAGATGGAAGTGCTGGAGTGGGCGGTACCAAAAGCATCGAAGTCACTTTCTGCGCGCTGCGGGAAACCGCTCAAGCCGCCCAACTGGCGCAGGGTCGCCATGCGATCGCGCCGCCCCGTGATGATTTTGTGTGGGTAGGTCTGATGCCCCACGTCCCATACGATGCGGTCTTGCGGGGTGTTGAAGACGTAATGCAGCGCCAGCGTGAGCTCTACCGTGCCCAGGTTGGAACTCAGATGCCCACCAGTGGAGGCTACGCTGTGCAAGAGATAGTCGCGCAGCTCGACAGCCAGCGCCGGCAAAGCATGGCGCGGGTAGCTGCGCAGGGTGGCGGGTGAATCGATGTCAACCAAACGGGGGCCTGCGGGATGGGTTTGCATAAATTCCTGGGGTAGGTTCAGTGCGCGCGTTCAACCACCATGCGGGCCAGAGCCTGCAAAGCGCGGGTCTCGCGCAGGCCGCTGTCGCGCAGCGCTTTTTCCGCCTGCGCCAACAGCGCATGGGCATAGCGTTGACTGGCCTCCAGACCCATGGTGCTGACGTAGGTTGGCTTGTTGGCATCTGCGTCTTTGCCGGCAGTCTTACCCAGCGTGGCCGAATCGGCGGTCACATCCAGCACGTCGTCTACCACCTGGAAGGCCAGACCGAGTGCCGCACCATAGGCGCTCAGGCCGCTGAGCGCTTGTGCATCGGCCGCGCCGCACAAGGCGCCCATCACCACGCTGCATTGGAGCAGCGCGCCGGTTTTGAGCTCGTGCATGCGCTGCAACTCAGCACGCTTCAGGCTACGCCCCACATGCGCCAAATCAATCGCCTGGCCACCGGCCATACCGCCGTGGCCTGCCGCGCGCGCCAACGCGGCGCACAAACGGGCTTGCGTCAAGGAATCGACCTCGCCGTCTTGCGGGGTCAGCAATTCAAAAGCCAGGGCTTGCAAGGCGTCACCGGCCAACAAGGCCGTGGCCTGGCCGAACTCCACATGCACCGTCGGTTTGCCACGACGCAAAACATCGTTGTCCATGCAGGGCATGTCGTCGTGCACCAGGGAATAGGCGTGAATGAGTTCGACCGCGCAGGCCGCCCGTAATGCCGCCTGCGCACTGTGCGTTGACGCGCCCGTCTCGGTGGAACACGCCTCATGGGCCGCCAAAACCAACAAAGGGCGAAGGCGCTTGCCACCATCCAGCACGGCGTAGCGCATGGCACGCGGCAAGTCAGGAGCCAGCTGCACGATCTGCGGGGCGACCACCCAGCGCTCCAAGGCCTGCTCTACCTGGCTGAGCGCATCCGCCATCCAAGGCGCAAAAGAAAACCCGGTGCTGCCGGACATCAGGGCGTTTTCCAAGGCTTGAGAACGCCGTCTTCCAGCACTTTGACCTGGTCTTCGATCGCCTGTAATTTGTCACGGCAGAACTGCAGCAACGCGGCACCGCGCTGGTAGCTCACCAGCAACTCGTCGAGCGGCAAATCGCCAGCATCCATGCGAGCAATCAAGGCTTCGAGTTCTTGCAACGCCACTTCGTAGTTGGCCGGTGCAGCGACACCCGAAGGGGGCGCTGCGGTGCTGGGTTTAGGCATGGGCAGATGAAAAATATGATGGGCTGCTTGCTGGGCACGGACGCCAGCAATCGGCAGAGACATTTTACGGTGCGCCCCCGGCAGAAGCCGGGGCGTACAATCGCGCCCTTCGCTCCGTCCGGCTGGTATTGCCGCATCGGCTCCGTCCCACAGCCCGCCAGGGCTATCCCCCTGTGGGGAGTCTTTAGGTCAGGTCCACCATGTCTGATTTAAGTCTTCAGCTGCAGCAGTCGCACAGCCAACTTCCGGTATCCAGCTATTTCGATGCTGCGCTCTACGCGCGCGAGATGGAGCAGATATTCCAGGGCGGGCCACGCTATGTGGGCCACGTATTGAGCGTGCCTGAAGTGGGAGACTATTACGCTTTGCCTCAGGAGCAGGGCGGACGGGCTCTGGTGCGAAACGGCAATGGCGTCGAGCTCATATCCAATGTCTGCCGCCACCGCCAGGCCCTGATGCTCAAGGGCCGTGGATCGCTGCTGGGCCAGGGCGCGGCCTCTGCGGGTGGCAACATCGTGTGCCCGCTACACCGTTGGACCTACAGCGGCGTAAACGCCCAGCGCCCCAGCGGCCAACTCATCGGAGCCCCCCACTTTGCGACAGACCCCTGCCTGAATCTGAACAACTATCCGCTGCAAGAGTGGAATGGTCTGCTTTTTGAAGGCAAGGGCCGTGATGTGGCCGCCGATATGGCCGGCTTGGGCCCACGTGCCGAACTCGATTTCAGTGGCTATGTGCTGGACCACGTTGAAATGCACCACTGCAACTACAACTGGAAAACCTTTATCGAGGTGTATTTGGAGGATTACCACGTAGGGCCCTTCCACCCTGGGCTTGGCAACTTTGTCACCTGCGAGGATTTGCGCTGGGAGTTCAAACCCTCCTACTCTGTGCAGACCGTGGGCGTAGCCAACCGCCTGGGCAAAGCGGGCAGCCCGGTCTACGAGCGCTGGCACCAGCAACTGCTGAACTACCGCCGTGGTGAGCCCCCTAAGTACGGCGCCATCTGGCTCACCTATTACCCGCACATCATGGTCGAGTGGTACCCGCATGTGCTGACCGTGTCTACCTTGCACCCTATCGGCGTGAATCAAACCATGAATATGGTGGAGTTTTATTACCCCGAAGAAATCGCGGCTTTCGAGCGTGACTTTGTCGAAGCGCAGCGCGCCGCGTACATGGAAACCTGCATCGAAGACGATGAGATCGCCGAACGCATGGATGCTGGTCGCGCCGCGCTGCTGGCGCGCGGTGATAACGAAGTCGGCCCTTACCAAAGCCCCATGGAAGATGGCATGCAGCACTTCCACGACTGGTACCGCAAGGCCATGGCCAGCGCCCTCACGTAAACAGGACCGCCCACCGGAATGCAAGCTTTATGGATGGTGTTGGCGGCATTCTTGTTTGCCGGCATGGCGGTGTGTGTCAAGTTTGCCTCCGCCAGTTTCAGTACCTTTGAATTGGTATTTTTCCGCGGGCTGGTCAGTCTGGCATTTATGGCAGTGGTCTTACGGGTGAGGGGCACGCCATGGCGCACTCCCGTGCCAATGATGCACCTCACCCGCAGCATCATCGGCGCAACATCCTTGGGGGCCTGGTTCTACGCCATCGGACATCTGCCGGTGGCAACCGCCATGACGCTGAATTACATGAGCGGTGTCTGGGTTGCCGCCTTTATCGTTGGCGGCTCTCTGCTCTACGGCGGGCAGGAAAAACAAGGCGCACTCCTGGCCACAGTGCTCATGGGATTTGCCGGCGTGGTGATGACACTGCACCCCACCATTGAAAAAGACCAGCTATTCGCCGGAGTCGTTGGCTTGCTATCGGGCATCAGTGCCGCACTCGCTTACATGCAGGTGACCGCGCTGGGCAAAGCCGGCGAGCCGGAGGCACGTACCGTGTTTTATTTTTCACTGGGCACCATTGCGGTGGGGGCGCTCAGCCTCCCTCTGGGCAAACACACCGATTGGATGCAACTGCGCTGGCAGGAGGCCGCCTGGATCATTCCCATTGGCGTACTCGCTTCGCTGGGCCAACTAGCCATGACACGGGCCTACCGCAAAGGCGCGACGCTGGTAGTTGCCAGCATGCAGTATTCGGGCATTGTGTTTGCGGCCCTGTTCGGCGTGCTGCTCATGGACGAAACAATCGAGCCATTGGGGTGGGCTGGTATGGCGGTGATTGTGGCCAGCGGGCTGATTGCCACCTACCTGCGCACCCGGGCCTTACCGGATACCCCCGCCGAAGCGCACTAAAGTGCGCGTCTGTTAACCCGCACGCCCGGAGCCTTCGATGTCCGCCAACCACCCGCCCTTCACCACCCTGATCAGCGTTACCCAACTGCGCGCACTGCAAACCAGCGGCGCGCCGCTGATGGTGTTTGATTGCAGCTTTGATCTGGCGCAGCCCGCCGCCGGGCGCGCACTGTTTAACGACAGCCATATCGCCGACGCCGTCTTCGCCGACCTCAACGAGGACCTGAGCACGCACGGCCCGCGGTTCGCGGACTGCGCTGTCAATGGGGGACGCCATCCGCTGCCGAAGCGGGAAGCATTTGCCCAGTGGCTCGGCCAGATCGGCTTTCATAACGGCATGCAGGCCGTGGTCTATGACCGCCACGGCATGAACTATTGCGGGCGGCTGTGGTGGATGCTGAAATGGCTGGGCCATGAGGCGGTCGCGGTGCTCGACGGAGGTTGGCAGGCCTGGCTGGCCGCTGGCGGTGCGGTGGAGTCCGGCGCGTCAAGGGCGCGCGCGGCGTCACACTGTGTGGTTCACGCCCCGCTCCTGGATTTTGTGGATGCCGCTATGGTGCAAGCCCAGTTGGGACGCGCGACCCAAACCGTGCTGGACGCCCGCGCCCCCGCGCGTTTTCGCGGCGAAGTCGAGCCCTTTGATCCGGTGGCCGGCCACCTACCCGGAGCGTTGAACCGGTCCTACAACCAGAACATCGGTGAGGATGGTTTGCTCAAGCCGGCTGAAATGCTGCGCGCCGAGTTTGCTGCACTGCTCGGAGACCGCAAAGCAGCCACCGTGGTGCACCACTGCGGCTCCGGCGTCAGCGCCATTCCGAATATTCTGGCGATGCAAGTCGCCGGGCTGGGGAACAGTGCACTGTTTGCGGGCAGTTGGAGTGAATGGTGCAGTGATCCGCAGCGGCCGGTGGCCAAGGGCTAGATCGCTTACGCGATCTAGCCGCCTATCTCCGGCGCAACCATACGACAAGCTTTCCGAAAAGCTTTTGCGCATCGTCAATGTAGGTGAACACGGCGGGCACCACGAGCAAGCTCAACAAGGTGGATGTCACCAAGCCGCCAATCACCGCCACTGCCATCGGCGAGCGAAAACTCGGGTCTGCACCCCAACCCAAAGCCAGCGGCATCATGCCCGCACCCATGGCAATCGTGGTCATCACAATGGGGCGGCTGCGCTTGTGGCAGGCATCTACCAAGGCCTCAAAACGTTGCATACCGGCGCGGCGCGCCAGGATGGCGTAATCCACCAGCAAGATCGAATTTTTGGTAACGATGCCCATGAGCATGATCAAGCCGATCATGGTCGGCATAGACAAGGCCTTCCCCGTGAGCAGCATCAAGATAAAAGCCCCGCCAATGCTCAGCGGCAGTGCCGCCAGAATCGTCACGGGCTGCATGAAATCGTTGAACAGCAAGACCAATACGCCGTAAATACACAAGACACCAATGAGCATGGCGATGCCGAAGCTGGCAAACAAAGCCTGCATTTCCTGCGCGTCGCCCAACTCCGCAATCGACACCCCGGGTGGCAGGTTTTTCAGACTGGGCAATTGCCGTGCCTCGGTATTGACCTCGCCCAACGTGCGGCGACCCAGCTCGACGTCCAGCGTGACGTTGCGGCTGCGGTTCAGACGCCCGATTTGCGCCGGGCCACTCTCCATGCTGAGGCTGGCTACGCTACCCAGCAGCACCGGGCCGTTTTTGCCCGGCACGGTCAACCGCTCCAAAGCCGCCAGGTCGGCGCGCACCGCATTGGGCAGCTTGACCAGAATCGGCACCTGGCGTTGCGCGAGGTTGAGTTTGGACAACGCGGTGTCGTAATCACCGGCGGTGGCCACGCGCACGGTCTCGGCAATGGCCTGCGCCGTCACTCCGAGATCAGCCGCGCGCGCCACATCGGGACGCACAATGATTTCCGGGCGCACCAGCGATGCGCTCGAACTCACATTACCCACGCCGGGAATGGTGCGCAATTCACGCTCGGCCTGCTGCGCGGCGGCAGTCAAAGCCACGGGATCTTCGCTTTTGAGCACCAGCTGCATCTTCACGCCCGTATCGGGCGGGCCCACGTTGACGCGTACACCGGGCAGCTGCACCAACCGGGCGCGCAAAGCCGTGTCGATGTCGGTCATCTTCTCGGGGCGCTGCTGCCGGGGAACGGTGGTGATAGTCAGCACGGCGCGCCGCGCTTCAGCCGCAGCACCCGGTGCAAACGCATCGCCGCTGGAGCCACCACCCACCGAGGCAAACACGGCCACCGTATGTGGAACTTCCATAATCAATCTGCGTGCCGCCTCGGTGGCCCGCGCGGTCTCAGCCAGCGTGCTGCCAGGGGGCAACTCAATAGTCACCTGGGTCTGGTTACGATCCGCCGCAGGCACAAAACCCGTGGGCAACAGCGGCACCAGGGAAATCGAGCCGACAAAGAACAGGCCAGCCCCGATCGCGGTCACCAGCCGATGGCGCAAACACCATCGCATCACACCCAGATAGGTACGCATTACCCAACCATCCGGCGCGTCAGTTTGCCCATCGGCGCGGGGGGCATGCGGTTTCAACAGATAGGCAGCCATCATGGGCGTGAGCAGACGCGCCACCAAGAGCGAAGCCAGGATAGCGAGCACCGCCGTCCAACCAAATTGCTTGAAGAACAATCCTGGCACGCCACCCATAAAAGCCGTAGGCAAAAACACAGCCACCAGGGCAAAGGTGGTGGCAATTACGGCCATGCCGATTTCCTCGGCCGCTTCCATAGCCGCCTGATACGGCGACTTGCCCATGTGCAGATGGCGCTCGATATTTTCAATTTCGACAATCGCGTCATCGACCAGCACCCCCACCACCAGCGCCAGCGACAACAAGGTCACGGTGTTGAGCGTGTAGCCAAAATAGTGCAAGCCCAAAAACGTCGGAATCACTGACAAGGGCAAGGCCGCACAAGCCACCAGAGTGGCACGCCAGTTGCGCAAAAACACCAGAACCACCAGCACCGCCAGCCCGGCGCCTTCGTATAGCAAATCCATCGAACCCTCAAAGTTCTCCTGCACCGGGTGGGCGTTGTCAATGACCTGTGTGAGCAGCACCTGTGGATGGGCGGCCTGCATCTCGGCCACAGCGGCACGAACGCCCCGCGCGACCTCCAACTCACCAGCCCCTTTGGTACGAAACACTTCAAAACCGACAACCGTTTTGCCGTTCATAGTGGCCAGCGAGCGCGGTTCGCTGACCGTGTCCATCACGCTGGCGACCTCACCCAGGCGCACGCTGCGCCCATCCGCCAAGGGCACATCCAGGGCCGCCAGATCCCCGGCAGTGCGCACGGTGGCAAGGGTACGCACCGACTGCTCGGCACCGCCCACATCACCACGGCCACCGGGCGCGTCCTGCTGGACCGATTTCAGCCGGCGCGATATGTCTACGGCCGATACCCGCAAGGCCGCCATCTGGTCCGGGCGCAATTCCACACGCACTTCGCGGCTGACACCGCCAACCCGTTTGACCGCACCCACGCCGCGCACCGCACGCAGGCGCTTGGACACGGTGTTGTCTACAAACCAGCTGATGGCCTCGGAATCCCAGGACGCACCGGCAGCGGGCTGTGCGGTGTAGGTCAACACCACGCGCCCGGCCGTCGATGCTTTGGAAACGGTGGGGTCGCGCATCTCACCGGGCAGGTCGGCACGCACACCAGCCACCGCGTCGCGCACATCGTTGACCGCTTCGGGAATGGATTTTTCGAGAACAAATTCGACGGTGGTCGTCACGTTACCGTCGAGTACCGTCGTGTAGACATTTTTCACGCCGGCCAGCGTCGCGACCGCGTCTTCAATCTTACGGGCCACCTCGGTTTCGAGCTGCGCCGGAGCCGCGCCGGGCAGGCTGGCGCTGACCGTCACCATCGGCAATTCAATATCAGGGAAATCCTGCACCACATTGCCCTTGAACGCCAGCAAGCCCGCCAGGCTGAGCAAGGCGAACAGCATGATCGCCGGGATCGGATGCTTGATCGACAGCGAGGAGAAGTTCACGCCGAAACCTTCATGGTGCCACGGTGGACTGAACCACTTTGACCAGGTCACCATCATTCAAAAACCCGGCGCCGTTGGCGACCACCTGGGCACCCGACTCCAAGCCGTTGAGTACCTCCACAACGCCGCCATCCTGCGCGCTGCTGCGACGTCCTACGTTGATCTTGCGCTGGGCCACACGGCCGTCCGACCCCACGACGAAGCAGAAGCTAAAGCCGTCACGCACCACAACGGCCTGTTGCGGTATGGTCAACGCGCTGGAGTTGCCGAAAAGAAAATCGCCCTTGGCAAACATGCCGGGCTTGAAAGCAGCGCCCAGCGCCAGCTTCTCCCCCTCGCGCATGCCTAGCAAATCGACATAAACCAGGCCAGCCCGGGTTTGCGTGTCCACCGTGGGGCCCACCATGCGCACCCGCCCGCGCGCCACCGCCCCACCCGGCGCACTGACCAGCACCTCGGTGCCCGGCTGCACGCGCGCCAGCTCGCTGGAGGTGACTTCTGCGCGCCACTCCAGCCGACCTTGACGGATCAGACGGAATAAATCGCCCGGTCCCGCCACGGCGCCCACGGCGACGTTGCGTTGAACAATGGTGCCACTGTCAGGTGCCAACACCTGGGTGTGGCGCAGGCGCACCTGCTGGGCATCCAGGGCCGCCTTGGCCGATTCCAGCCGGGCCCGTGCCGATTGCTCGACCGTCAACATCTGCTGGATCTGCTGGTTGCTCAAGGCGCCGGAGTTTTGCAGGCTGCGGGCGCGGTCGGCGTTCGCTTGGGCCTCGGCGGCATTGGCCTGCGCCTCGGCCACCCCAGCACGCGCAACCGCCACATCGGCCAGCACACCATCCGCAGCAAAGGTCGCCAGCACCTGCCCGCGCTGGACAAATTGGCCCACATCTACCCGCACATCACTCACCCGCAAACCTTGGACTTCGGCGCCCACGCCGGCTTCCTGCCATGCATACACGCCCCCATTGGCTGAGAAATTCAAGGCCAGGTCGACCGGCTTGGCGGGCACGGTGCTCACGGTCAAAGCCGCTTTGGCAGCCCCAGCGCCAGCCGCCGTGGGAGCGCGCGCGACAGGATTCTCTGGCGCGGAAGACACCTCCCCAACCGGTGCTTGGGCACCGCTGCCGGGGCGCAAGGCATACCACCCCGCAGCCGCCAAAGCCAGCGCCACCAGCGCGGCCAAGGCGTAGAACTTCAAAGACATGCGGCGGGTAAATGGCATCAGAAAGCTTTCATCAAATAGCGTCATGGCGTGGAAGCGGGATCGGACGCGGGGCGCTCCCAGCCGCCACCGGCAGCACGGTACAAGGCGACCCAAGCGCGTTTGCGCTCCAACTGCAAGGCCAACACATCAGCCTGCGCCGCCAAAACGGCGCGGCGCGCTTCCTCGACCTCCAGGGTGCTGGCCAGGCCGCTACGCTCGCGGTTTTGCGCCGCCACCAGATTTTGTTCCCGCGCGTCGCGTACGGCGCGTGTGTCGGTCTCACGTTGGATTGCGCTGTCCAAAGTCACCAGCGCCTCTTCGACTTCCCGCACCGCCTGGCGCACTTTGGCGCGGTAGCTGGTCACAGCCGCCAGGTAATCGGCACCGGCAGCATCGACCATGGCGGCCCGCTGTCCTGCGTCAAATACCGGCAACGTCAGCGCCAAAGGACCAAACGACCAGGTGGTGAGGTCAGTATCCACACCCGCAGTCCCATAGCGCAACGCGCCGATGGAGCCGCCCAGGCTCAGCCCGGGCCAGCGCCGCGCTTTGGCGCGACCGATTTGGGCGCTGGCCAAGGCCACATCATGCTCGGCCGCGAATACATCGGGCCGCTGCACCAGCGCCTGCGCCGGTATCCGGGTCACAACAAAACCGGTCAGATCGTCCGGCAGTACCACACTGCGCATCACGTTGCGGACCAGCGCTTCGTCTTCACCGCTGAGAGCGACCAGCGCCTTGGTGTGCACATCACACTGGGTGCTCTGCTGGATCACGCGCAATTGGCTTTGTGCCACCTCGGCCTGTATCTGCGCATACGCGGCAGGCGCCAACATACCGGCTTGCAGACTGCGGGCGCTGATGTCGCGGCTGCGCACGCGGGACGCCAGGTCCTGCTCGGCCAGGGCGTGCGCTTTCCAGCAATGCGCCAGCGCGTAATAGGTATTCGCTACTTCTGCCGCAACCGAGACCCGCGCGTCATGCCACAGCGCCTGGTTACCCAGCGTTTGGCCAGCCAGTGCCTTGCGGGCAACCCGCGCCGCGCCAAAGACATCGATTTCCCAGCTGGTTTGCAATGCCACGGCCGTGCTGGTGGCAGCCGGAGTCGCAGGCAGGGAAACCGAACGCCCCGACGATACGCTGGCGCTGACGCCCGGCAACAGAGCCGCTTGGGCCGATGCTTCGTTGGCGCGGGCCGTCTCCACCCGGTTCAGGGCTACTGCAACGCTGGGGCTTAAGGCTTGGGCGTCGTCAATCAAGGCCACAAGAATGGGGTCATTCTGTGCCTTCCACCACTCCCGCAAATCGGTCAAGCTGCCCCCGTGCGGCAGCGGCGCGTTCCAGTCGACCGGGGTTGGAGCATTGACCGACGGCGCGGGCATGGTCAGGCTGCAGGCGGTCAAAGCCACAGCGCCGGCAGTCACCACGAACAGACGCAACAACACAAGCATGGGGCAATGTCCGGTCACTGTCCGCGGTGCGCCATTGCGCTGACCACCGTCACCAAACCGACGCCGGCAAGCAACCAGGCGATTTGGGCTGCCGTCTGTGCGGCGCTGAGCCGCTTTTGCAGCTGCGGAATCAAATCCGCCAAAGCGACATACATAAAGCTGGCCGAAGCCACAACCAGAAAATAAGGCAAAGCGTTCTCCAGCTGGGCCACCAGCCAGAAACCGAGCAGGCCGCCCAGGGTTGTCACCGCTCCCGCCAATGACACCTTGACCAGCGCCACGCGCTTGTTGGAAGCCCCGGCGCGCAAGACCATCAAGTCACCCATGTGGTGCGGCACTTCGTGGGCCAGCACCGCCAAAGCTGCGATGGCGCCCAGCCGCAGGTCGGCGATAAAGGCCGAAGCAATCAAAACACCGTCACCAAAACAATGCACGCTGTCCCCCGCCAAAACCGCCCAACTGCCGGTCACCGAACCATGGTGGTGGTGATCGTCGTGGTCGTGGTGGTCATGCTGCTGGTTCGATTCACCATGCTCATGGCCGTGGTGCCAGAGTTCGGCTTTGTCCAGCAAAAAGAAAAACACCAGGCCCACCAACAACACGGGAAAGAGGTCATGCGGCTCAGCACCGCTGTCAAAAGCCTCAGGTAGCAAGTGCATGAATGCTGTCGCCAGAAGCGCACCGGCGGCCAGACTGAGCATGTGCTGGGTGTAGCGCGCCAGCACGCCAAAGCTCAAAGCTGCGGCCAACCAGACGCTCCCAATACCGGCACACAGCGTGCCCAACACAATCGCTAGCAGGGTCATAAAAGAATCAAAAGAGGCGCGTTCACGCGGCTCCATGTTGCCGGAACCAGCCAAGCATACGCGCCCAGGCGTCTTGCGCTGCCTCTTTGCGGTAGCTGGGGCGGTAGTCAGCGTGGAAGGCGTGCGGCACGTCCGGGTAAACCTGAATCAGGCTCTCCTGGGCCGCTTCGGAACCGGACTGCAAGGCGTCGCGCATGAGCTGCACATGCTCGGCAGGGATACCTGCATCGGCGCCGCCATACAAACCCAGCGTTGGCGCGTGCAGATCACGCATGAGATCAATCGGCTGCATGGGCGTGAGCGGCCCGCGCTTGGCGTTAAGTTGTCCGTACCACGCCGCCGCAGCGCGCAATCGCGGCTGGCGCGCGGTGTACAGCCACACGACGCGCCCGCCCCAGCAAAATCCGGTTATGGCCATGCGTTTGAAATCACCGCCGTTGCGGGTTGCCCATTCAAACGTGGCATCGAGATCTTGCATAACCTGCACGTCCGGCACTTTGGACACCACTTCTGAGATGATTTTCGACACATCGCTGATGCTGGAAGGATCGCCCTGGCGTTGCATCAGGTCGGGCGCAATGGCCATGTAGCCTTGGTGCGCCAAACGGCGGGTAACGTCGCAGATGTGTTCATGTACGCCAAAGATTTCGGGCACCACCATCACCACGGGCAAATGGCTGCGACCCGCAGGTGCGGCACGGTACGCGCGCATGGCGAAGTTGCCCACATCGATGGTCACCCAGCCAGCCTCTAAGCCATCTGCTGAAGTTTGAATCACCGTTTGCGCCTGCACCGGCAATACGGCCGCTGCAAAACCGAGGCCAACGCCCACTGATGCTGCCAATTTCATGGCCTCACGCCGGTTCGGCGCGCAAGCTGAATCGGGCACAGCAGACCCCCCAATGTATGTATCCATGATTCCAGCGTCTTTCTTTGAATGGTTGATTTGGCGGTCCGCCAACTGCCGCTGCCTTGGCCAGCGTCAGAGGACGACATTAAAGCAAAGCTACGCGGCCTTCGCATCGCGCACGGGCATACCACGTCAGTGGGCCTGATCCCAGTTGGGGCCCACGCCCATCTCGGCCAGCAGCGGGACTTTGAGCGAGGCCACCCCGGCCATCAGGCGCGGAATTTCGACCCTCAGCCACTCCACTTCAGCCTGCGGCACCTCAAACACCAGTTCATCATGCACCTGCATGATCATTTTGGTGGCGCGCTTCTCTGCGTCCAATACCTGCTGCACCGCGACCATGCTGAGCTTGATCAGGTCCGCCGCCGTGCCCTGCATGGGCGCATTGATGGCAGCGCGCTCGGCACCGGCGCGGCGCTGGCCGTTGGAGGACTGGATTTCCGGCAGGTACAAACGGCGGCCGAACACGGTTTCCACATAACCCTGGGCTTTGGCTTGCGCGCGGGTGTCGTCCATGTAGCGCTTGACGCCGGCGAAACGGGCGAAGTAGCGCTCGATGTAATTTTTGGCCGCGGTGTTGTCGATGCCCAGATTGCGCGCCAGACCGTAGGCACTCATGCCGTAAATCAGGCCGAAGTTGATCACCTTGGCATAGCGACGCTGCTCACTGCTGACCTGGTCTACCGCCAACCCGAAAACCTCTGCAGCGGTAGCGCGGTGCACATCCAGCCCTTCGTGGAAGGCGCGCAGCAAGGCGTCATCACCACTCAAGTGCGCCATGATGCGCAGCTCAATCTGGCTGTAGTCGGCGCTGGCGATCAGGCTACCCGGCGGCGCCACAAAGGCCTCGCGCACGCGCCGCCCCTCGGGCGTGCGGATGGGGATGTTCTGCAAATTGGGATCATTGCTCGACAAGCGCCCGGTCACCGCCACCGCTTGCGCGTAATGGGTATGCACACGGCCGGTACGCGGGTTGGCCAGCTGCGCCAGCTTATCGGTGTAGGTGCCTTTGAGCTTGGCCAGACCCCGATGCTCAAGAATCTTGGCCGGGAGCGGGAAATCTTCGGCCAGTTTTTCCAGCACCTCTTCATCCGTGCTGGGCGCGCCGGTGGCGGTTTTCTTGACCACCGGAAGCCCGAGCTTGGTGAAAAAAATCTCTCCGATTTGTTTGGGGCTGCTCAGGTTGAATGGTTGCCCGGCCAAGGCGTGGGCCTCGGTTTCCAGCTCCAAAATGCGGGCTCCTAACGCGTGGCTTTGGGCGGCTAGGGTGGGCGCGTCGATCAACACGCCGTTGCGCTCCACCCGGTACAAGGCTTCGCTGCTGGCGATTTCCAGCTCGTATACAAAGCGCAATCGCGCATCAGCCTCCAGCAGCGGCCACAGGCGCTGGTGCACCGCCAGGGTCATGTCGGCGTCTTCGCAGGCGTACTGCGCGGCCCGGGGAATGTCCACCTGGTCGAAGCATATTTGCGAAGCGCCCTTGCCGCACAGGTCTTCAAAGCTCAAACCCTTGCGCCCCAGGTGGCGCGCAGCCAGGCTCTCCAGACTGTGGGCTTGGTGCACTTCCAGCACATAGCTTTGCAGCATGGTGTCATGCACATAGCCCAGCACTTCGATACCGTGGTTGGCAAACACATGGCGGTCGTACTTGACATGCTGACCCAGCTTGGCACGCGCCGGGTTTTCCAGCCAGGGCTTCAGCCGCGCCAGCACGTCGTGCAGAGGCAGCTGCGCAGGCGCGCCGGCAAAGCTGTGGGCCAGCGGGATGTAGGCCGCCTC
>CAIOUR010000130.1 GCA_903861575.1 uncultured beta proteobacterium | reverse complement strand
GCTGCAACGCAGCGAGTGGCCGGGGCTATCCATCCTGCTCGCTGCGCTGATGGGTGTAGGCGCTGCCGTGCTGGGCGCGTATGCCCGCCGCCACAACGCAGCGCTAAACCCCACGGCCGTCAGCTGACGCGGCGCCTGCACAACCTGTTGATCCACCATGGCCTGGCACGCACAGCTCCACCTCGACTACACCCAAACCGGCTCTGATTCGGCGCCCAACGACCCGCTGCGCACCGTGGCGCGGCACACGCACACCGGCCCGCTGCGCATCTTGCAGAGCCTCTACCCCGAAGGCGATGCGGTCTGCCACAACGTGCTGGTGCACCCGCCGGGCGGCCTGGTCGGAGGCGATGTTTTGGAATTGGACGTGCAAGCCCGCGGCCAGGCCCACGGCCTGATCACCACGCCCGGTGCCAGCCGCTTCTACCGCAGCGCGGGCGAGCTGGCGCTGCAAGACACGCGCATCCGGCTGCGCGATGCGGCCCGGCTGGAATGGCTGCCCGCCGAGGCGATCTACTACGACGCCTGCCGAGCCGAAAACCGCCTGCGCATCGAACTGGCCCCCGATGCCAGCCTGATGGGCTGGGACGTCGCCGCACTCGGCCTGCCCCACGCCGGCCTGCCCTTTGCCAGCGGCACCGTGCTGCAGCACATCGAAATCCCCGGCGTCTGGCTGGAGCGCGGCCGCATTAACGCGGACGACACCCGGCTGCTGCAAAGTCCGCTGGGGCTGGCCGGAAACAACTGCATCGCCACCCTGTTTTTTTGCGTTGGCAGCCCGCTGGGTCGCGCACGCCAAGCCGCCGCACTCGACGCAGCCCGCGCCTGCATCGACACCCACCCCCTGGCCGCCAGCGCCGGGGCCACCAGCCCCAACCCGCAGGTGGTAGTGGTGCGCGTGCTCGCCCCGCAGGTGGAGGCTGCGATGGAATTGCTGCGCGCTATTCGCGTGACGTGGCGGGCAGCAATGTGGGAGCTCGGGACCGGTGTGCCGCGGATTTGGGCGATGTAGCTCCCGGAAAGAAACCTAAAACCGCGGCAAATCCGGATGCTTGATCGCCCCAGCGCGCACCAGCATCTTTCCATACTCCGCGCAGCGGTGCAGCGTGGGAATCACCTTGCCGGGGTTGAGCAAGCCCTGCGGGTCAAAGGCGCGTTTGACGCCGAACATCTGTTCATTTTCGGCGGCGGAAAACTGCACGCACATGCTGTTGAGTTTTTCCACGCCCACGCCGTGCTCACCCGTGACGGTGCCGCCCATGGCGACGCTGGTTTCCAGGATGTCGGCACCAAAGAGTTCGCAGCGGTGCAGCTGGTCCGGGTCACTCGCGTCAAAAAGAATCAAGGGGTGCAAATTACCGTCGCCGGCGTGGAACACGTTGGCGCAGCGCAGGCCGTATTTTTTCTCCATCTCGCCAATGGCCAGCAGCATGTCAGCCAGGCGCTTGCGCGGGATGGTGCTGTCCATGCACATGTAGTCGGGGCTGATACGGCCGCTGGCCGGAAACGCGTTTTTGCGCCCGCTCCAGAAACGCAGGCGCTCGCCCTCGTCGCGACTGACCGCAATCGCCGTGGCGCCGTGGGCGCGCAACACCTCGCTCATGCGGCCAATTTCCTCTTCGACTTCCTCAACCGTGCCATCGCTCTCGCACAGCAAAATCGCCTCGGCGTTCAAGTCGTAACCGGCGTGGACAAAGTCTTCCACCGCAGCGATCATGGGCTTGTCCATCATCTCCAGACCGGCCGGGATGATGCCCGCTGCAATCACGGCGGCCACCGCGTCACCGGCTTTGCGCATGTCGTCGAAGCTGGCCATGATGCAGCGCGCGATCTGCGGTTTGGGCACCAGCTTGACGGTGACCTCGATGGTGACGGCCAACATGCCTTCGCTGCCGATCACCAGGCTGAGCAGGTCGTAGCCGGGCGCGTCGAGCGCGGTGCTGCCGAATTCAATCGGCTCACCCTCGGCACTGAAGCCGCGCACCTGCAGCACGTTGTGAAGCGTCAGCCCGTATTTGAGGCAGTGCACGCCGCCCGAGTTTTCGGCCACATTGCCGCCGATGGTGCAAGCGATCTGGCTGCTGGGGTCGGGCGCGTAATACAGGCCCAAGGGCGCGGCGGCTTCGCTGATGGCCAGATTGCGCACGCCGCATTGGACCCGCGCGGTGCGGCTGACCGGGTCCATGGCCAGGATTTTGTTGAACTTGGCCAGGCTCAGGGTGACGCCGCCGGGGTTGGGCATGGCACCGCCGGACAGGCCGGTTCCCGCGCCACGCGCCACCACCGGAACGCCCAGAGCGTGGCAGCTGCGCAAAACCGCTTGCACCTGCGCCTCGGTCTCGGGCAAGGCCACGAGCAGCGGGCGCTGGCGATAGGCGGTGAGGCCGTCGCACTCGTAGGGCACCGTGTCTTCGGTTTGGTACAACAAAGCGTGCGGTGGCAAATCCACCGAGAGGGCGGCGACCACGCGGGCCTGCAGGTTTTTCAGGGCCTGCGCCTCGGTGGCTTGCAACAATTCGTGCGAGAAAAGGGATTGGGGTGCGTTCATGGCTGAACTGTAGAGGCTGGCACCGCGTTTGAGGTGAAGATTCTTGAAGCCCCGCGTGAAATCAAGCCCCGACTTGCTTGAGCCATTGGGCAAACGCCGCGCATTCCCAGCGATCCAGCGTGCCGGTGCGCCAGCACAAATAGTGGGCATGCGGGCTGGGCACTGGCTTGGTGAATGCGGCGCTATTGCCCAGCGGCACCAGGGTCCCGTTGTTGGACCACGGTGCGCCCAGTTTGTGGCGCACCAACGCAATGCCCATGCCGGCGGCCGCGGCATCGCACATCAGGCCGATGTCGTTGAACTGCGAACCTTCGCTCGGCTCGGGCCAATCGAGGTGCATGGCGGCAAACCAGGTGCGCCAGGGCTCCAGCGGACTGCGCAGCAAGGGCACCTGTTGAATGTCATGCGCGTGCGCAAAAGGCCCGTGTTGGCGCACAAATTCCGGTGATGCCATGGGCGTCACCACATCATGGGTGATGCATACATGTTCCAGATCCGCGTAGCGGCCCGCGCCATAGCGCACCATCAAATCGGCGTCTTCGGCAATCACGTCGAGCAGCGGGATGGACACCTGCATAGTAACGTCGATCTCGGGATAGGCCTCGGTGAACTCACGCAAGCGCGGAATGACCACCGAACGCGCAAACGTGGGCGTGACAGCCAGGCGCAATTTGCGCTTACCCGGTGCGGCGCCGAGATTGGGGAATTTTTGCAAAATCGCCAAGCCCTCACGCACATAGGCCAGGTATTCGCTCCCCTCGGTAGTGAGCGAAAAATCAGCGCGCCCGAACAGTTTGGTGCCGATGATTTGCTCTAACTGGCGGGCGCGGTGGCTTACGGCACTGGGGGTCACACAGAGCTCTTCGGAGGCCTGCGTGACGCTGCGCAAGCGCGCCAGCGCCTCGAAAGTCAACAGGCATTGAATAGGGGGAATGCGGGCAATACTCACAGGGCGGCCTTTCAAACACCACTCACTATAATTCGCCGCCCTCGCCCCTGGCCATTGCGACCCGCGTGGTACGCCGTGACCCATCTTCTGCTGGAGCTCCCGTGTCTGATCGTTTGGCCGTCCTGCCCCAGTACCTTTTTCCCCAAAAAGCCTTGACTGCGTTTGCGGGTTGGGTCGCTACGCGCCAATGGGGCGGCTACACCACCCGCCTGATCGCCTGGTTCGTGGGCCGCTACCACGTGAACATGGCCGAGGCCGCCGAACCGGATATCGCCGCGTACCCCAGCTTCAACGCGTTTTTCACCCGCGCCCTGCGCGCCGATGCCCGGCCACTGGCGCTGGCGGACTTTGTATGCCCGGTGGACGGCGCGATCAGCCAGCTCGGGGCGATTGATGGTGATTGCATCTTCCAGGCCAAGGGCCACAACTACACCTGCACCGCTTTGCTGGCAGGTAATGGTGCTGCGGCGGAACTGTTCCAGGGCGGCAGCTTCGCCACCATTTACCTCAGCCCGCGCGACTACCACCGCATCCACATGCCCTGCGACGGCACCTTACAGCGTATGGACTACGTACCGGGTGATTTGTTCTCGGTCAACCCGACCACCGCGCGTGGCGTGCCGGGCTTGTTTGCGCGCAACGAACGGGTGGTTTGCCACTTTGCTACACCGCACGGCCCGATGGCGCTGGTGCTGGTGGGGGCGACCATTGTGGGCAGCATGGCCACCGTGTGGCACGGCCTGATCAACCCGCCGCGCCGCCCGCAGGTGACGACCTGGCACTACGGGAGTACGGACACGCCAGCCCCGTTTTTGCGTCAGGGCGCGGAAATGGGGCGTTTTTTACTCGGTTCCACAGTGGTTCTACTGTGGCCAGCCGGAACGATGGGGTTCAACCCCGCTTGGGGTGCTGCAAGCCCCGTCAGCATGGGGCAGGAGATGGGGCGTTTAGCCACCAAGCCCTGAGGGCTTTCAGTGCATCACGACCGGGTTTTGCGCCAGTTCGGCGTACTGCGCCAAGGTCTCTTCCACTTCGTCCTGCGTAGGGGTGTTGACCTGCCAGGCCACGATGTGCTGCTGGAACAGCTCGGCCCAGGAGCCGTCGAGGTACACCTCTTTACCCGAGCGCTTGTCAACAATCTCAAAACCGTGGCGTGCCAGGGTGGGAATACCAGCTGGAAAGCGTTCCGAGGTCTCGGGGCTGAGCACCGTGTCGCTGGGACCGCCGATGCGGACCTCGCCCTCGGAGGGGCTCTGCATATTCGCCAGCATGTGGGTGACCGTGAAAGTATCTGAGTCGTACAGCAGGTTCATGCCAACATCTTAGCGGGAAACGAGCCGCCGTTCCGGTCACGGGGCCGAGGTCTGGGACCAGCGCAGGTCATAGGTCGTGCCTGACGGTTCGGTGATGCGAATGTGCACCGGTAAATAGTCCAATCCGGGTGCCATCCATATCTCGCCCTTGGAGCTTCGCGCGCCTTCATAAGCGGGGGGCTCGGTATGGCTCAGATAAAGGGTCGGAACCCGCCCTCCCGGCAAATCCACCACCTCGCTTTTACCCACCACAAACACAAGCGATCGCACTGCCCGGCTTTCAGCCGTTTGGAAAGGTATTTCAGTGCCGGGCACAAAATGCTGCGGGCTACCACCCAACAGGGCGGCCACTTGAAAAAACACGCTGACCTCATCTTGCATACCGGCCAGCAATGCCACGCTGGGCTTGTTGTTGCTGAAAGTGACGATGCCCTTATCACGCTGAAAATGGACCGCGGTTTCGCTGCGGGCCGTGATTTTTTCGCCATAGCGCAGCGGCTCTAAACCCTGGGGCGTGATCGCGCCCTTGCTCGTGCGTGTCACCGAGATCAGCGACTGCAGGGCCAAGCTGGCCTCGTACTGCGCGCCGTCGTGCCGCCATCGCAGCTCGGCGCGTGCGGGTAGCGGGAAAGAATTCACCTCCAACTGGTAGGTCAACACCTTAGAGCCTGGCCACACCAGGGGGCGGATTGGGGATGGGAGGGCGGTTGCTTCGGCCATTTTTGCAGCAGGCGTGGGCGTGGGTACAGCCGGAGGCGGAGGCGGAGGCGCTTGCTCTGGCACAGGAGTAGGTGCTGACGCAGCGGGGGCAGGGTCGGGCTGCGGCGCGGGCGTGGCCATAGGGGGCACCGGTGTGAGCGGTAGGGGCTCTGGTGCGATGGGCGTCGCCGCAGGAACCGGAAAAACCTCCGCTACCGGCGCAGAGCCTATGGCGGCTTCAACCAGGGCTTCCGAGGCTGGCTGTGGTGCCGGCTGTAGGAGGGCTTGTTTTTCACGGGGCTGGGGGCCGGGCGCAGCGCGGGGGGTAGCGGGTTCGGGCGAAGAGACATCAGCCGGCAAGGTGATGGTGCGCGTCAACATTGGGCGGGTGATCTCCGAGGGAGGCGGTATCGGCTCGGTGCTTGGCCCCATCAGCGCTGCAACTTCGTCCAACGCCCACCAATGCGCCGCCAAAACCGCTAACAGAATGCCCAAGGCCAACTTCCAGTTTTGCCGCATTGAGGGTGACCCCGATTGGATCCAATCAGTCGCAGCGGATGGCGTTCTCTGGGCCACAGGCTCTGCTCAATGCGGGCTGATTTGCACGGCAAAAGTGCGCGCGCCGCGCAACATCATTTCAATAGCCACTGAGACCAATACCAGGCCCATCAAACGCTCCACAGCGGCCACCAGCCGCGTGCCCGTAAACGACAAGATCCGCTCAGACATGACCAGTACCGAAGCACTAACGAGCATCGTCACACACAAAGCGCCGATCCACTCCATTCGCCGCTCTGGCTGCTGCGACACCAGCATCAGCACAGTGGCCAGGGCGGAGGGGCCGGCAATCGAGGGCACAGCCAAGGGCACGATCAGCGGTTCGACGAGGATATCGACTTCACCACCGGGCGGGGGTGGAAACACCATGCGCAAGGCGATCAAAAACAGGATCACGCCACCGCCGATCTGCAAGGCCAGCTCGCTCAGGTTCATCACCCGTAAAAAACTCTCCCCCACAAACATGAAAAGCAGCAGCAGGCCAAAAGCGATGGAAATTTCGCGCAACATGACCCAAGGGCGGCGCTGCGGTGCCACATGCTTGAGCGCACTGGCAAAGATCGGAATATTCCCCACGGGGTCGGTGATCAAAATCAGCAAAATGGTTGCCGATAAAAAGGTGTATTGCATCATCGGGGTAGGATAGCAGTCGCTCGCATAGCCCCTGTTCGGGGTCGCTCCTCTCAATACAACCGCTTTAATAATTCCTATGGCAAGAGCTCTCCGATATCTGGGGCCACTGCTGGCGCTGCTGATGGCAG
Source organism: uncultured beta proteobacterium (assembly GCA_903861575.1). Classification (GTDB taxonomy): domain Bacteria; phylum Pseudomonadota; class Gammaproteobacteria; order Burkholderiales; family Burkholderiaceae_C; genus Allorhodoferax. Next base: position 2,144 of record CAIOUR010000130.1, on the reverse strand, counting down.
CGTCTGCACAAGCGCAAAATCTGAATGTCCAAAATGCGTGGGTACGCGCCACGGTGCAAGGACAGAAAGCCACCGGTGCATTCATGCAAATCACGGCGGCGGCGGCTAGCACGCTGGTCGGCGTTAGCACTCCGGTGGCTGGCGTAGCCGAAATCCATGAAATGACGATGGACGGTGATGTGATGCGCATGCGCCCACTGACCAAAGGCCTTGAGCTGCCGGCGGGAAAAGCCGTAGAGCTCAAGCCCGGTAGCTACCACCTGATGCTGATGGACTTGAAACTGCCCCTACAAAAGGATACGGCCATTCCCATCACGTTGACGCTGCAAGACAGCAAAGGTGTCCGCACTACCCAGGACGTACGGGTGCCGGTTCTCAGCGCCGCACCGTCCGGCCAGGCAGAGCACCAGCACAAGCACTGACAAATTGCTCGGAACCGGGGTGGCTTGCGGCACACCGGGCCGCAAGCTGTTACAACCGCAGCGCACGACTATTGGAGCCGCCATGACCTCACCCAACACCACCGACCCACTGGGCTTTGGCAAATTTGTCCCCGGTTTTGACTTTTTGCAGGGCCTGAGCAAAGGTGCTGCGCAAGCCAACAGCGCCTCAAGCCCCGCCAGCGCCGCGTTCAACCAGTGGTTCACCCCCACCATGAGCGCAGAGGACTTGGACAAGCGCATCAACGAACTCAAAACTGTGCAGTTCTGGCTGGAGCAAAACACCCGCGCGTTGGCAGCGACTGTTCAAGCGCTGGAGGTGCAAAAAATGACCCTGGCCACGCTCAAAAGCATGAATTTCCCCATGCCCAGCGCGTTTGCAGCGTCCGCCGCAGCGGCGGGTCCGCGTGCACCGGAATCAGCCCCCGCAGCGGCGCCGGAACAAAGCGAAGCCGCACCCGAGGCAAAACCGGCAGGTCCTGCCGTGGACCCGATGCAGATGTGGAATGCGCTCACCCAGCAGTTTCAGAGCATCGCGGCCACCGCCCTCAAAGACGTGGGCACCGCCGCCAGCCATGCCGCTGCCAAGTCCGCACCGGCGGCGAAAAAGACAGCGTCCAAAGCAACCGCAGCGCGCGCCGCAGCACGCCCGGCTGCCAAAAAGGCAGCGCCTTCGCGCGCACGCAAGCGCAGCTGAGCGGCCGTTCTGCGCATGAAAAATTTCCCGTTTGCGCATGCCACGCACCCGCAGTGGCATGGCGCAGCCGACCTGGTGCTGGCGCAATTGCGCGCCCAGATGGCTGACGGCCAGCACGCCAGTGCGCCTAATCTGGGGCTGCTCTACATCACCGACGACTATGCCGACGTGGCCCAAGACATCCTCGACCACCTGGGCGGGGAACTTTCCGCCATCACAGATTGGGCAGGAACCGTGGGCGTTGGGATTGCCGCGACCGGTGTGGAGTATTTCGACGAGCCGGCGCTGGCGGTCATGCTGCTGGAAATCCCCAGCGACCAGTTCCGCGTGTTCTCCGGTGTCTCGCCGCTGAACCTGGGGTTTGAGGCGCAGACCGCGCTGCTGCATGTGGATCCGTCCACGCCCGATGTCACCGAGCTGCTGGGCGATATGGCGCGGCGTACCGAAAGCGGCTATCTGTTTGGCGGGCTGTCCAGCAGCCGGGGCCGCAGCGTGCAATTTGCGCTGTCTGGCGACGGCACGCTGCCCGGCCAAGGCCGCAGCAAAGGTGTTTTCAGCGGCGGCATGAGCGGCGTGGCGTTCGGGCCGCAGGTGGATTTGATTTCCCGCGTGACCCAGGGCTGCAAACCGGTGTCCACAGTGCGGGTGGTGACCGAAGCGCGCGACAACGTGGTGATTGCTCTGGATGACCAACCGGCCTTGGATACGCTGCTGGCGGATTTGAAGGTCAGCCTGGACCAACCGGAAGCCGCGCTCAGCGCCGTGCGCGCTACGCTGGTGGCCTTGGCGGCACCGCGCACCGGCGCCGCGAACGCAGCCGTGCGCCTGACCGGCAACCTGGGCAACGAGGCGCAAGTGCGCCAGATCATCGGCCTGGACCCGGGGCGGCGCGCCATCGCCGTGGGTGATGCGGTGCGGCCGGGCTTGCAACTGGCGTTTTGCCGCCGCAATTCCGACACCGCACGCGCGGATCTGATGCGCATCTGCGCTGAAATCCGCGAAGAATT
>CAIOUR010000129.1 GCA_903861575.1 uncultured beta proteobacterium | reverse complement strand
TGGCGCATGGCGGGTGCTTCAGTGGTTTTCTTTGGCGTGGTTGATGGTGTATTTCGGGATTTCAATCACCACATCGCTTTGCGCCAAGATGGCCTGGCAGCTCAAGCGCGAATTAGGCTCCAGGCCCCAGGCGCGGTCCAGCAGATCTTCTTCAGCTTCATCCGCAGCATTCAAGCTGGCCAGGCCCTGGCGCACGATGACGTGGCAGGTGGTGCAGGCGCAGCTCATGTCGCAGGCGTGCTCAATCGCGATGTTGTTTTCCAGCAAAGCCTCGCACAACGACGTACCGGCACTGGCGCGTATTTCTGCACCGGCGGGACAGTATTCAGCATGGGGCAGGATTTTGATGATGGGCATAAGACGCTCAGAGAGTAGCAATGTTTTTGCCGGACAGGGCGCGGGCAATGCCGCGGTTCATGCGCTGGGCGGCAAAGGCTTCGGTGACTTGGCCCAAGGCTTTGCCAGCAGCTTCGATGGCAGCGGCTTCATCGCCAGCGGCGCTGCTGCGCAAGGCGTCCATGGCCACGTCAATCGCGGCGCGCTCCTGCGGCTCCAGCAGGTCGGCGTCCGCCTGCAAGGCGCTGCGGGTGGCCAGCAGCAGGCGGTCGGCATCGACCCGCGCCTCAACCAAGGCCCGCGCACGCATGTCGCTTTGCGCGGTGCTGAAGCTGTCTTGCAGCATCTGGGCAATTTGCTGGTCGCTCAGGCCGTATGAAGGCTTCACATCAATCTGCGCTTCCACGCCGCTGGTCTGTTCTCGCGCGGCCACATTGAGCAGTCCATCTGCATCGACCGTAAAGGTGACGCGTATGCGCGCTGCGCCAGCGGCCATGGGCGGGATGCCACGCAGCGTGAAGCGGGCCAGGCTGCGGCAGTCGGCCACCAGATCACGCTCGCCCTGCACCACATGCAGCGCCAGCGCGGTCTGGCCATCCTGGTAGGTCGTGAAGTCCTGCGCCATGGCGGTGGGAATGGTCTGGTTGCGCGGCACGATGCGCTCCACCAGGCCGCCCATGGTCTCCACGCCCAAAGACAGCGGGATCACATCGAGCAGCAGCATCTCGCCCAAGGGGTTGTTGCCCGCCAGTTGATTGGCCTGCAGCGCCGCACCGATGGCAACCACCTCGTCCGGGTTGACATTGACCAGCGGGTCGCGTCCGAAATATGCCGCCACAGCCTGGCGCACCTGCGGCATGCGGGTGGAGCCGCCGACCAGCACCACGCCCTGAATATCTGCCTTGGCCAACCCCGCGTCACGCAGCGTGGCGCGCACGGCCTGCAGGGTGCGGGCGGTGAGCGCGGCGGTGGCCGCTTCAAACTGCGCCCGGTTCACCGACAGGTGGATGCGGCCTGCGTGCAGTTGCAGTTCGACCGGTGCAATCTGGTGGTCCGAGAGCGCCTCTTTGCACGCTCGGGCCGCGGCCATCAAAACAGCGTGGTCTTGCGGCGAATCGGCGGCTATGGCTGATTCCTGCAACACCCAATCAGCCAGCGCGCGGTCGTAATCGTCGCCACCCAACGCCGAGTCGCCGCCGGTAGCCAGTACCTCAAACACCCCCGCGCTCAAGCGCAGGATGGAAATATCAAACGTGCCGCCACCCAGGTCGTAAACGGCGTACACACCTTCGGCCGCGTTGTCCAGTCCATAGGCCAGGGCAGCGGCGGTCGGCTCGTTGATCAAGCGCAAGACGTTTAAGCCGGCGAGCTGCGCGGCGTCTTTGGTGGCCTGTCTTTGGGCGTCGTCAAAGTAGGCCGGCACGGTGATGACCACGCCAAAAATATCGTCGGCAAAACTGTCTTCGGCGCGAAAACGCAGCGTGGCCAGAATTTCGGCGCTGACCTCGACAGGAGTTTTTTCTCCGGCGATCGTGCGCACCCGGACCATGCCCGGCGCATCAACCAGGGCGTAGGGCAAGCGCGCGGCGTGAGCCACATCGGCGAGGCCGCGACCCATCAGGCGTTTAACCGAAGCGATGGTGTTACCCGGGTCGTTGCTTTGCTGCTCCAGCGCGTCAAAGCCGATCTGGCGGCGCCGCGCATCCAGGTAACGCACCACGCTGGGCAAGACAACGCGGCCTTGGTCATCGGGCAGGCACTCGGGCACGCCATTGCGCACGGCAGCCACCAGCGAATGCGTGGTACCTAAGTCAATGCCCACGGCGATACGCCGCCCGTGCGGATTGGGCGATTGCCCGGGTTCGGAAATTTGCAGCAGCGCCATAAAAGGAACAGTAAAAGAGGATGGTCAGGCGTCCAGCGCGTGCTGGCGGGCGAGCACGTCCTGCCCGAATTTGTCGACAAACATCAGCGCGCGCACCGTGCTCACGGCGGCGGGGTAATCGTGGGTTACGTCAATGTGCTGCGCGCAAGCCGCCAGTAACTCAGCCTGTTGCGCACGCACCTGCTCGGACAGGGTGTCCAGCGCCTCGGCGCTTTCAGCCTCATCCAGCGCCTCATGCCACTCCATCTGCTGCATCAAAAACGCAGGAGGCATGGCGGTGTTCTGGTGCGCGGCGATGGGAAAACCCGCCAGTTCACACAAATAAGCGGCGCGGCGGATCGGGTCTTTCAGGCGCTGGTAAGCCTCGTTGATGCGCACCGACCACTGCATGGCCAGGCGTTGCGCGGCTGCGCCCTCGGCGGCAAATTTATCGGGATGGGCCTGGCGTTGCAGCGCTTTCCAGGCGGCATCCACCGCGGCGCGGTCTTGCGCAAAGCTACGCGGCAGACCGAACAGGTTGAAGTCGTCCGATTGCAGGTTCACACGCGGAAGGATTCACCACAACCGCACTTGTCGCGCTCATTGGGGTTGTTGAAGCGAAAGCCTTCGTTCAGGCCTTCGCGCACAAAGTCGAGTTCGGTGCCGTCGATATAGGCCAGGCTCTTGGGGTCGACCAGAACCTTGACGCCATGCCCTTCGAAGATCACGTCTTCGGGGCTGAGTTCGTCCACATATTCGAGCTGGTACGCCAGACCCGAGCAACCCGTCGTCTTGACCCCCAGGCGCACGCCTACGCCACGGCCACGCTTGGTCAGGTAGCGGTTGACGTGGCGGGCAGCCGCTTCGGTGAGGGAGACAGCCATATCAGTTGAAGTGTTTTTTCTTGTAGTCGTCCACGGCCGCCTTGATAGCGTCTTCGGCCAGGATGGAGCAATGGATCTTGACCGGCGGCAGCGCCAGCTCTTCGGCGATCACGCTGTTTTTGAGCGCAGCGGCTTCGTCCAGGGTCTTGCCCTTGACCCACTCGGTGACCAGTGAGCTCGACGCAATCGCCGAGCCACAGCCATAGGTTTTGAAGCGCGCATCTTCGATCACGCCAGTGACCGGGTTCACCTTGATTTGCAGCTTCATCACGTCGCCACAGGCGGGTGCGCCCACCATGCCGGTACCGACGCTGTCGTCGCCCTTGTCAAAGCTGCCGACGTTGCGGGGGTTTTCGTAATGGTCAACTACTTTTTCGGAATAAGCCATGGTGTTACCTCAGAAATCAAACAATGGGGGACTCAGTGGGCGGCCCACTGGATGGTGGAGATGTCGATACCGTCCTGGTACATCTCCCACAGCGGGCTCAGGTCGCGCAGCTTGGCGACGTTGAGCTTGATGGTCTCAATCGCGAAGTCGATCTCGGCTTCGGTGGTCCAACGTCCAAAAGTCATGCGCAGGCTGCTGTGGGCCAGCTCGTCGCTGCGGCCCAGGGCCCGCAACACATAGCTCGGCTCCAGGCTCGCCGATGTGCAGGCCGAGCCGGATGAGACCGCGAGACCTTTGATACCCATGATCAGCGACTCGCCTTCGACGTAGTTGAAGCTCATGTTCAGGTTGTGCGGCACACGCTGTTCCAGGTGGCCGTTGATGAAGACCTGCTCCACGTCTTTCAGGCCATTGAGCAGGCGCTGTTGCAGGCCCCGGATGCGCGCGTTTTCGGCGTGCATCTCGGCTTTGGCAATGCGGTAGGCCTCCCCCATACCGACGATTTGGTGCGTGGGCAAAGTGCCGCTGCGCATGCCGCGCTCATGGCCGCCGCCGTGCATTTGCGCCTCCAGACGTACGCGCGGCTTGCGCCGCACAAACAGCGCGCCGATACCCTTGGGGCCATAGGTTTTGTGCGAGGTCAGGCTCATCAAGTCGATAGGCAAACTCGCCATGTCGATGTCCACGCGGCCGGTAGCTTGCGCCGCATCCACGTGAAAAATGATGCCCTTTTCGCGGCAGATGGAGCCGATAGCTGCCACGTCTTGAATGACGCCGATTTCGTTGTTCACAAACATGACGCTGGCCACGATGGTGTCGGGACGGATGGCGGCTTTGAAGGCGTCCAGATTGACCAGGCCATCCGGCTGCACATCCAGATACGTCACCTCAAAACCCTGGCGCTCCAGTTCGCGGCAGGTGTCGAGTACGGCTTTGTGCTCGGTCTTGACCGTGATCAGGTGTTTGCCTTTGGATTTGTAGAACTGCGCCGCGCCTTTGAGCGCCAGGTTGTTCGATTCGGTCGCACCCGAGGTCCAGACAATTTCACGCGGGTCGGCACCGATCAAATCGGCAACCTGGCCGCGCGCGGTTTCGACTGCTGCCTCAGCTTCCCAGCCCCAGGCGTGGCTGCGGGAGGCAGGGTTGCCAAAGTGAGAGCGCAACCAGGGAACCATGGCGTCGACCACCCGCTCATCACAGGGGTTGGTGGCGCTGTAGTCCAGGTAAATCGGAAAGTGGGGAGTCGTGTCCATGAAAAGTGCCGGAAAAATGAATCGGAAAGGCCTGCGGTATCAGGATTTGGGAAGCGCGCCGGCCAAGCTGCCCAGCGCAAAGACTGAATTGGGTACATTGGCGCGCACGGCCTGCACCAGCGGCAGCGGCGCAATGGCTTTTTTGATGCTGGGCGCGTCCTGGAACACGCCGCCCTTTGCGACCTGGTCATCAACCAGTTTTTGCAACGTGACCGAGCTCAGAAACTCAACCATATGGGAATTGAGCGAGGCCCACAGGTCGTGCGTCATGCACTGGCTACCCTGGCCGAGGCAGTTTTGCTTGCCTTCGCACTGAGTAGCGTCAATCGGCTCGTCCACGGATGTGATGATTTCAGCCACCGTGATTAGCGAAGCATCGCGTGACAGGGTGTAGCCGCCGCCGGGTCCGCGGGTGGACTCCACCAGGTCGTTGCGGCGCAGCTTGCCAAACAACTGCTCCAAATAGGAGAGCGAAATTTGCTGGCGCTGGCTGATGGCAGCCAGGGTGACGGGGCCGCCGGATTGGCGTAATCCCAGGTCGATCATCGCGGTTACGGCAAAACGGCCTTTGGTGGTCAATCGCATGGGAGCTCCTCAGCAAAGAGAAAGTTGACTAGAACGGTCAAGTATAGCCCTAAATCCGATCAAATCAGTCAACTATCACGGGCGTGGAATGAGCGGCACCACGTTGTCGGTCCCCGGCGCGCCGAAGGCCTGGGCTTTCAGGTGGGATAGCTGGTCCCGTACCCTGGCCGCTTTTTCGAACTCCAGGTTGCGGGCATGCTCCATCATGAGCTTCTCCAGGCGCTTGATTTCGCGGGAAATGTCTTTCTCGCTCATGTCTTCCACCTGCGCGCGGGCCATCGCGTCGCGCTCCAGCAGCTCGGCTTCTTTGCCGGCTTTTTCGCTGTACACGCCGTCAATCAGATCGCGGACTTTTTTCACGATAGCGCGCGGGGTGATGCCCTGCTCCAGGTTGTGCGCGACCTGCTTTTTGCGCCGCCGCTCGGTCTCACCCATGGCGCGCGCCATGGAGTCGGTGACTTTATCGGCGTACAGAATCGCGCGCCCCTCCAGGTTACGCGCGGCGCGGCCTATGGTTTGGATCAGCGAGCGCTCGGAGCGCAAAAAGCCTTCTTTGTCGGCATCCAGAATCGCCACCAGCGAGACCTCGGGAATGTCGAGCCCTTCGCGCAGCAGGTTGATGCCAACCAGCACGTCAAAAGCCCCCAGACGCAAATCGCGCAGGATTTCCACGCGCTCGACGGTATCCACATCGCTGTGCAGGTAGCGGACCTTGACGCCGTTTTCGCCCAGGTAATCGGTGAGCTGCTCGGCCATCCGCTTGGTCAGGGTGGTGATGAGCACGCGCTCGGACTTTTCGACGCGGATCCGGATTTCCTGCAGCACATCATCCACCTGCGTGGTGGCGGGACGCACCTCCACCTCGGGGTCGACCAGGCCGGTGGGGCGCACCACCTGTTCCACCACGCGCCCGGCGTGTTCGTTCTCCCAGGCGGCAGGCGTGGCCGAGACAAAAATCGCCTGACGCATCTTGGTCTGGAATTCTTCGAACTTGAGCGGCCGGTTGTCCAGCGCGCTGGGCAAGCGAAAACCGTATTCGACCAGCGTGGTCTTGCGCGAGCGGTCGCCGTTGTACATACCGCCGAACTGGCCGATCAGCACGTGGCTTTCGTCCAGGAACATCAGCGCGTCTTTGGGCAGGTAATCAGTGAGCGTCGCGGGCGGCTCGCCTGCGGCGGTGCCGGCGAGGTGGCGCGAGTAGTTCTCAATGCCTTTGCAGTGGCCAACTTCGCTGAGCATTTCCAGATCAAACCGGGTGCGCTGCTCCAGCCGCTGCGCCTCCACCAACTTGCCCATGCCGACCAGCTCTTTGAGGCGGTCGGCCAGCTCCAGCTTGATCAACTCCACGGCCTGCAACACCTGCTCGCGCGGCGTGACGTAGTGGCTGCTGGGGTAAACCGTGAAGCGCGGAATTTTCTGGCGGATGCGCCCGGTCAGCGGGTCGAAAAGCTGGAGGGACTCGATCTCGTCGTCAAACAACTCGATGCGCAGCGCCATTTCGCTATGCTCGGCGGGGAACACGTCGATGGTGTCGCCGCGCACCCGGAAGGTGCCACGGCTGAAGTCCATGTCGTTGCGCTGGTACTGCATGCGCACCAGCTGGATCACCATATCGCGCTGGCCCATCTTGTCGCCTGCGCGCAGCGTCATCACCATCTGGTGGTAGGACTCGGGCTTGCCGATACCGTAGATCGCCGACACGGTGGCGACGATCACCACGTCACGCCGCTCCAGCAGGCTTTTGGTGCATGACAGGCGCATCTGTTCGATGTGCTCGTTGATAGCCGAGTCTTTCTCGATGAACAAATCGCGCTGCGGCACATAGGCCTCGGGCTGGTAGTAGTCGTAGTAGCTGACGAAGTACTCGACCGCGTTTTTGGGGAAAAACTCGCGGAACTCGCTGTACAACTGCGCCGCCAGGGTTTTGTTGGGCGCAAACACGATGGCCGGGCGGCCCATGCGGGCAATCACATTGGCCATGGTGTAGGTCTTGCCCGAGCCTGTCACGCCCAGCAGGGTTTGGAACACCTCGCCGTCCTGCAATCCCTCCACCAATTGCGCAATCGCCTCGGGCTGATCCCCGGCCGGCGGGTAGGGCTGGTACAGCTCGAAAGGCGAGTCGGGGAACTGCACAAAAGTCCCCTGCCCCGCCGGAATATCCAGCGGATGGGGCTGCGGTAGAAGGGCTGGCTCAGGCATAGAACCGCCAAGCTTAAGCCCAATCGGCGACGGGCGGACGCTGGGTAAAATTGCCCGCCCGCAAACGCCCAGCCGCTGTAGCTGGCACCCTCCCTCCAACCTAGGACCCCTCCGCATGTCGCTCTTTTCCGCCGTCGAAATGGCCCCCCGTGATCCTATTTTTGGCCTGAACGAACAATTCAGCGCCGACACCAACCCCCACAAGGTGAATCTGGGCGTAGGCGTGTATTTCGACGACGCGGGCAAGCTGCCGCTGCTGCAATGCGTGCGCACCGCGGAAAAAGCCATGACCGACGCGCCCTCTGCGCGCGGCTACCTGCCGATTGACGGCATCGTGGCCTATGACGTTGCCGTCAAGAACCTGGTGTTCGGCAGCGATCCGGCGCTGACCGAGCGCGTGGCCACCATCCAAACCCTGGGCGGAACCGGCGGCCTGAAGATTGCCGCCGATTTTTTGCACCGCTTAAACCCCTCCTCCAAACTGCTGATCTCCGACCCCAGCTGGGAAAACCACCGCGCAGTTTTCAGCACCGCCGGTTTTGAAGTCGGAACCTACGCTTACTACGACGCCGCCGCACGGGGCATCAACACCGCGGGCATGCTCGCGGACTTGGAAGCTGCCGCCCCCGGCACCGTGGTGGTGCTGCACGCCTGCTGCCACAACCCGACCGGCTACGACCTGACGCCTGCGCAATGGGACACGGTCATCGCCGTGATCCACAAGCGCGGGCTGACCGCGCTGCTGGACATGGCCTACCAAGGCTTTGGCCACGGTATTGCGGAAGACGGCGCAGTGGTGGGCAAATTTGCCGCTGCGGGCTTGAACTTCTTTGTGGCCAGCTCTTTCTCCAAGAACTTCAGCCTGTACGGTGAGCGCGTGGGCGCGCTGTCGGTGGTCTGCAACGACAAGGCCGAGATGCAAAAAGTCTTGAGCCAGCTCAAGATCGTGGTGCGGACCAACTATTCCAACCCGCCCACGCACGGCGGCGCGGTGGTGGCAGCAGTTTTAGGGAACCCAGAACTGCGCGCGCAATGGGAGCAGGAACTCGGCGATATGCGCAACCGCATCAAAACGATGCGCCAAGGCCTGCGCGACGGACTCCAAGCCGCTGGCGTGAGCGAGAACATGGATTTCATCACCACGCAAATCGGTATGTTCAGCTACTC
>CAIOUR010000128.1 GCA_903861575.1 uncultured beta proteobacterium | reverse complement strand
TTAATGATACGGCGACCACCGAGATCTACACAGGCGAAGACACTCTTTCCCTACACGACGCTCTTCCGATCTACCCATGCCGCGCAACATGCCTTGCACCATGGGGACATCCAGCATATTGAATAGGGAGGCAGCCAGCGCCAGGACCACAACCGATGGGAATACCATCAACCCCGCTGCGGCAGCCAGCGCCCCGCGCGCGCCGAAGCAGCGGTCGCCCATCAAGACTGCCAAGTTGCAGACATTGGGCCCGGGCAGCACCTGGGCCACCGCCCAATCTTCCAGAAACTCGGCAGCCGTCAGCCACTGGCGCTTCTCCACCAACTCCCTTTGGACAATGGCCATTACCCCGCCGAAGCCCTGCAACGCAATCCATGAAAAAGAAAAAAACAGATCGCGCAGCGAACTCGGGCCGCGACGGGCACCATCCGGTAAATTATTCATGTGTTACTTGAGGTTTCCGGACAAAAACTGCGCCAGCCTGTCACTTTTCGGTTGGCGGAGCACTTCGCGCGGAACGCCTTGTTCTTCGATCAGCCCCTTGTGCAAAAAGATCAGGTGGTTGGCTACCTCGCGGGCAAAGCCCATCTCATGGGTTACCACCAACATGGTGCGGCCTTCCTGCGCCAGCGCCTGCATGACCCGCAGGACCTCGGTCACCAGTTCCGGGTCCAGGGCGCTGGTGGGTTCGTCAAACAGCATGACCTCGGGCTCTACCGCCAGCGCGCGGGCAATCGCCACGCGCTGCTGCTGACCGCCGCTCAGGTGCGCCGGGTAGCGGTCTTCCATGCCCATCAGGTCCACACGCTGCAGATAACGCTGCGCCGTGGCCACCGCCTGCTCGCGCGGCATGCCCAGCACATGGACAGGAACTTCAATGATGTTTTGCAACACCGTCATGTGGGCCCACAAATTGAAATGCTGGAACACCATGGCCAGGCGCGTGCGCAGGCGTTGCAGCTGAAGCGGGTCCTGGGCGTTCAGTTCGCCGTTCTTATCGGGCACCAGGGCTAATGCTTCGCCGGCTACGGTGATGCTGCCCGCATTCGGCTTTTCCAGCAGGTTGATGCAGCGCAGCAGGGTACTTTTACCGGAACCGGAGCTGCCGATGATGGCAATCACGTCGCCCGCTGCGGCTTGCAGTGAGACGCCGCGCAGCACTTCGTTCGCACCAAAGCGCTTGTGGATACCGTCGATCTGGAGTTTCAGGGCAGGGGTGTTCATAGCAATGGACATAGTTCAGGCGCCCAGCAGCTCGCCGCTGCGAAAAGCCACCGCACCGGCAATCTTGGCCAATTCGCAGCCGGTGGTGACATAGCGGTCCCGGATGCGGGCGTAGAGAAGGCCGTCTACGCCGGCGCAGACGCGCTGCGCGGTGTGGGCCAGTGGGTCTATCACTTCGGCTACCAAGTCGCCGACGCACAGTGCCTGGCCGGGCTCTGCGGCGAACACCACCAGACCCGGTACCGGCGCGTACAGGGTTTCCGAGCCGGCCAGCGGCGTGGCATCGCACAGGGCGCTCGGAGGTGCCGCAGCGGGGGCGTCATGCAACACATCGATGTGGCGCAGGTAGTTGGCAATGGCCTGCGCGTCCTGCGCGGCCAAACTGTGCTCAACCTGCGCCTCACCGCGCAGCTCAATTGTGGTGCTCAGACAGGCTTGGGGCAGGGGCGCGGTCGATCCGCTTGCGGCCAGCGCCTCGGCCAGCCGCCACCAGACGCCCGAGAGGCTCTCGTCAAACGGGCTGCTGCCGGAGTTTTTGGCCAGCAAAATCGCGCGGCTTTGCAGGTAATGGGCCAGCGGTGCGAGCTGCGGCCAGCAGCTTTCTTCACAATAAAAATGCAGAACGGCTTCGCAGTCGCAGTGCAGGTCGAGCACGTAATCGGCGTCATAGGAGAGCAACAGCAATTGACGGCGCAGGCTGGCCAATTCAGTGTCTGTTTGCCACTGTTCCAGATAGCGCCGCATGGCTTGGCGCACCAAGGTCACGTTGACTGACGCGTCCTGGCCCAAGGTCGGCAGCACTTCGGCGCTGATGCGTGCAAAAAAATCCGGATAGTGGCGGTTGAAGTTCTCGCCTGTGTTGAATTCAAAACGCCCCATAGGTTTGTGCTGCAGGCGTTGCGCCGCGCCGACCGGGTTGGCCATGGGAACGAGCACCACTTCGCCGTGGATCTGCGCCTGCGCATCGGCGGCTTCGAGCAAGGGGCGCAGGTGGTAGGCGGTCAACATACCCGGCAGCTCTTCGGCGTGCAGACTGGCCTGGATATAGACCTTTGGGCTGCTGCCGGACGTGCCGAAATGCAAACTGCTCAGTGTTGTCTGCCGGCCCAGGCTGGGTGAGCGGAGTGGGTGGTCGTGGCGTTGCATGGGTTACAGATTACAGGGCGGGCGACTCAGGCCTTCTGCGGCGACAAGTAGGCCAGGAAATGCCTTTCCGCCAAGCGGAACAGGCCCACCAGCATAAAGGTGGCGAGCAGGTAGATGCCGGCGGCAAATAAAAAAGCCTCAAAGGGCAGATAAAACTTGCTGTACACGCGGCTGGCCGCCGAGGTGACGTCGATCATGCTGGGCACCGCGCTGGCCAGGCTGGTGCTTTGCAGCATCATCACCACTTCGTTGCTGTAGGCGGGCAGCGAGCGGCGCAGCGCACTGGGCAGAATGACGCGCCACACGGTGCGCCAGTGGCCCATGCCGTAGGCCTGCGCGGCTTCGATCTCGCCGGCGCTGGTTTCACGGATGGCGCCGGCCAACATCTCGGCGGTGTAGCCGGCGGTGTTCAGGCTGAAGGCCAGCAGGGCACAGAAAAACGGTTCTTTGAAGTAGGTCCAGGGCCAGATGTCGTCCCAGCGCGCTTGGATCCATTCGAGCTGTCCCAGGCCGTAGTAGATCAAATACACCTGTATCAGCAAGGGTGTGCCGCGCACTACGTAGGTGTAGGCTCCCACCACCGCGCGCAGCACGACGGAGCGCCCGGTCAGCGCCAGCGCAAACAGCAGCGCCAGCACCGCGCCAATGGCCAGGCTGGAGAACAGCAGGGCCAGCGTGGTCAGAATGCCCTCGCCGTACAGCGCCAGGTTGTTGGGCTGGAAGATGACGTCCCACTTCATGCGGCGCACTCCATCACAGCGATACCCGACGGGTACCCAGGCTGTAGCGCGCGTCCAAGCGGCGCAAAACCCACAGCGAGGCGCTGGTGAACAGCAAAAACAGCGCCGCAGTGAACAGGAAAAACTCAAAAGGTGAGCGGGTGGCAGCGCTGGCCTGCTTGGCGATGTAGGTCATTTCCTGCAAACCGATCAGGCTGACCAGCGCGGTCGACTTGATCAAAACCAGCCAGTTGTTGGTAAAGCCGGGCAGGGCGTAGCGCACCATTTGCGGCGCGGTGATGCGCATAAAAGTTTGCCGCCGCCCCATGCCAAAGGCCCAGGCCGCCTCGGCTTGCCCGCGTGGAATCGCCAGAATCGCGCCGCGAAAAGTTTCGGTCATGTACGCGCCGTAGATAAAGCCCAGCGTCAGCACCCCGGCCACAAAGGGATTGATGTCCACCGAACCTTTGCGGCCCAGCGCTTCCATCAGATGGTTCAGGCCCATGGTGCCGCCGTAAAACACCAGCAGCATCATCACCAGGTCGGGGATGCCGCGAACGACCGTGGTGTACGCAGCTCCTGCCGTCGACGCCAGGCGTCCCTGCGATAAGCGCGCTGCAGCCCCTAGCAGTCCGAATAGCACGGACACCGCCAGCGAGGCCAGCGACACTGCTATCGTCACCAACGAGGCTTGCAGGATGCTGAGGTAATAGGCATGCATGGGTACTTAGGTGTAACCGAAAACCAGCTCGATTCTTCCGTGTCACGGTCCGCCGGCGCAAAAAAATAGGCGCACTTCTAACGAACTGCGCCTATTTTTAGCCAGGCCGACCCAAACAGGGCAGCCATGGCTTAGATTATTCGCCGTAC
>CAIOUR010000127.1 GCA_903861575.1 uncultured beta proteobacterium | reverse complement strand
GGTGATGATGGCCAAACTCTCCAAAGAGATGGTCACCGACCGCCACGGCAACCAGGTGCAACAAGAGTCGTTCAACTCGATCTACATGATGGCCGACTCCGGTGCACGCGGATCTGCCGCCCAGATCCGCCAGGTCGCCGGGATGCGCGGGTTGATGGCCAAGCCCTCGGGCGAAGTCATCGAGACCCCCATCACCGCCAACTTCCGTGAAGGCCTCACCGTGCTCGAGTACTTCATCTCCACCCACGGCGCGCGTAAGGGTCTTGCTGATACGGCGCTCAAAACCGCCAACTCGGGTTACCTGACCCGTCGTCTGGTCGACGTGACCCAAGACCTGGTAGTGACCGAGCTCGATTGCGGCACGCAAGCCGGCTACGTGATGCGTGCCATCGTCGAAGGCGGCGAGGTCATCGAGTCACTGCGCGACCGCGTGCTGGGTCGTTGCACTGCCGAAGAAGTTCTGCATCCGGAGAACCGCGCTGTGCTGGCGCAGCCCGGTACCCTGCTGGACGAAGATCTGATCGAAGAATTTGAAGCGGCTGGCGTGGACGAAGTCAAAGTCCGCACTGCGCTGACTTGCGAGACCCGTTTCGGAATTTGCGCGCATTGCTATGGCCGCGACCTGGGTCGTGGCGGCTTGATCAATGGTGGCGAAGCGGTTGGTGTGATCGCTGCCCAGTCCATCGGCGAGCCCGGTACGCAGCTGACCATGCGCACCTTCCACATCGGTGGCGCGGCTTCGCGTGCGGCCATCGCGTCTAGCGTGGAAGCCAAGTCGAACGGTCGCATCGGCTTCAACGCTACCATGCGCTACGTGACCAACTCCAAGAGCGAGTTGGTGGTGATCGCCCGCTCCGGTGAAATCGTCATCCACGACGAGCATGGCCGTGAGCGCGAGCGCCACAAAGTGCCTTACGGCGCAGTGCTGAGCGTCAAGCCCGACCAAGTGGTCAAAGCCGGTGCCATCTTGGCGAACTGGGATCCTTTGACCCGACCCATCATCACCGAGTTTGCCGGACGCGCGCACTTCGAGAACGTCGAAGAAGGTTTGACGGTTGCCAAACAGGTGGACGATGTGACCGGCCTGAGCACCCTGGTGGTTATCGATCCCAAGCGCCGCGGTGCCGCCAAGATCGTGCGTCCGCAGGTCAAGCTGATCGATGCGTCCGGTACCGAGGTCAAGATCCCCGGTACTGACCATGCAGTGACCATCGGCTTCCCGATCGGCGCGCTGGTGCAGGTGCGCGACGGTCAGGATGTAGGCCCCGGCGAAGTGCTGGCCCGTATCCCCATCGAAGGCCAGAAAACCCGTGACATCACCGGCGGTTTGCCGCGTGTGGCCGAGTTGTTCGAAGCCCGCTCGCCTAAAGACAAAGGTCTGTTGGCGGAAGCCACTGGAACGATCTCTTTCGGTAAAGAAACCAAAGGCAAGATCCGTTTGCAAATCACCGATCCGGACGGCAAGGTCTTGGAAGAGCTCGTGCCCAAAGAGAAGAACATCCTGGTCCACGAAGGCCAGGTGGTCAACAAGGGCGAGTCCGTGGTGGACGGCCCGGCCGATCCGCAAGATATCTTGCGTTTGCTCGGGCCGGAGGAACTGGCGCGCTACATCGTCGACGAAGTGCAAGACGTCTACCGCTTGCAAGGCGTAAAGATCAACGACAAGCACATCGAAGTGATCGTGCGTCAGATGCTGCGCCGTGTGGTTGTGGACAACGTGGGTGATTCCAGCTATATCAGCGGTGAGCAAGTGGAGCGTTCCGAAATGCTCAACACCAACGACGCGCTGCGCGCCGAGGGCAAGGTGCCCGCCACCTTCACCAACCTGTTGCTCGGTATCACCAAAGCCTCGCTGTCCACCGACAGCTTCATCAGCGCCGCGTCCTTCCAGGAAACCACGCGCGTGCTGACTGAAGCTGCCATCATGGGCAAACGCGACGAGCTGCGTGGCCTGAAGGAGAACGTGATCGTGGGTCGCTTGATTCCGGCCGGCACCGGACAGGCTTAC
The DNA here is from genome assembly GCA_903861575.1 of uncultured beta proteobacterium. Lineage (GTDB taxonomy): Bacteria > Pseudomonadota > Gammaproteobacteria > Burkholderiales > Burkholderiaceae_C > Allorhodoferax. Next base: position 14,013 of record CAIOUR010000127.1, on the reverse strand, counting down.
CACGAGGCGCGCAAGGTACGCGAGGCCATGGACGAGTCCGAGCGGCGGGCGATTGCCGAGGCGGACGAGGCGGAACTAGCCGCTTCTACTTCCTCCGTTGATGACGGTCAGGAAGTGGCTGCCGAATAAGCGCAGATCGACGGATGCGCTGTGAAAACCCCGGGTTCGGCAATGCAGAACTTGGGGTTTTTTCTTATTGGATCTGCAGCATGAACCAGCTTCTGCGCCATGGGTGATTTCTTTTGGCCGGTTTTGTTCGGCGTTTTCTTCGTATGCTGGTGTTTGGGCGCATACAACCGCTTGCGTCGGCTGCGGCGTCAGGCGCTGGAGTCGGTGCAAAAGCTGTTTATTCAGTTAGCTGAGTTCAAGCCTTTATTTGATCGTCGCCAAGCCGATACCGATCCAAACGACCTGGAGTGGGCAGCGCTGGTGGCCGATGCGCAGCAGCTAGCTGCTGCCTTGCAGTCGGCGTCGCATACGACTTTGGATGGTGCTGCTATTCGCAACGTATCGCAGGCTTTGGAGGGCTTACAACGCAGTTGGACGGCTGCATGCGAAGCGCCGCAAGACTTGGCTGGAGAGGCCTTGCCGCCCGAATTACTGACGCAGTGGGGTGTTTTAAGCCACCGCATGTTGGCCGCGCGTGCCGCCGCCAACCAGGACCTGGCGGCCTATAACCAGGCTATTGCACAAGTGCCCGTGCGTTGGCTCGCACCGGTTATTCCATTTGCAGCCGTTGCTTACTTCTGAGCGTGCTCCCACGGCAGTCGCTGGCCAGCCGGCGCTGTGGCGTCAGCTGCAAGCTACCGGTGCAGTATTGCGGGCGCAGCGCTCGGGCCAATCGGGAGGCGTAGCGCTTGAGGCTGTAGACCCTGCCTTGCGCCCGGGGGTGCAAGCCTTGGCCTTCGCTGTTTGGCGCAACTTGGGTCGGGCGATGGCCTTGCGTGACGCACTGGCTTCCAAAACACCGCCCGCTGCGGTCGATGCCCTGCTGTGCGTGACACTGGCCTTGTGTTGGGACCCGGTCAGCGCGCCGTACGATGAATTCACCTTGGTGAACCAGGCGGTGGAGGCCGCCAAGCGCGATCCCCGCACCGCTGGACAAGCCGCATTCGTGAACGCCTGCTTGCGCCGCTTTTTGCGTGAGCGCGTGCCTTTGGTCGCCCTAACGGACACACTGCCGCAGGCACAGTGGAATCATCCGCTGTGGTGGATCAAGCGCCTACAAACCGAGCAGCCACAGCGCTGGCAGTCTATTTTGCGGGCATCCAATACCCAGGCGCCGCTCACGCTGCGGGTGAACCTGCGCAAGACCAGTTTGGCCGCTTTTGGCCAAGCATTGGTCGAGGCCGGTATGCAGGCGCGTATCGTGGGCCGGGAAACCGTGTACCTGGAACGTGCGGTGGCGGTGACGCGGGTGCCTGGCTATGCACAGGGGTGGTTTTCGGTGCAGGATGCGGCTGCCCAGCGCGCTGCGCCTTTGTTGATCGAAGGCTTAGGTTTGGGTCCGCAATCGAGGGTTTTGGATGCCTGCGCTGCTCCGGGGGGCAAAACCGGCCACTTGTTGGAAATGACACCCGCGCAGGTCATTGCGCTGGAGCAAGACCCAGCGCGCGTACCCCGTATCCATGCGAACTTGCAACGTCTCGATCTGCAGGCACAGGTGCTGACGGGGGATGCTGGTGATCCCGCTGCATGGTGGGATGGCCGATTTTTTGACGCGGTGTTGCTCGACGCGCCGTGCACCGCTTCCGGCATTGTGCGCCGCCACCCGGACGTTCGCTGGCTGCGCCGTGAGGCCGACATCGCCCAGCTGGCGCATAGCCAGAAGCGCCTCTTGGACGCCCTGTGGCCTTTGCTGCGCGTGGGCGGGCGCCTGCTGTATTGCACCTGCTCCATATTCGCCCAAGAGGGCCCGCTACAGCTCCAGGCGTTTCTTGCGCGCCACAGCGACGCCATAGCCCTGACTGCTGACGGGAGCTTGTGGCCCCAAACGGTAGAGGCTGGTTCCATAGTCTTGGACAATGCGGCCTATGACCACGATGGTTTTTTTTATGGCTTGCTGGAAAAGCGCGCGTCTTGAGGTGGACTTGCGCCGGATGCGTGGGCTGCTTGCGCGCCTGCTAACGCCTTTTGTGTGCCTATTTTTTCTATGGATCGCGCCCTTAAGCTACGCGGATGCCCTGGTTGAAGCACCGCAGTTTCGGGTTGACCGCGTGGGTGATGACGTCACCCTCAGCGCCCAATTGCGATTCGAGCTACCAGCGGCTGTGGAAGATGCTTTGCTCAAAGGTATTCCAGTCTATTTCGCGGTTGAAGCCGATCTTCTGCGCGAGCGGTGGTATTGGACGGATAAAAAAGTGGCCAGTGCAGCGCGGAATATGCGGCTGGCCTACCAGCCTTTGACGGGTCAATGGCGGTTGAACGTCGCCACGGGTGCCGCGCCAGCGGGTGATTTGGTGGCGGCCAATGCGCCGAGTCAAACTTTTTTGAATTTGGCAGAGGCGTTGGCTACCGTCAAGCAGTTTGCGCGTTGGCGTATCGCCAGCCTGAGCGATAGCGATGTCGCTACCAAGTACCGTGTGGATTTCCGTTTCTGGCTTGATACCAACCAGTTACCCCGACCTTTTCAAATTGGTGTGCTGGCCCAAACCGAGTGGGCGATCAGCGCCAACCTGCGTGCGGCCTTGATGCCGGAGAAAACCGGTGAGCGATAAGTTGCCTGGCAGCACTTTGCGCCGCAACAGCCGTTTGGTGCGCCGCGTTGTCACGCTGGGCGCGGTGGCCATGTTGGTCATGGGCACCGCACTGCTCTACATGCTTATGCTGGCCACCAACAACCAGGCCCTGTACGAGCAGGACTACGCGCTTTTGTTCGTGCTCAATATGGTCGTTGCAGCATTGCTGTTGGCAGCGATTGGCTGGATTGCCTTTCGCTTGTACCAGCGCTGGCGAGCCGGGCGGTTCGGTACCCGTTTGTTGACGAAATTAGCGGCGATCTTCGTGCTGGTGGGTCTGGCCCCGGGTTTGCTGATTTATGGCGTGTCGTACCAGTTTGTATCCCGTTCGATTGAGACCTGGTTTGACGTGAAGGTCGAAGGCGCGTTGCAGGCCGGTTTGAGCCTGGGCCGGGTGACGCTGGAGACCCTGGCTGGCGACTTGTCGATCAAAGCCCGCACCGCTGCTGCCGCGCTCAACGACTCTGGCCTAGAGCCGGCCGAGCTGCAGCTGGAAAAGTGGGCAGACCAGCTGGGGGCGAGCGACATTGCCTTATGGAGCGGGCGAGGATTAATGCTGGGCAGCGCCGGGGATTCGCGGCTGCAACTCAACCCAGCGGCACCCAGTTCCACCCAGTTCCGTTTGGCGCGCAGCGAGCGCTCCACGTATTGGATTGAGGGATTGGATGATGCCGCGGGGGCCGGCACGCAGGCGGCTGTTCGCATCAAGGTCTTGGCCCTGCTGCGGCATGGCGCATCGGAATCCCCTTCGGATGCGCGCTACCTGCTGGTAACCCGCACTTTGCCTCCCAGCCTTGTGGCAAATGCCTGGGCCGTGGAGCGCGCTAACCGGGAATACCAGGAGCGCGCTTTGGGACGCGAGGGTCTGAAGCGCATGTATATCGGGACCCTGACTTTGAGCCTCTTCATGGCGGTGTTTGCCGCAGTATTGATGGCGGTCGTTTTGGGCAACCAAATCGCAAGGCCCCTGTTGGTGCTGACCGAGGGTGTCAGCCAGGTTGCTGCAGGTGATTTGCGGCCCAAAGAGGCCATGCATGGCAAAGACGAGCTCGGCGGCTTGACCCGTGCGTTCGCGTTGATGACCCAGCAGTTGTCCGACGCCCGTGAAACCGTGCAAACCAGCATGGGTCAGTTGGACGCTGCCCGTGGCAACCTGCAAACCATCCTTGATAACCTGACAGCAGGTGTGGTGGTGCTGAACGATGATGGCAGCATTCGGCAATCCAATCCTGGGGCGTCGCGCATTCTGCAGTGCCCCTTGTCGCAATACCAGGGTCAGCTGATGTCACACATTGCTGGCTTGGAAAATTTTGGTACTGAAGTGGAGCGACAGTTCCTGGAATTCCGGGCCCGCCGCGGTGAGGCTGGCGTTGACCACTGGCAGTACACGTTGGAGATGGGTGTGCCTGCCGCGCAGATGCAAAGCGGTCAGGGCGCACAGACGACGCTCGTGTTGCGCGGCGCCGATCTTCCGGGCAACGCCTGTTTGCTGGTCTTTGATGACATTTCCCACATCGTCACCGCCCAGCGCGTGCAGGCATGGGGCGAGGTGGCACGCCGGCTGGCGCACGAAATCAAAAACCCGCTGACGCCCATTCAGTTATCGGCTGAACGGCTTCAGCGCCGTCTGGATGGCAAGCTGTCCGAGCCCGAGCAGCAGGTGCTAAGTAAATCGGTCAAAACGATTGTGGATCAGGTCGACTCCATGAAACGTCTGGTCAATGAGTTCCGTGATTTCGGGCGTCTGCCGGCGGCCGAGTTGCAACCCCTGGATTTGAATGCGCTGGTGCAAGAGGTTTTGAATTTGTACGAGGCCGCCGAAGTGCCGATCAGTTTGGACCTGGATGCGTCGTGCCCGCCAGTTTTAGGGGATGCGCAACAGTTGCGCCAGGTCATTCATAACCTGTTGCAAAACGCTCAAGATGCCCAAGAAGCGCACGCTCTATTGCCTTTGGAGCCGGTGGTGCTGCGGACGTATTTCAGCGCCAGCGCAGGACGTGTGCGCCTGAGCGTGCTTGACAGCGGAGGCGGCTTTGCGCCCGGCATCTTGCAGCGGGCGTTTGAGCCCTATGTCACGAGCAAAACACGGGGTACCGGTTTAGGGCTGGCGGTAGTGAAAAAAATCGCCGATGAACACGGTGCCCGCATCGACATCAGCAACCGCCTTCAGGATGGCGTCGCCTTTGGTGCGCAGGTGTCGCTGTCCTTCAAAGTCGCCCCACCCCCGGCGGAACTTCTTATTTCTGTTGTTTGAAGATCGAGAACCTATGGCACATATTCTGGTTGTTGACGATGAACATGGTATCCGTGACCTGTTGTGGGAGGTGCTCAACGACGAGGGCCATGCGGTCACGCTCGCTGAAAACGCAGCGCAAGCCCGAGCAGCCCGTGCCGCCGAGGTACCCGATCTGGTGCTGCTCGATATCTGGATGCCGGATACAGATGGCGTCACATTACTCAAGGAGTGGGCGGCGGGTGGCTTGCTCACCATGCCCGTGATCATGATGAGTGGCCATGCCACCATCGATACCGCGGTGGAGGCCACCAAAGTCGGCGCGTTGGCATTTCTGGAAAAGCCGGTTACTTTGCAAAAGCTACTGTCGGCTGTGGAAGACGCCCTGAAAAAAAACGAGCCTTCGCCGGTGGACTCTGCGTCCATGCAATCGCAGTCAACGGCTGTGCCGGCACCCCTGCCTGCCTTCGCGCAAGCCGTACAAAGTTTTTCGTTGGACCTGCCTTTGCGCCAGGCCAAAGACACATTCGAAAAAGCGTATTTCGAATTTCACTTACACCACGAAAGTGGATCCATGACGCGGGTTGCCGAAAAAACCGGTCTCGAGCGCACCCACCTGTACCGCAAGCTCAAGCAGCTGGGCGTTGATTTGTCGAAAGATAAGCCGAGGTCGTCCTGAGTGATCGCTTCACGGATGACCTCGCACAATCAGACTGAAAAGCTCCAAACCTAGGGTAATCACCAGTTATTTGCGTTGCATATTTCGTGAATCGGAGGCAAATAGGCGGCTGCTATCGCATCCTGTGGCGCATAATGTGCGCGCATTGCCGAAATATCGGCGTGCAGGTTTGCGGTGTTTGGTCAGTTTCGCGTCTGCTCTAAGTCATTCTTTGGTTTGTTGATTGCGGTTTTGGGCTCCATCGCTGTTTGAGTTATTTTCGAGGAGTCCCAGCATGGGCAACAAACTTTACGTGGGCAACCTGCCCTATTCATTCCGTGATGAGGATTTGCAGCAGGCATTCGCAGCACACGGCAACGTCACCAGCGCAAAAGTCATGATGGAACGCGACACAGGTCGCTCCAAAGGTTTTGGCTTTGTGGAAATGGGAAGCGATGCCGAAGCGCAAACCGCCATCAATGAAATGAATGGTCAGCAATTTGGCGGTCGTGGCCTGGTGGTCAACGAAGCGCGTCCCATGGAGCCACGTCCTCCCCGTAGCGGTGGCTTCGGCGGCGGCGGTGGCGGTGGTTACGGCGGCGGTGGCCGCAGTGGCGGCGGCGGCTTTGGTGGTGGTGCCGGCGGTGGCGGTGGCGGTGGTTACGGCGGCGGTGGCCGCAGTGGCGGCGGCGGCGGCGGTGGCGGTTACGGCGGTGGCCGCAGCGGCGGCGGCGGTTACTAAGCCAGCGATTTAGCAGTCAGCTGCTAAACCAACGATACCGACCCTCTTGGGTCGGTATTTTTTTGTCTGCCGATTTCAGTGCCTGAAGTGGCGTACGCCGGTATAGACCATTGCGATGCCGCGCGCATTGGCTGCGGCGACGACCTCGTCATCACGCACACTGCCTCCGGGTTGAATGATGCAGACCGCGCCTGCGTCGGCTACGGCGTCGAGTCCATCGCGAAACGGGAAAAAGGCATCGCTGGCCACCACACTGCCCGCCAGCGACAAGCCCGCGTGTTGCGCCTTGATGCCGGCGATGCGCGCTGAATCGAGCCGGCTCATCTGCCCCGCGCCCACGCCCAGGGTTTGGTCGCCGGCGCAAAACACGATGGCATTCGATTTGACGTACTTGGCAACTTTCCACGCAAACAGCAGATCATCCATTTGCGCAGCCGTTGGCTGCAGGGTGGTGACCACGCGCAGGTCGACCAGGGTCAACTCCTGGTTGTCGGCGGTTTGGAGCAGTAGGCCCGAACCCACCCGTTTGGCGTCTACCGCGTTACGCCCCTGCGCCCAGGCGCTTGCGCCACCGGGTGGCAGCGCGACTTGCAGCAAGCGCACATTGGCCTTGGCCTGGAAAATGGCCAGGGCTTCGGGGCTGAAGGCCGGGGCCAACAAGACCTCGACAAACTGTTGCGCAATCAACTCGGCAGCTGCACCGTCTACTGTGCAATTGAAAGCGATGATGCCGCCAAAGGCCGAGGTCGGATCGGTTTGCCAGGCTTTGCGGTAGGCACTCAGGGCGTCTGTGCCTAAGGCTACGCCGCAGGGGTTGGCGTGTTTGACGATTACGCAGGCCGGGCCGTCAAAGCTTTTGACGCATTCCCACGCCGCATCGGCGTCGGCAATGTTGTTGTAGCTCAGCTCTTTACCTTGGAGTTGGCTGGCGGTGACCAGCGAGCCGGGGGCTGGATACAGGTCGCGGTAATAAGCCGCCTGTTGGTGCGGGTTCTCGCCGTAGCGCAGGTCTTGCAGCTTCACAAAACGGCTGTTGCTTTGCGCCGGGAAGGCCGACTGGCTGCCGTCGTCACGGATGCACGAGAGGTAGTCGCTGATCGCACCGTCGTACTGGCTGATGCGGTTGAACGCTGCCACTGCCAGCGCAAATTTGGTGGTGCGGCTGACCTGCCCGCTGCTGCGCAACTCGGCCACAACCGCCTCGTATTGGGACGCATCGGTCAAAACGACCACGTCCTGCCAATTCTTGGCTGCGCTGCGCACCATGGCCGGCCCGCCGATGTCAATGGTCTCAATCGCTTCTTCCAGCGTGCAATCGGGCTTGGCGATGGTGGCCTCAAACGGATACAGGTTCACCACCAGCAGGTCGATGGTGGCGATACCGTGTTCCGCAAGCGCCGCCATGTGCGCAGGTACATCCCTGCGGGCCAACAGGCCGCCGTGCACCTTGGGGTGCAGGGTTTTGACGCGCCCGTCCAGCATTTCCGGAAAACCGGTCATGTCGGCCACTTCAGTGACCGCCAGGCCATGGTCTGCAAGCAATTTGGCGGTGCCGCCGGTGGACAGCAGGCGCACGCCCAACCCGGCTAGCGCTTGTGCCAGGTCTAGCACGCCAGTTTTGTCGGAGACGGAGATCAGGGCGTTCATGGGTGCTTGGGTGTGTTTCATGGTGCGGGGGATTTCAGCATGCCGTGTTCGCTGAGTTTTTTGCGCAGGGTATTGCGGTTCAGGCCGAGCCAGTCCGCGGCTTTGGACTGGTTATGGCCTGCTTGCGCCATCACCACTTCCAGCAGCGGCTTCTCTACCGCGCGGATCAGCATGTCGTACACCCCGGCGGGTGGCGTGCCGTCCAGATGTTTGAAGTAGTCCTGCAAATTGCGGCGGACCGATTCGTCGATGCTGCTCATACCGTTTCCCCTGTCCATATCGTTGTTGTGCTGGTCTGCCTTAGGGCTGGAATACGGTCCATGCCCGCACTCAATGCGTCAAAAAATTGTTCAACCGCTGCAACTTGCGCCGCGCTATCGTCCAGCCCCAGCATCACCCGCCGGAAGGCCTCGCCCCCGGGCAGCGCCTGCACATACCAGCCAATGTGTTTGCGCGCCGAGCGCACACCGGTGTAGTCGCCGTACAAGCTGTAGTGGTCGTGCAGATGCTCCACCAGCAAGCGCCGCACCTCTTCCACCAGCGGCGGTGCCAGATGCGTGCCCGTTGCCAGGTAGTGGTTGATTTCGCGGAACAGCCAAGGCCGGCCCTGAGCGGCGCGCCCCACCATCACAGCATCAGCACCGGTGTATGCCAGCACGGCGGCGGCTTTCTCCGGGGAGTCGATGTCGCCGTTGGCCACCACCGGAATCCGCAGCGCTGCTTTCACGGAGCGCACCGTGTCGTATTCGGCTTCGCCCTTGTAGCCCTGTTCCCGCGTGCGGCCGTGCACCGTGACCATGGCCACGCCGGCCTGTTCGGCAGCCAGCGCGATGGCGAGCGCATTCCTGCCGTGTGCGCTCCAGCCGGTGCGCATCTTGAGCGTTACCGGAACCCCGTGTGGCGCACAGGCCTGCACCACTGCGTCCACGATCTGGATCGCCAAATCTTCATCCTGCATCAGCGCCGAACCCGCCCAGCGGTTGCAGACCTTTTTGGCCGGGCAACCCATGTTGATATCAATGATTTGCGCGCCGCGGGTGATGTTGTAGCGGGCCGCCTGCGCCATCATGTCGGCGTCGGTGCCGGCAATCTGTACCGCGATAGGCCCGGGCTCGCCGTCATGGTTGGCGCGCCGCGAGGTCTTCAGCGAATCCCACAAATCCTTGCGCGATGTCACCATTTCGCTCACAGCATAGGCCGCACCCAGGCGCTTGCAAAGTTGGCGGAACGGCCGATCCGTCACGCCCGCCATGGGCGCGACAAAAACGCGGTTCGCTAAAGCGTATGGGCCAATCTGCATGGGGAGTGGGTGGGGAGCTGCCGAACGTGCTGAAAAACAAGGCACATTGTAGGCTGGGCATCGGCTTTTCATAGAGCGAAAACCCGAAGAAGCAGCCCGCCGCTTAGCTTGGGCAGCGTCGGGCTTAAATCTCTACTGTCGCGTTCAGGGTAAAGGCCGCTTGTTCGTTTTTTCGTGCGTAGCCCAACGGGTTGGCGACCACCCGGCAGCCGGCGTGTTGGTAGTCGCTGGGGGCGTGCAAATGCCCGTGCAGCCACAGGTCGGCCTGGGGCAGCAGATCATCCAAGGCGTTGCAAAAGCCTGCTGTACCCGGCACCAGCCCATAGCGCGGGTCCGCGCTGCGCAGGCTGGGCGCAAAGTGCGTTACCACCACCGTGCTGCCGTCAAAGGGGGCATCCAGCGCCGCGCGCAGCCAATCCTGGCACGCTAGCGCCTGTTCCCGCACCGCCTCTGCCAAAAAGGCCTCGCCGTTACGGGTAGTCTGGGTTTTCTTCAGGTAAAAGTTGGCGGCGCGAAACGCTTTGTCGCGCGCCTGCAGTTGCGCGGTGATCGGAGCCTGGGGGTCCACCATCGCATCGAAGTCGGTCCATAAGGTGGTGCCGACGAAGCGCAGTGGACGGCCCCGAGCATCCGGCACACGCGGGTACCAGACTTCGCGCTCTAACCACACCAGACCCAGGCGTTCGCAGGTCTCCCGTAAGCGCGCGTGCGCGGAGTCAAAGTCTAGCGCGTCGTATTCGTGGTTGCCGGGTACGAACACGACCGGCGTGGGCCAGCCGCGGAGTGGCGAAAAACGGGCCAGACCGAAGTCAGGGTCTGCTGCCAGGGCCGAGCCCGCTTGGTAAGAGCCGATGTCACCTGCCAGTACCAGTAAGTCTGCACCCGGAGCCGGCTGCGGTGCAAACGCTGGATGCGCTTCCAAATGCAAGTCGGAATACAGCTGGATTTTCATGGCCCGAGCATGCCATGCCTGCGTCGCCGGCTGGCTGCGTCCCCCAGGCGAGCGGCTCAGGCCGCCAGCCGTTGTTGCAGCGCGCGTTGGGTGGTGCTTAGCTCCGGGGGTAGGTGGTGGGCGAGTTGGGCAAACAGCGCCGTGTGCAGCGCGATTTCTTGCGCCCAGTCTGTCTTGTCCATGTCGGTGACGCGTGCGAATGCGCGTGTATCGAAGTCCAGCCCCTCCCATTGCATCTCATCGTACGCAGGGCTGATACCCAACCCATTGTCAACGCCACTCGCCTTGCCTTCGAGCCGGTCAATCATCCACTTGAGTACGCGCATGTTCTCGCCGTATCCGGGCCAGACAAATTTCCCGTCTTCACCTTTTCGGAACCAGTTGACGCAAAAAATGGCTGGCAGCGTGACGCCGGTATGGCCCAGCTTCTTGCCCATGTTCAGCCAGTGCTGGAAATAGTCGCTCATGTTGTAGCCGGTGAACGGCAGCATCGCAAAGGGATCGCGCCGTACCACGCCCTGTGCGCCGGTGGCCGCAGCCGTCGTCTCCGAGCCCATGGTGGCGGCCATGTAAACACCCTCTACCCAGTTATGCGCCTGCGTCACCAGCGGCACCGTGGTGGAGCGGCGTCCGCCGAAGATGAAGGCGTCAAGCGGCACGCCCTGCGGGTCGTCCCACGCCGCATCCAGCGCCGGGTTGTTGGTGGCGGCCACGGTGAAGCGGGCGTTGGGGTGGGCGGCTTTGGCGCCGGTTTCCCGCGCCAGGGCAGGCGTCCAGTCTTTGCCTTGCCAGTCAATGAGGTGTGCAGGCAGGCTGCCAGAGTCTTTTTCCATGCCTTCCCACCACACGTCACCATCGTCGGTCAATGCCACGTTGGTGAAGATCACGTCGCGGTTCAGGCTGGCCATGCAGTTGGGATTGGTGTGGTAATTCGTGCCCGGTGCCACGCCGAAGTAACCCGCTTCCGGGTTGATGGCGCGCATGCGGCCGTCCACCCCGGGTTTGATCCAGGCAATGTCATCGCCTATGGTGCTGACGTTCCAGCCTTTGAATGATTCCGGCGGCACCAGCATGCTGAAGTTGGTTTTGCCGCAAGCGCTGGGAAATGCGGCGGCGATGTGGTACTTGCGGCCCTGCGGGTTGGTCACGCCCAGAATCAACATGTGTTCTGCCAGCCAACCCGGCGCGCCATCGTGGGCGGCGGCGCGCCCCATGGTGGAGGCGATCCGCAGCGCCAGGCATTTTTTCCCCAACAGGGCGTTGCCGCCGTAGCCCGAGCCGTAGCTCCATATTTCGCGTGTTTGCGGAAAGTGCACGATGTATTTGGTCGGGTTGCAGGGCCACTTCACATCGGTGCTGCCAGGGAGCAGCGGCGCTCCCACGCTGTGCACGCAGGGCACAAACTCACCATCCGTTCCCAGCACGTCGAATACCGCCCGGCCCATGCGGGTCATGATGCGCTGGTTTACAGCCACATAGGCGCTATCCGAGAGTTCGATGCCGATGTGGGCAATCGGCGAACCCAGTGGCCCCATGGAAAACGGCACCACATACATGGTGCGCCCTGCCATGCAGCCGTCGAACAAGGGCTTGAGCGTCTCCCGCATCTGCGTCGGCGCCATCCAGTTGTTGGTCGGGCCAGCATCGTCTTGGTGCTCGGAGCAGATATAAGTGCGGTCTTCTACCCGTGCCACGTCGCTGGGATCGGAGCAGGCCAAATAAGAGTTGGGGCGCTTGGCCGGGTTCAGGCGCTGAAAAGTCCCGTTATTTACCAGGAGGTTACATAGCGCGTCGTATTCCTGCGTCGACCCATCGCACCAGTGCACGGCGGCCGGCTTACACAACGCCACCATGCTGCTGACCCATTCCAAAACCCCCTTGTGCTGTACGTAATCGGGTGCGTTCAGGCCTTCGCCCAGGGTTATGCGTGCGTCCATCGGATACTCCAAGTTTAAAAATCGACTTTTCACAAGCCTCGGCCAGCGGGCCAAAACCTCTGAAAAGGCGTCGCCAGCACGGCGTGTGCCGTCTTGCGCTGCCATTCGCTACGCGTGATTCTAGGCATGTTGGCAAAAGTTACGGAGCGGTTACATCGACCCTCCCGACCCGCTCAAGTCCGCCAGTTTGCGTGCGCAGGGTTACCATGCACCCAAGCCCATGCAGCACGCCTAGCGATCAACTCCTCCATCCCATGAATTTCAAAGAAACCGAAGACGACAGCGAGCACAACGACATTCCCCCGGCGGTGCGCGCACAGGCCGCCTCGCGCAGCACCTGGGTGAGCGTTGCCGTCAACCTCGGGTTGTCCATCACACAGATCGCTGTCGGTGTTTGGGCGAAGTCGCAGGGGCTGGTGGCCGATGGCGTGCATTCGCTGTCCGATCTGGTGGCGGACTTCGTGGTTCTGGCCGCTGCCCGCGAGAGCCGCAAAGACGCCGACGTGGACCACCCGTATGGCCACCAGCGTTTTGAGAACGCGGCTTCGCTGGCACTGGGTGCGTTGCTGCTGGCCGTGGGCGCGGGCATGGTCTGGCAGGCGCTGCTCAAGCTGGAGCAGCCGGAAACCATTCCCACCGCGCACGCCGTCGCGCTGTGGGTTGCAGCTGTTGCGCTGATGGCCAAGGAGCTGCTGTTTCGCTATATGTTGGGCGTGGCGAAGCGGGTTAAATCCAGCATGCTGGTGGCCAACGCCTGGCATGCCCGCTCAGACGCAGCGTCCAGTCTGGTCGTGGCGCTGGGTTTGATCGGTAATTTGGCCGGTTACCCGCTGATGGATCCGATTGCGGCGCTGATCGTGGGGCTTATGGTGGGGCGCATGGGATGGAGTTTTGGTTGGGACGCCTTGCATGATCTGATGGACCGCGCGATCGATGAGTCCGAGGTGCAGGCGATACGCCAGACCTTACTGGACACGCCGGGCGTGATGGGTGTCCACGATGTGCGCACGCGCAAGATGGGCGATATGGTGGTGGCCGACGCGCACATTGAGGTGGATGCCCAACTCAGTGTCGAGCAGGGCCACAACATCGCGGTGGCCGCCCGCCGTGCCGTCATGCAACGCCATCGCGTGCTCAATTTGATGACCCACGTAGACCCAGCCCATCGTCCGGATTTGGACCACCTACAAGTCGATACCGAGCCGCTCAAAAATTGAACGCATGCCGGCTCAGTGCCGCGTCGGTGCGTGGCTTTGGGTCAACAGTTTGTCGGTGTAAGCAATGGCCAGCGCGCTGAGCAAAAACGTGATGTGGATCAGGGTTTGCCACATCAGTACCTTTTCGTCGTAATTGGCGGCGTTGATAAAAGTTTTGAGCAGGTGGATGGAGCTGATGCCAATAATGGCCGTGCCCAGTTTGACTTTGAGCACGGAAGCATTCACATGGTCCAGCCATTCGGGCTGATCAGGGTGGCCCTCCAAATGAAGACGGCTGACAAAAGTCTCGTAGCCGCCCACAATGACCATGATCAGCAGGTTGGAGATCATCACCACGTCAATCAGCGCCAGCACCACCAGCATGATGAGCGTCTCGTTGAGCGCCGTGATCTGGTAATCGCTGCGGTAGCCGATCGCCGTGACGAGCTGCTGCAACGCCGCCTGGTTGCCGAACGCGGCCTCCAGCAGGTGCAGCAACTCGACCCAGAAGTGGTAGACGTAGACGCCCTGCGCGGCGATTAGCCCCAGGTAGAGCGGCATTTGCAGCCAGCGGCTGGCAAATATCAGCCGTGGCAGCGGGCGAAGCGGT
>CAIOUR010000126.1 GCA_903861575.1 uncultured beta proteobacterium | reverse complement strand
GCGAGTATTACGCCCTGATTCTCCTCTCCACACTTGGTATGACACTCATGGCATCGGCTGCCGACCTTATTTCGATATTTATCGCGCTGGAACTGGCCAGCATTCCGCTCTACATATTGACGAGCCTGCTCAAAGACAAAAAGTCCACCGAGTCCTCGCTGAAGTACCTGCTATTAGGCTCTATCGCTTCGGCGGTATTACTCTACGGCATGGCACTGGTCTTTGGGTCTACCGGCCAAACCCAGTTAACCGCCATTGCGCAGTCCATGCAGGCTGGCGGACTAAATCAACCGGGGCTTTGGCTTGGCATCGTGATGATGATTGCCGGGTTCGGTTTCAAAATTGCCGCGGTGCCCTTCCAGATGTGGGTGCCCGATGTATACCAGGGCGCACCGACCGGCGTCACGCTGATGATTGCAGGCGCCCCGAAGCTTGCAGCCTTTGCCATGGTGATCCGCTTGTTGGTGGAAGGTCTTTTGCCGCTCGCTTTGGACTGGCAGCAAATGCTCATGGTCTTGTCTATTGCATCGCTGTTTATCGGTAATTTCGCGGCCATTGCACAGACCAATATCAAGCGGATGCTGGCCTACTCGACGATTTCGCAAATAGGCTTCATCCTTCTGGGCTTGCTCTCAGGCGTGGTCGACGGCGATGCGGTGGCGGCCGCGAATGCCTACAGCTCGGCCATGTTCTACGTCATCACCTATGTCCTCACGACCTTGGCCACATTCGGCATCATCATGCTGTTGTCGGCAGAAGGATTTGAGAGTGAAGAAATTGCCGACTTTGCCGGCTTGAATCAGCGCAGCCCGTTGTACGCCGGGGTGATGGCCTTGTGCATGTTCTCTCTGGCCGGCATTCCTCCCCTGGTCGGCTTTTTTGCCAAGCTGTCGGTTTTACAGGCCCTGGTCTTGGCAGGCGGTAGCGTGCACATCGGGTTGGCCGTATTCGCTGTCCTGATGTCCTTGGTGGGGGCTTTTTATTACCTGCGCGTCGTCAAGGTGATGTATTTTGATGCCCCCCTGTCCATAGCGACTGTGCGCGCGCCTCGCGACGTGCAGCTTGTGCTTGGCCTCAACGCGTTGCTGTTGCTGGTGTTGGGTTTGCTGCCCGGTGGACTGATGACGCTTTGCGCCGAATCGATTTTGCAGATGATGGGAACCTGAGCCCCAGCCCAGTGCTCACATTCTGAAATCCAGGCACCTGAAACCGAAGTCGATTGTGGACCTGCGCGAGCGCCAGCTGAGTTCGGAGTCTGTCTATGACGGCAACTTCCTACACGTTCGTCGCGACCGGATCGCCTTGCCAGACAGCAGCTCGGCCACACGCGAGTACATCGTTCATCCTGGCGCTGTCGTGGTGGTTCCGCTGTTGGACGACGTCCCAGGTGGTCTGCGGGTGGTGCTGGAGCGGCAGTTCCGCTATCCCCTTGACCGTGTGTTCATCGAGTTTCCTGCCGGAAAGCTGGAGCCAGGCGAAGATTCGCTTCTGTGTGTGCAGCGCGAACTGCGCGAGGAGACTGGATACATGGCCGCAGAGTGGGCCTTTGCCGGCGTGATGCACCCCACGATTGCTTATTCCACGGAGCACATCGATATCTGGTTCGCACGGGGTTTGCAAGCCGGTCCGTCCGCCCTCGACGCCGGAGAGTTTCTAGAGGTGTTCACGGCAAGTCCCGATGAGTTGCTGGACTGGAGTGCACAAGGTTTGGTGACCGATAGCAAGACCTTGTGCTGTTTGCTGTGGTTGCAAAACGTGCTGAGTGGTCGCTGGAAGCTCAATTGGCAGGCTCCATGAAAGTCTTCGATTTGCAGTGCTCCGTGCAGCACAGCTTTGAGGGGTGGTTTGGCAGCGAGGCGGATTTTGTGGATCAGTTGACGCGCCATTTGATCCAATGCCCCG
>CAIOUR010000125.1 GCA_903861575.1 uncultured beta proteobacterium | reverse complement strand
GGTGCCGGAGATCACCGCGCAGCAAATGTGTGCCGAAATGGTGGCCCACGACTTGGCAGCTGCCAAGCAGCATGCGCTGCTGAAAAAGCACGGCTACCAAGTGAATGTGAGCGTGGAATAGCCAATGACGCAGCCGCGCCAGACGATTTATGTGGCCGGGCACCGGGGTATGGTGGGCAGCGCGATTGTGCGCACCCTGTTGGCCAGCGGCTTGCCAGCGCAGGACATCGTCACGCGCACCCACTCCGAGCTGGACCTCCGCAACCAAGCCGCTGTCCAGGCTTTTTTTCAGCAGCAGCGCCCTACGCAGGTTTACTTGGCAGCGGCCAAGGTGGGTGGCATCCACGCCAATAACACCTATCCAGCCGACTTCATATACGACAACCTGATGGTGCAGGCCAATGTGATCGATGCAGCGCACCGCAGCGGTGTGCAAAAGCTGCTGTTTTTGGGCTCAAGCTGCATTTACCCCCGCATGGCTACCCAGCCCATGGCCGAGGATGCCTTGCTCACCGGCGCGCTGGAGCCCACCAACGAGCCCTATGCCATTGCCAAGATCGCCGGCATTAAGATGTGTGAGAGCTACAACCGCCAGCATGGGCGGGACTACCGCAGCGTCATGCCGACGAATTTGTACGGCCCCGGAGACAACTACCACCCCGAGAACAGCCATGTCATTCCGGCACTGATCCGCCGCTTTCACGAAGCCAAAACGAGTGGCGCGCCCGAAGTCGCCATTTGGGGCAGCGGCAAGCCACGGCGCGAATTTTTGTATGTGGACGACATGGCGGCGGCCAGTGTGTTTGTTATGAACCTGCCGCTGCAGGCGTATCAGGCGCAGACATCACCTATGCAAAGCCATCTCAACGTAGGTTTTGGCAGCGACGTGACTATTGCCGAACTCGCCCACGCCGTGGGCCAAGCCGTGGGGTACGGCGGAGGTATTACTTTTGACGCCAGCAAACCCGATGGTGCACCGCGTAAGTGGATGGACAGCAGCCGCCTCAATGCCTTGGGTTGGCGCGCCCAGGTGGATCTGGTCGCGGGTTTAAGGGCCGCCTACGCCGATTTTGTGAAATTTCACCCGGTGCAAATCGCCTAAGCTATCGCTATGCGCAATTACAGCCCCAGCAAACGCATTTTGGTGACCGGCGGCGCCGGCTTTTTGGGCTCGCACCTGATTGACAGGTTGCTGGCGCGCGGTGACGAGGTGATTTGTGTGGACAACCTGTTCACCGGTACCAAACAGAACATTGAACATGTGCTGGACCACAAGCGCTTCGAACTCATCCGCCATGACGTGACGTTTCCCCTGTACCTGGAGGTGGATCAGATTTACAACCTGGCCTGCCCGGCTTCTCCTATCCATTACCAGCACGACCCGGTGCAGACCACCAAAACCAGTGTGCACGGCGCCATCAATATGCTGGGCTTGGCTAAACGCGTGCGGGCCCGGATATTCCAGGCCAGCACCTCGGAGGTGTATGGCGACCCGGCGGTACACCCGCAGACCGAAGATTACTGGGGCAACGTCAACCCCATCGGTATCCGCAGTTGCTACGACGAAGGCAAGCGTTGCGCGGAAACTTTGTTTTTTGATTACTACCGCCAGCACAAGGTGGACATCCGCGTAGCCCGCATTTTCAACACCTACGGCCCACGCATGCATCCCAATGACGGGCGGGTGGTCAGTAACTTCATTGTGCAGGCGCTAAAAGGTGAAGACATCACGTTGTACGGCGACGGCTTGCAGACGCGTAGTTTTTGCTATGCGGATGATTTGATTGAAGGCTTCATCCGCTTCATGGATGTGCCTTGGGATGTTGACGGTGCGAACCAGGGTTGCCCGGGGCCGATCAATCTGGGTAACCCGCACGAGTTCACCATCCGGCAGTTGGCTGAGTTGGTTATCGAGCTGACGGGCGCTTCATGCAAACTGGTTTTCAAGCCGCTGCCTTCGGATGATCCGATGCAGAGGAGGCCGGATATCGGGCGGGCGCAAGAGGTACTCGGCTGGGAGCCTACGGTGCAGTTGGAGGCGGGGTTGGGGAAGACGATTGGGTATTTTGAGAAGATAGTGGGTCTATTTGAATAGCGAAGAGCTACCGATGAAATCTGGATCTTGGGCCCTAGGGTAGACCGTCAAATTATTTTTCAATCAACTTTAAAAATCTGAACTGCAGATCTCGGCGAGTTATCACCTCGTCAAAATCCAAGTTTAATT
>CAIOUR010000124.1 GCA_903861575.1 uncultured beta proteobacterium | reverse complement strand
GTCAAAGCTTTGTCCGATGCGGCTGAGCTCATCGCGTCCAGACATCGTGGCGCGCGCGTCCAGGTTGCCGGTGTTGATTTGGTCGATTGTGGTCTCCATGCGCCGGAACCCTTTGTTCAGACCATAGAAAAACCAGATCGCTGCGCTTACAAAAATCAAAGCCTCGACAACCTTGGATGCGATCGATGCCTTGTTGGTATCTTGGCCCAATTCTTCGCCAGCCAATTTGACTGCGCGCAGTTCCAGCGACAGCCGTGCGCTGATTGGTTCAATGATTCCGTTCAAACGATTGAATTCCGATTCCAACTCTGAGCGGGCATCCCGCAGCTTGTTGATCGCATCGGCCGGCAAGTCCATCGCCGCCTGGACTTGTTTCAAGTAGGTATCGACCAGCGCTTCATTGTCGTGAAGACTTTGTTGCAATTCAGCTGTCAAGGCCGGGTGCTCCGTCCTCAAAGCCCGTAGATCATTGATCTCGCCAATCAGGTTAACCAGTGAACTAGAGGCCCGTTCCCGTTTTTCCAGATCTTTCTCGAATGTTGCGTTGCTGTACACCTGTACCGCACCAAAAATACCCGTGATGAGTGTGAGTTGCTTGGCTTCGTCTTCTGCTGCGATACCCACATCATTCGCTGCAGCGACGACTTCCTCAAACTTGGTCAGTTGCCGATGGTCATAGACACCTTGCATAACGCGAAGCAATATGAGCAACACAATCAGCGCAAGCAGTTTGGCTCGGTAAGTATTTAACATGCGGCGTACTTTGAAGTGGGCGTTATGGATGGCAGTGCGTTATGTGGGCACGCGTTCAGACGCATCCAGTTGGCTGATGCAATGGTCTATCAGTCGATTCGTATCCAACTCGATGGCCATCCGACCGTCGGGCGCTTCAGCCAGGCCCAGCGCCATCCGGCACAGCAGGGGTGGTGCCGCAAAGCTTGGTGGCAAAGGGATACGGGTGTAGGACAGTTGATCTGGCAGTCCGGTAAACAGAAGGCCGATGGCCTCTTCGTTATCGCCTGGCGAGTGGCTGCCCAACAGGATGCTGACCTCTGAATCGGCGTGACCCACCCTTACCGCTGCCGGATCCAATAAATGGAAGAGATCAACCACCGGTACCAAAATGCCGTCTACATTGGTGTAGCCGACAAGCCATGCCGGTGCCCGGGGAATGGGATGCAACACATAGCTGTCCAGGATGCCGTTAGTCCACTGTGAGTCCACAGCTAACAACCAGGGACCACATGCAATTCGGTACCCGTTGGCGGAGTGCTCATCGTGTGTGTCGTCGATGTACTCATGCAGGGTAGCAGTGGTTTCCATGTCGACGCACCCGGGGGCAATGCGGTCTTAGATCAGCGCCAGGATGTCGGCATCCTGATAAGGCTTGGTGATGTAAGCCTTGGCACCCAACATCTGTGCAAATACCCGATCCGCTTTCTGGTCTTTACTGGTAACAAAAACGACGGGTATATCTTTTGTACTGGCGTGGCGTCCCATTTTTCTGGCAGTTGCAAAGCCGTCGGTGCCCGGCATGTTGATGTCCATAAGGACCAGGTCCGGACGGTTGCTTTGCAGCATGTCCAGTGCCGCGTCTCCTGACGTTGCCACGCTGACCGCACACCCTGCACCACGCAAAATTTTGCTCAGGTGCTCTGAATCTACGGGTGAATCTTCAACGACCATGACCTTTTTCATATGGACTCCTGCTTGTTAAGACGTTGCCTGTGAGGGCGGGCGTGACGGGCGCTCAGGCTGATTGGCAGTTGAAGTCGCAACGCGCAACTTGATCTGCGCGGAGAGGACGCGCGCTAATTCAACTTCGCTAATGGGTTTGGTCAGGTAGCCGTCGCAACCTGCAAGGGTGGCGCGGATCTTGTCGATCGTGCCGGTTTTGCTGCTGGTCATGATGACTTTGGATGCCGTTGGGCCACCTTTGAAGTTTTTAATGGCCCGGCATGTTTGATATCCGTCAATGCCCTCCATGTGGATGTCCAGTAACACCACCGTGTACTGTCGTTGGGCTAAGAGCAGCAAGGCCTCGTCGCCACTGCTCGCCACATCGCATTCCAAGCCCATTGCCAGAACGCGGTTACGCAGGTAGTTTTGCGCTACCGGGCTGTCGTCGACAACCATTACGGTGGCCGTTGGCACAGGCTTCGGTCGAATCACATCGGTACCTGCCTCGCTCGTCAGGGGAGCACGTATCAATGGCAATACTTTGGCGGAATCCGTATGGGTGCCAGTGCCTGCGGTCGTGGGAAAAGCGGCCTCAAACGCCGCAAAAGCCGATTCATGCGGCATCTGTGGATCCGCGGTGAATTGGGTTTTCAGATGGTTGAATATGGCAAAGGCCCGATCCAACTGCAGCGGGCGGCGAACGGCGGTTAGGCTGTCGTGGTGCCCATCGGCATTGAGGAGAATGACGCGTCCGCCTGCTGCCTTGAATGCCACCGCTGCGGCAATGTGCGCCGGCATCGAGCTGCCGATGACGACGCCCGTGGCCTGACGCAGTGTGTGGGTGGGCGACCAGGAGTGGGTTTTGCGTGAGGCGAATTTGCAAAACGTGGCCATTTCGCGCTCTTCAGCTGCGCTAAGCCCCAGCGTAAACACGGTGAACCTGTTCATGAAATCCTCCCTGCATCGACGCATTGGAAACTACCAAAGTCGCCATGAATAGTTGTCAGTAACTGTACTACAACTTTAGTTCAGATTGAAGAATTATTCCCCCGTGAATGCGGAAACGACGGTGGCGTCTGCGCTGAGATGCCGCACAGGCATCGGCCTACATATGCGCTTAGCGTTTAGCTATTCCAGGCGAGCGCTACAGCCTCGGCTACGCGGATACCGTCCACTCCGGCAGACAAAATGCCGCCGGCATAGCTTGCACCCTCCCCGGCGGGGTACAGGCCGCGCACATTACTGCTTTGCAAGTCTTCGCCACGAGGAAGCTTCAGCGGGCTGGAGGTGCGCGTTTCCACCCCAGTCAAGACCGCGTCCGCCATGTCAAAGCCTTTGATCTTTCGCCCGAACACCGGCAGGGCTTCGCGGATCGCAGTAATCGCGTAAGCGGGCAGGCTGTGCGCCAGATCGGTCAGGTGCACGTCGGGCCGGTATGAGGGTTGTACCCCCCCGAAGGCCGTCGATGCACGCGCGTTTAGAAAGTCTCCGACCAACTGACCCGGTGCGGCATAACTTTCCCCGCCCAGCACATAGGCCCTGGACTCCAGTGCGCGCTGCAAAACAATGCCCGATAAGGGATGTGCGCGCGTCGTGCTGGCTACGCCACCTGCCAGCAGCTCCTGGGATTGCGCGGCATAGTGCGCCCCCGCATCTGAGCCGAAGGCGGCAACCCAGCTGTCCACATCGTGCGGGTAATCGCCCGGGTCGATGCCGACCACAATGCCCGCGTTCGCGTTGCGCTCGTTGCGCGAATACTGGCTCATGCCGTTGGTCACCACGCGTCCGGGCTCGGATGTGGCCGCCACCACCGTGCCGCCCGGGCACATGCAAAAGCTGTAGACGCTGCGCCCGTTGCTAGCATGGTGCACCAGCTTGTAGTCCGCTGCACCCAGAACCGGGTTGCCGGCGTGTCGGCCCCAACGGGCGCGGTCAATCACGCCTTGCGGATGCTCAATGCGAAAGCCCACCGAAAACGGCTTGGCCTGCATCGCCACGCCACGCGCATGCAGCATGGCAAACGTATCGCGCGCGCTATGGCCTAGCGCCATCACGACCTGACTGGCTTCAACGTCGCGGGTTTGGCCGCTGGCAAGATCCAGCACCTGAAGGCCGCGAACCTGCTGCGCGCCGTCGCGGGCTTCCAGGTGCAGGTCGGTGACCTGCTGCCCGAAGTAAACCTCGCCACCGAGCGCGATGATGCGCGCGCGCAGGTTCTCCACCACGCGCACGAGTTTGAAGGTGCCGATGTGCGGATGCGCTTCCACCAGGATTTCCGGTGGTGCTCCTGCGTTGACAAACTCCTGCATCACCTTGCGACCCAAATGGCGCGGATCCTTGATCTGGCTCCACAGCTTGCCGTCGGAGAAGGTGCCGGCACCGCCCTCGCCGAATTGCACATTGCTGTTGGGATGCAGATGGCGCTTGCGCCACAAATCCCAGGTGTCTTGCGTGCGCTGGCGCACCGGTGGGCCGCGCTCCAGCACCAGCGGCTTGAAGCCCATTTGCGCGAGCAGCAGCGCGGCAAACATACCGCAGGGGCCAAAACCCACCACCACTGGACGATGCGCCAGCGCAGCAGGCGCTTGCGCTACGGCGTGGTATTGCATGTCGGGGGTCGCGACGATGTGCGGGTGTGCGGCCAGTCGAATCAGAGCCGCCTCTTCCATACCGGCTTGCAGGGCCACATCGACGATGAAGACCGCCAGCACATCCGCTTTGCGGGCATCAAAGCTGCGTTTGAAAACCCGCAGTTCGGTGATCTCGTGTGGTGCCACGCCCAGGGCCTGCGCGGCCAACGTACTCAGGGCCTCGATGGGTTGGGCCAGCGGCAGCCGGTCGGCGTCGGTTTCGCTGGGGGCGTCGGCCGCGCGGCGTGTGGCCACTGGCAGCGCTGCGAGCGGGAGTTTGAGTTCAGTCAGACGGATCATGCGGGCTCGTGGTTATCAAGCAAGCCGGGATGATACGGCGAGGCCCTGCCCGCGCCCGCCGCCGACGGCGCAGGTCCTCAGGCTGTGAGCATGCCCTTTTCTTCAATGAATGCCACCACGGTATCCAGCCCGGACAGCGTTTTGAGATTGGTCATCACAAAAGGCTTGAGTCCTCTGGGAGTGGTGCGCATGCGCGTGGTGTCGGCGTGCATCACATCCAGGTTCGCGCCCACGTGGGGTGCGAGGTCGGTTTTATTGATCACA
This sequence comes from uncultured beta proteobacterium, assembly GCA_903861575.1. Taxonomy (GTDB): domain Bacteria; phylum Pseudomonadota; class Gammaproteobacteria; order Burkholderiales; family Burkholderiaceae_C; genus Allorhodoferax. Next base: position 4,083 of record CAIOUR010000124.1, on the reverse strand, counting down.
AACAAATCGCTTTTGGTGATGCCGGGGCCACCTTTGCGCGGGATTTTTTCGCCAGCGGCCACGTCGATTACATAGATGGTCAGGTCCGAGAGTTCGGGGCTGAAAGTCGCAGCCAGGTTGTCGCCGCCGCTTTCGATAAAAACTACATCGGCATTCGGAAAATCCACCAGCATGCGGTCGATGGCCTCCAAGTTGATCGAGGCGTCCTCACGAATCGCCGTGTGCGGGCATCCGCCCGTCTCTACGCCCATGATGCGCTCGGCCGGTAGCGCGCCACTGACTGTCAGCAAACGCTGGTCTTCCTTGGTATAGATGTCATTGGTGATGGCGACCAGGTCATAGCGCTCGCGCATGGCTTTGCACAGCATTTCCAAGAGCGTGGTTTTGCCCGAACCCACCGGGCCCCCGATGCCCACCCGAAGGGGAGGCAGTTTTTTGGTGCGGTGTGCAATGTGGTGCAGGGCGGACATAGCGGGTCTTTCAGGATCTAAAAAGGCGGGAATATTGCACCTCATGCCGCGCGCTCAAAATCGCCAGCATGGGGGAGAACGCTTGTAGCTCATCAAAGGGTGTAGCCAGGGCCCGGTCTACCGCTTGCGGAATATCGGCGGCCAGTGCGGCCAGGATGCGCTGGCCCGCGCTTTGGCCCAGCGGCACCGATTTGATGGCCGCTTGCACCATGTTCTCGGCCCAGCCAAAAGCAAATGCCAGTAGGACAGCACGTGCCGGTGCTTGGCTGTGGTGGGCCGCCAAAGCAAAGGCCAGCGGATAGCTCGGGTCCATCGCGGCCAGCGTGGCTACGTCGGCTTGAAGGTCACGACCGTCCATCTGGTGGTTGCGCAACCACTCCAGCAGCGAGCGGCCCATTTGTTCGGTTTGCGCGCGCAGCTCGGCGCTCTCGCGGGTTTGCAAGACCCAGGCGTTGAGGCGGGCAATATCGGTGTGGTCGCCGCATCCCCAAGCTTGCATTGCCAGCGCCACCACGGCCAGGTCGGAGCGCGCCAGCGTGACGTGCAACTGGTCTAGCAGCCAGGCCCGGGCATCGGCTTCGCTGGCGGCGTATTGCGCGTCCACTGCCGCCTCCAGCCCTTCGGAATAAGAGAAGCCGCCAATCGGCAAGGCCGGCGAGGCCAGCCACATCAGCTGTATCAAGCTGGTGTCCAGCATGGTTTGAGGATCAGTGGTCGTGGCCGCACCCGGGACCATGTACGTGGGGCGTGGCAGCGGCGATGGGTATGGCGCTGCGCTTAGGTGTTTCGTGCGTGTGGCCATGAGCATGTTCAGGGTCGTAACTGTGCCCATGCCCGCCGCTGGCGTACGCGCCGTTCTCCGGTTCAAAGGCCTCGTTCACCGCAACCACGATCAGATGCATGGCGCGCAGCATGTCGGCCAGCACATGGTCGGGTTCGATTTTCAAATGGTCGGGCTTGAGCTCAATGGGCACATGCCGGTTACCCAGGTGGTAGGCCGCGCGGATCAGGTCATAGGGCGTGCCGTGCTGGGTGCAATGCGTGATCTTGAGCACCGCCTGTGGCGCAGCCACCACCCGCACCAGCGAACCGTCGTCTGCCACCAGCACATCGCCCCCGCGCACCACGGTACCGCGCGGCAGAAAAACGCCCATGCTGCTGCCTGCAGAGTCGGTCGCCTCAAAGCGGCTCTTCTGCCGCGTATCCCACTCCAGCTCTAAAGTGGCTGCGCGCTTGCGCAGTGCAGCGGCCAGGCCTGTGCCTTGGGAAATGAGTTTGGAGGCCTGGCGCATCAAAACAAAAAGTAACGCTGCGCCATCGGCAAGCTGGTCGCTGGTTCACAGGTCAGCAACTGACCATCGGCGCGCACGCTATAGGTCTGCGCGTCGATTTCCATTTTCGGCAGGTAGTGGTTGTGCACCATGTGCTGCTTGCGCACGTCGCGCATATGTTTGGCCACCGCCAGAGTCTTGCCAAGGCCGAAGCGGTTTTGGATGCCGGCGTCCATACCGGCTTGCGACACAAAGGTGAGCGAGCCGCGTTGCAGTGCTCCGCCGTACGCGCCGAACATGGGGCGGTAGTGCACCGGTTGTGGCGTGGGAATGGAGGCGCTCGGGTCACCCATAGCGGCCATGGCGATGAAGCCGCCTTTAAGAATGAGTGCGGGTTTCACGCCAAAGAAAGCCGGCTTCCAGACCACCAGATCCGCCCATTTACCCACTTCGATGCTGCCCACTTCATGGCTGATGCCGTGTGAAATCGCCGGATTGATGGTGTACTTGGCCACATAGCGCTTGGCGCGGAAGTTGTCGTTGCGCTCTTGCTGCTCGGTGGTCTCGGTGCGGCCCGCGTCGGGCGCCAGCCAGCCGCGTTGGGCTTTCATCTTGTGCGCGGTCTGCCAGGTGCGGATGATGACCTCACCCACCCGGCCCATGGCCTGGCTGTCGCTGCTCATCATGGAGATGGCACCCAGGTCGTGCAGCACGTCTTCGGCGGCAATCGTCTCTTTGCGGATGCGGCTCTCAGCAAAGGCCAGGTCTTCGGCAATGCCGGCGTCCAGGTGGTGGCAAACCATCAACATGTCCACGTGCTCGTCCAGCGTGTTTACCGTGTAGGGCATGGTCGGGTTGGTGGAGCTGGGGAGGAAGTTCTCTTGCCCCACCACTTTCAGAATGTCCGGCGCGTGACCGCCGCCCGCGCCTTCGGTGTGAAAAGCGCACAGGGTTCTGCCCTTGGTCGCGCCAATCGTGTCTTCCACAAAGCCGGACTCGTTGAGCGTGTCCGAGTGAATAGCCACTTGGATATCCATCTCATCGGCTACATCCAGACAGTTGCTGATGGCTGCAGGTGTGGTGCCCCAGTCTTCGTGGAGTTTGAGGCCGATGACACCGGCCTCGACCTGCTCGCGCAGTGCGGCGGGCAGGCTGGCGTTGCCCTTGCCGAAAAAGCCCAGGTTCATGGGAAAAGCGTCTGCGGCTTGCAGCATGCGCTCGATGTTCCAAGCGCCTGGCGTGCAGGTGGTGGCAAAGGTGCCGGTGGCCGGACCCGTACCGCCGCCCATCATGGTGGTCACGCCGCTGGCCAGCGCCTCTTCGATTTGCTGCGGGCAGATGAAATGGATGTGGCAATCAATACCGCCGGCAGTGACGATATTGCCTTCGCAGCTGATGACCTCCGTCCCCGGTCCGATGATGATGTCCACGCCCGGCTGCGTGTCCGGGTTACCGGCTTTACCGATACCCACGATGCGCCCGCCCTTGAGGCCGATGTCGGCTTTGACAACGCCCCAGTGGTCCAGGATCAGCGCATTGGTCATGACGCAGTCCACCGCGCCCTGCGCCCGCGTGGCTTGCGATTGCGCCATGCCGTCGCGTATGGTTTTGCCGCCGCCGAATTTCACCTCTTCGCCATAGCTGCCAGCGCGTAGCGTGTAGTCCGCCTCCACCTCTACCAGCAAGCCGGTATCGGCCAGACGCACCCGGTCGCCCAAGGTGGGGCCAAAAATTTCCGCGTACGCGCGGCGATCCATGCGTGCCATTTACAGAGTTCCTTGCGTTAAACCACGAAAGCCATGGACGGTGCGGCCACCGGCGTAGTCCACCAATTCCACCGTGCGTTCCTGCCCCGGCTCAAAGCGCACCGCCGAGCCCGAGGCGATGTTCAGCCGCATGCCCCGTGCCTGCGCGCGGTCGAAACCCAGGGCGGCGTTTGTCTCCGCAAAGTGGTAGTGCGACCCCACCTGTATCGGTCGGTCCGCGGTGTTGCGCACCAGCAGCGTGACCGTGCGTCTGTCGGCGTTGAGGGTGATGTCACCTTCGCCGGTGATGATTTCGCCGGGCGTCATGGCTTATTTGCGCTGGTGGTAGTACAGGGCGACCGCAGCGGCCACAGCCAGCAGACCCCAGGCATCGGTGGCGTGCCAATGGCTGCCTTCCATGCCGTGGCCTTCGTGGGCCCAGGCAGTCGCACTTGTAGCCAGAGCGGTGAGGGTGGCTAGCTTGCGCAAGCAGCGGCTTTGCAGCCAAGTGGTGTGCATAAACATAGTGGGCTCCTTGTTAGGTGTCGGGTGAGTGGGGCTTAAACAATCGGCTGGTGCACGGTCACCAGCTTGGTG
>CAIOUR010000123.1 GCA_903861575.1 uncultured beta proteobacterium | reverse complement strand
TAGACGAGGAAACTGATTTTAACGGAGCGAGAACTCCCGAAAGCTTCTCGTTAAATGAATGATGCTCGGAAAGTTGATTTCAGCCGCTGCAGATGGGCGGACAAGTACTAAGCTGCCGTATCGAGGAAAAGGTTTGCCTGAAATGCTACAGTTCACCAAAGCGGCAGGAAACGGCGAACTGGCTATTTACAGTAGGCGCGGATTTTTCAGGTTTAGCGGTCGCGAAAAAATTGAGAGCGTGGGCAAACTTACCAAACCGCTCACAGGGACTTTAATAGTATGGATGCTCAACTTGTCAGGAACAACGCCATGACAATCACTCTAAATATTGCAAAACAATTTTCCCGCAGCCCTGCTGGGCGATATATGACAGACGGTCCCTTTTCTGGGCAAGCTTTCAGGGAAAGACTGCTGCTGCCTGCGCTACGCCAATCCGAAACGGTTGAGGTGCAACTCGATGGGGTGCTCGGTTTTGGGTCCTCTTTCCTTGAGGAGGCTTTTGGTGGACTAGTCCGCGAGGCTGGCCTGGAGGCTAAGGAGCTTCGCGAAAAGTTGCATATCGTGTCGAAGCTCAAGACCTACGAACAGCGGATTTGGCTTTACGTTAGTGACGCTAAGCCGAAGATCTAGCGAGAGGTATGGCAACTGCCGTTAACCCCGGTGAAATTTTTCTTGGGCTGAACGCCAAGGATTTATTGATAGCCGTCGCTTGGTGTTTAACTGTCGTTGGCTGGTTTGTCTCCAATGCCCAGGCGACTAGTCGAGAAAAACGTAAGGAAACTCGGGCTGAAATTGACGCGTGCATCAAGTTGCTGACCGAGTTGATGATCAAATCTCGGGCTTACTACCACCTCGAAGTAACTGATGCGCTGTCTAAATCACGGGCGTCGGAAATACGATTCGAGCTGCAGAGACTCATTTTTCGCGTAGAGCGCTTGGAAAGGAAGTATGCCCAGTTTGACGTTGTAGAGGCTTGCGGTGAGTTGATGGACTCTATCAGCGGTGATCCGTTTGAGTCGGCAGATCGCCAGGCGCTTACTGCGGACTCCGATTTGTTGCTAAAGATTGAATCGGATACCCACTTCCTGATCAATCAGATGGAGGACGGCTTCATCAAAGCATTTGGTTAAAACGGACCACTTGGTACAGATGCAAGTACCCTAATGGGTGAATCGGACCTGAAGTAGTGCGCTTAGTAATAGGGTTACCAATCTTCGGCACGGTGGTGATGGACTTTTACGCGGAGGTAAGCCTCAGCGGATACCGATCACGTTGTTGCTGACGTTGCCAAAACGATTTCCAGTTGGCCGGTTGGAGTAGCGAATCCACCGACCACGATGCCCTCTTTGGGTCGTATGCCGCCACCCGCCGCATTACCGCAAGCGTGTTTCACCCGCCCAACCACCCCCCCCCTACTTATCCACCCTTACCCAAGTCTGCGTTTTCCCCAACATCGGCGAGCCGATGTAGCCGCGCACCTCCATCTTTTTGCCGCCGTCAATCGGCGTGAAGCGCACGCTGAATTCTTTGCCGTCGTTGGGGTCGAGGATCTTTCCGCCCTCCCACACGTCTTTGCCGTCCAGCTTTTTGCCGCCGCGGATGATCTCCATGCCCTGGGTGGGTTTGCCCTTGCGGTCGTCCGTGCATTTGTCACAGTTTGCTGATGCGCCGGGCGTAACGATCAAGGTTTTTTGGATGACGCCGGACAGGGTTCCAGCAGCATTCATGCTGATCACGATTTCAGCGGAGGGCTTGCCGCTGGCCTCGTCCATCGGGGTCCATACGCCCAGCGGCGAAAGCTGTGCCTGCGCTTGGGCGCAGATCAGCAGGCCCGACAAAACCACAGCCGATACGACAGACTTTTTCATGTTGGGGATCTCCTGCAGGTAGTTGAAATGGGAGCGAGCCGGGTGGCGGGCCGCTTGGGGCCGCTGGTTCGCTCAAGCAACTATACCTGTTAAAGCAACAATAAATGCCAACCAAACACGGGCTCGCGGCCAACCATTCCCCAGCCGGCACATAAACTGCGACGCGAATCAACAGGAGCACGCCCGTGGACACCACCGCAGCAAAAGCCGCCACCGAACTGCTGGTGCGGCATTGGAAAGAAGGCACCACCTTGTGGTGTCCATGGACATCGTGCCGCTGGACACGGTGTTGATGGACTTTGGGGTGCTAGGGCAGGTGCGGTGTGGCTTTAGCCCCGAGTGAGGTCCGGGGTCCAGATGGCAGGCTGTGAACAAGTGATTACAATTTACGAGTGTTCGTTGTTAAGCAGCTGCCGCAATTCGAGCACTGGCTTGTCGGGCTGAAGGATGGATTCACCCGCAGGCGTCTTGCGCGCCGGCTGGACAAGGCGCAACGCGGTCTGCTCGGTGACGTAGCCCCGGTCGGTGAAGGCGTGTTTGAGATGCGCGAATTCTTCGGTCCCGGCTGGCGTATGTATTACATCCAGCAGGGCGATGTGTTGATTGTGATGCTGGGCGGCGGGGACAAATCGACCCAACATGCGGATATTGCAAATGCCATCGCTCTTTCCAAAACCCTCCAAGGAGTTTGACCATGGTAAAGAAAATTAATGTCGCTGACCTGCCGGAATTTGATATGGCCGAACACCTGGACAGCGACCAGGCCATCGCCGAATACCTGACCATCGTGATGGAAGAAAACGACCCAGGCGAGTTGACCCATGCGCTTGGGGTCATCGCTCGGGCACGCGGCATGTCGGAGGTGGCGCGCGCAGCCGGTCTGACACGCGAGGCGCTGTACAAGGCGCTGCGCCCCAACTCGCAACCCCGCTTTGACACCATTGCCCGTGTTTGCACGGCGCTCGGCGTGAAGTTGGTAGCGCAGCCGGCCGCTGCTTAAGCGGCGGCGCTCACCCCGCCTGCAAGCGCCGGAACTTCTGCCACAGCGTGGCCTTGTCTTCAACACAATTAGGGTCCACCGGAATGCACGCCACCGGGCAGACTTGCACGCATTGGGGCTCATCAAAATGGCCCACGCATTCGGTGCACTTTGAAGGCTCGATCACATAAATCTCGGGGCCCATGGAGATAGCCTCATTCGGGCATTCGGGCTCGCAGACATCGCAGTTGATGCACTCGTCGGTGATGATCAAAGCCACGTCGCTGTTCCCTAAAAAGCTTAAGGACGGGTCTTGGCTTGCAAGCGCGCCAGTACAGGCGGCGCAACAAACTGGGACACATCGCCGCGCAGGGTGGCGATCTCGCGCACCAGCGTGCTGGAGATGTGCTGAAAGCGCGGATCCGGCGTCATGAACACCGTGTCCAAAGCGGGCTCCAGCGCGCGGTTCATGCCGGCGAGTTGCGCCTCGTAATCAAAGTCGGTCACCGAACGTACGCCGCGCAGCATCACCCGGGCACCCACGCTGCGCGAGAACGCGCTGACCAAGCCGGTGCAGGCCTGCACTTGCACATTCGGATAGGCTGCCATCACCTCGGCCACGGTGGCCATGCGCTCCTCCAGGGTGAACATGGTTTTCTTGTGGTACGCCGCAGCAACGGCGACGATCACGGTATCAAACAAGCTGGCCGCGCGGGCGATCAAATCCTGATGCCCCAAGGTAATCGGATCAAAGGTGCCGGGGTAGACGGCGATGGTGGCGGTAGACATGGTCAGGCGGCTCCTGCGGAAATAGCGGGTTCAGCGGACGGGACGATAGCGCGCAACAGATGCGCGTGCACAGCCCCGGCCTTCAGATGGCGGTGCACGTGCAGGCCATAGCCCTGCAGGTCCGCATCCTGCCAGGCCTTGGGCGCTTCCAAGTACACCCAGCCGCCCGCAGCCAGCGTGGCAGCGCTGGCGGCCAGGGCGGGCGCGAACAAGGCGGAATCAAACGGCGGGTCGATCAACACCAGGTTCCACGCCGCCGCGCCGCTGTGGCGCAGCGCCGCCACACCATCACCACGCTGCACCCGCACCATCTCGGCTTTAAGGTGTGCTTGCGTGCGCTGCAACTGCTCGACCAGCGCGGGGTCTTGTTCCACCAGCAGCACCGATACCGCGCCGCGCGAGGCGGCCTCGAAACCCAGCGCGCCGGTCCCCGCGAACAGGTCAATACAGCGCCAACCGTCCAGGTCTTGCCCCAGCCAATTGAACAGCGTCTCGCGCACGCGGTCGGGCGTGGGGCGCAAGCCCGGCTTGTCCAAGACCTTGAGCTTGCTGCGTTTCCAATCGCCGCCGATGATGCGCAGCTCGTGGCTGCGCGGGGCTTTGGCGGCGCTGCGATGGGCGGGAGGCGAGGGGCGTTTCGTTGGCATAGAAGTGGGATTTGATTCAGACCGCCGCATCACGCGGGTAATTCGGGGCGGTAAAGACCCGCCCGTCCATGCCTTCCAGGGCATAGGCTTT
>CAIOUR010000122.1 GCA_903861575.1 uncultured beta proteobacterium | reverse complement strand
GCTCTCCGGTGGCGAAGAGGCGGTGGAGCGGGCGCTGCGGCCCAAGCTGCTGGACGACTACGTGGGCCAGGCCAAGGTGCGCGAGCAGCTGGAGATTTTCATTAGCGCGGCGCGCAAGCGCGACGAGGCGCTGGACCATGTGCTGTTGTTTGGCCCGCCCGGCCTAGGCAAGACCACGCTGAGCCACATCATTGCCCACGAGCTGGGCGTCAATTTGCGCCAGACCAGCGGCCCGGTTCTGGAAAAGCCCAAAGACCTGGCGGCGCTGCTGACCAACCTCGAGAAAAACGATGTGCTGTTCATCGACGAGATCCACCGACTCTCGCCGGTGGTGGAAGAGATCCTCTACCCTGCGCTGGAGGACTACAAAATTGACATCATGATTGGCGAAGGCCCGGCGGCGCGCTCGATTAAGCTGGATTTGCAGCCCTTTACGCTGGTGGGCGCGACCACGCGCGCCGGCATGCTGACCAACCCGCTGCGCGACCGCTTCGGCATCGTGGCGCGGCTGGAGTTTTACAGCCATGAAGAGTTGCAGCGTATCGTCACCCGCAGCGCAGGGCTGCTGCAGGTGCCGATGGCCGACGAGGGTGGTTTCGAGATCGCCCGCCGCTCGCGCGGCACGCCGCGCATTGCCAACCGGCTCTTGCGCCGGGTGCGCGATTACGCCGACGTCAAAGGCGTGGGCACCATCACGCTGGACATCGCCAACCGCGCCTTGCAGATGCTCGACGTGGATCCGCAGGGCTTTGACGTGATGGACCGCAAGCTCTTGGAGGCGGTCATCCACCGCTTTGATGGCGGGCCGGTGGGGCTGGACAACATCGCCGCGAGCATTGGCGAAGAGCGCGAAACGATTGAAGACGTGATCGAGCCCTATCTGATTCAGCAGGGCTATTTGCAGCGCACCCCGCGCGGGCGCATTGCCACGCTGGCTGCGTACCGGCATCTGGGTGTGACCGCGCCGCGTGCGGCGGGCGGGGATTTGCTGGGGGATTGAGCCGGGGCGAAGCGGCTCAGGCGCTGCCCTCGTCCAGCGGCGCTGTATCCGGATTTTCCAGATGCTGGGTATCGGCCCAGCCCACCAAGGTCAGCGCATCGGGCGTATATAGCAGCCGGTTGATGGCGCAGTTGCCCAATTCCCAGGTGCGTGGCGCGTTCAGGGCCTGGCCGGTGGCCAATCGGTACAGCATGTCGAGGACGCCGCCATGGCTGACCAGCGCGATGCGCTCGCCCGGGTGCTGCGCCGCGATGGCGTGCAGCGTGGCGGCAACCCGCTGGTACACCGTGGTGGAACTCTCGCCGCCGGGCGGTGCCCAATGCGGGTCGCGCTGCTTCCAGCGCAGGGCTTCTTCGGGGTGCAACTGGCCCACCTCGTCGTAAGTCAAACCCTGAAAGCTGCCAAAGCTGCGCTCGCGCAAACCGGTCTCTAAGCGCAAATCGCTTGGCGTAATACCGCTGTACTCCGCGATGGCCAGCGCGGTGTTATGGGCGCGGCACAGGTCGCTGCAATAAATGGTGCTGATGCCGCTGTCGGCCAGCGCCTGGCCCGCCCGCTGTGCCTGCCAGCGGCCGCGTGCGTTCAGAGCAATGTCCAACTGGCCCTGCAAGCGGGACTCTGCATTCCACGCGGTTTCGCCGTGGCGCACGGCAGTGATCTGCGTGGCTTGGTGCATGGCGAAGCGTGTGTGGCCTTCGATCAGGGGCGGGCCTGCATGCCGCCCGGCGACAAGTCGATTAGCACCCGGCGCGCCTTGTCGGACCCTTGCGGAAAATCTTGCACCGCCGCCAGCAGCACGGCGGGCAACACGGCGGCGCGGTCGCTCCACGGACCTTCGTGCTGTGCTGTGCTCTCAAACACCACGGCTTTGCTCGCGGCATCGCGCAGCAGCAGGTGTACGCTGTAGCGGTAGCTGGTGGCTTGCAGCCCCATCGGCATGGGTTGCATCCAGACGCCGCTGCCAATCGTGCCAAAACCCCAGTGGCCGTGAAAGGGGTCGGTCTGGTTGGCGGCTTCCATCGCCATGCGCAGTTCCAGCGTAAAACGCGGCGCCAGCGCATCGGGCAGCAGCCCTTTTTGCGCCAACACCGGCAGCGCCATGTCCTCGACCCTGTCTTGCGCTTGCGCGTCCGCTTGCTGCGATGGCAGGCGCTCAAACCGGAAACTGAAAGGCCCATCAGCCGGTACGTCGGCGGTGGTGGTGAAACTGCGCACCTGGCTGTCGATCAGCCGGGTGGTGCTGCAGCCAGCCAGTGCCATGCCGATAAGGGCCAGCAGGTACAAGCTGGCAGCGCGGCGGGCGCAGAACGTACCCACGGGCTTACAGCTGGACCAGTTGCACGCCGCCGGGCGCGCGGGCCGCAGGCAGTTCCGGCGCGTCAAAGGCGGTATCGCCATCGGGGTCTGGCACGCCGGTGGTGCGGATGTTCTGGAAGTCGTGGCGCTGGGTGTCCATGAGGTGCGAGGGGACCACGTTTTGCAGTGCGGTGAACATGCTCTCAATGCGCCCGGGGTATTGCTTCTCCCAGTCGCGCAGCATGTTGCCGATTTGCTTGCGCTGCAGGTTTTCCTGGCTGCCGCACAGCGTGCAGGGAATGATCGGGAAGGCGCGGTGCGCGGCCCAGCGGGTCAGGTCTTTCTCGGCCACGTAGGCCAGCGGGCGGATGACGATGTGGCCGCCGTCGTCGCTCACCAGTTTGGGCGGCATGCCTTTGAGCTTGCCGCCGAAAAACATGTTCAGGAAAAACGTTTGCAGCATGTCGTCGCGGTGGTGGCCCAGCGCGATTTTGGTGACCTTCAGCTCGTCGGCCACGCGGTACAGAATGCCCCGGCGCAAGCGGCTGCACAGGCTGCACATGGTCTTGCCCTCAGGAATGACCTTTTTGACGATGCTGTAGGTGTCTTGCGTCTCGATGTGGAAGGGCACGCCGAGTTGCTTGAGGTAGGCGGGCAGCACATGGTCGGGGAAGCCGGGTTGCTTCTGGTCCAGATTGACGGCGATCAGCTCAAAGTTGACCGGCGCGCGCTGCTGCATTTTGAGCAGGATGTCGAGCATGCCGTAGCTGTCTTTGCCGCCCGAGACGCAGACCATCACGCGGTCGCCTTCTTCAATCATGCCGAAATCCACGATGGCCTGGCCGACCTGGCGGCATAGGCGCTTTTCCAGCTTGTGGGTTTCGCGCTCGATTTTCAGCGCGCGGGCAGCCGCGTCAGACGCGCTGTCAGCCACTTCTGCGTCGGCAATTTCGGGGGCAATCCAGGGGGCATTCATGGGGTGATTGTCGCATTCACCATTTTTTCACCACAAGCCGGTCTCGACCTTGATGGCGACTTCGCAGTCCTCAAAAATCTCCAGCTTGGCGATCTTGACGCGCACGCCGATCACGCCGGGCAGTTGGAGCAGGCGGTGCGCCAGTTTTCCGATCAGGCTCTCCAACAAATTCACGTGCTCGGCGGTGCACTCGCTGATGATGATTTGCCGCACTTTGCGGTAGTCCAGCACATGGTTGATGTCGTCCTGGGGCCGCAGCGCCTGGGCACCGAGGTGCAGCTCGGCGTCGACCTGGATCGGCTGGGGGGCGAGCAGCTCGGATTCCAGAATGCCCAGGCTGGCTTCAAAGCGCAAGCCGGTGAGGGTCAGGGTTTGTTTGCCGATGGTCGGCGCGGCGGGAAGGGTCACGATGGGTTCCTCAAAAATCAGCGCTTGGATGTGTCGCTGCGAAAGATCAAGGGGTTTGCGCGCCGCGCAAACGGAAGACTTCGACGCCCACGGCCTCGCAGTCGGGGTACACGTCGAGTTTGGCGGTGGACACACGCACGGCCTCGACATGGGGGTTGTTCAGCAGATCGGCGGCGATTTGGTCGCACAGCGTTTCCTGCAAGTTGATGTGGCCGGCAGCGGTGCGCTCGCGGACGATGGCGCGGATGAAGTCGTAATCGACGATGTCCTCGATGCGGTCCCGCGACGGGTCCGACTGCGCGTAGGGCACATACAAGTCCACATCAAAACGCATGCGCTGCGGCGCGCCCTGTTCAAAGTCGTGGATGCCGATATGCACGTCGAGCACATGGCCGCGCAAAAACAATTTGCGGCAGGTCCGCAGCAGCTGCGCTTCATCCATGGGTGGCCTGGGTGCTCAGGGTGTTGATTGCAAACATGACGTCGCGCTCCAAAGGGACCAAATGCTGGCCATTGTCCACAGCCAGGGTGACGCCATTCAGGGCGCGGTTCTCGGCCAGAAACTGGCAGGTGGCTGCGACGTCCTGCGGGTCGATGGCGCGGCGCAGCAGGTTGACGCGGCTGGCGCGGGCAAAGTTGTCATCGGTTTGCGGCCCGCTGGGGTAAATCAGGCCCGGTGCCACACCGCAGACCCGCACCGTGGGTGCAAGGGCTTGCGCTTGCAAGGCCACGCTGCGCTCCAGCGCGAGTTTGCTGGTGGTGTAAGAAAAATAGTCGGGGTTGAGGTTGAAAACCTTCTGGTCCAGCACATGCACCACGCAGGCGTCCGCGTTCGGATCAGACGCCCTGCGTGCGGCTTGTTGGCCCGCCAGCTCGCGCCCGAGCAGCAGCGGGGCGATCAGATTCACCTCGAGCTGGCTGCGCATCAGCGCCGGGTCGAAGTCGGGACCGGTGTCGGGCTCAAAGAGTGAGGCGTTGTTGACCACCGCACGCAGGCCGCCGCTGCGCTGTGCGATGTGCGCCATCATGGCCAGCACTTCCGGTTCCTGCGCCAGATCGGCGGCGACGGTGTCCACGGCTAAGCCCGCGCTGCGCAGTTCTTGCTGCAGTGCGTGGGCCGCGTCGCCCGAGCGCGCGTAATGGCACCAGACGTGCCAACCCGCTTGCGCAAAACTGCGCACCAGCAATTGGCCCAGACGGTGTGCGCCGCCGGTAATCAAAACATGGTCTGCCATGGTGTGTCGCTGCGTTCCTTGTGGGCTTGGGGTGCCGCCAGGGGCCGGGGTGCGCCGCATAATCGCCGCCACCGCAACTCGCCCGCCCGTCTTATGGAGCCAAGCAACCCGCTGGAGGTGGCTATTAGAAACCACCTCGCCGCCCACGGTGGCTGGATGGGCTTTGACGACTTCATGCAGCAGGCGCTGTACACGCCGGGCCTGGGCTATTACGCCAACACCCTGCCCAAATTCGGCGACTCCGCGCAGGCAAGCGAAGCACAGGCCGCCGGCAGCGATTTCGTCACCGCACCCGAACTCACGCCGCTGTTTGGCTACGCGTTGGCGCGCCAGGTGGCGCAGGCCTTAAAGGCCACGGGTTGCGACGAGATCTGGGAATTTGGTGCGGGTAGCGGCGCGCTGGCCGGGCAGTTGCTGGACGCGTTGGACGAGATGGGCGTTGCCGTGCGCCGCTACACCGTGGTGGAACTGTCGCAAACCCTGGTCGTACGCCAGCGCGCCACGCTGGCGCGCCACGCGGCGCGCATGCACTGGGCCGACGCATTGCCCGATCAACTCAGCGGCGTGCTGATCGGTAACGAGGTACTCGACGCCATGCCGGTGCAGTTGCTGGCACGGGTAGGCGGCGTGTGGTACGAGCGGGGTGTGGCAGCCGACGAAGCGGGTTTCACGTGGAGCGACCGGCCCAGCAGCCTGCGCCCGCCCTGCGACATCGAAGGCGACCACGATTACCTGTGCGAAATCCACCCGCAGGGCGAAGCCTTTGTGCGCAGTTTGGGCCAGCGCTTGCAGCGCGGCCTGATCCTGCTGCTGGACTACGGATTCGGCCAGGACGAGTACTACCACCCGCAGCGCCACATGGGCACCGTGATGTGCCACCGGGGCCACCGCAGCGATATGCACCCGCTGGCGGATGTGGGCCTCAAAGACATTACCGCACACGTCAACTTCAGCGGCATCGCCTCGGCCGGCGATGAGGCGGGCCTGGAGCTGCTGGGCTACACCACGCAAGCGCATTTTTTGATGAACTGCGGCCTGGTCGAGCTGATGCAGGCGGCTAGCGCCGCGCAGCGCAACCGCGCCGAGAAGCTGATCCTGGAGCACGAAATGGGCGAGTTGTTCAAGGTCATCGCCCTGGGGCGGGGGTTGGGAGAGCCGCTGCTGGGCTTTGCCCGGGGCGACCGCAGCCACCGGCTGTAGGGCGGCGAAATTTAGGCGCTACAGTCAGCGGGTTTGACCGAAAACCGCCCTCAGTCCCCGCGATCCATGACCGACATCACCTTTCCCACCCATATGCCCCCGGTTGCCGGGGTCGACATTGGCGGCACCAAGGTGGCCGTGAGCGTGGCCGATGGCCGGGGCGTGCGCGGCAAATTGTCCCAACCCACCGCCGTGCGTGGCGGGCGGGACGCGCTGGCGCTGCAGGTGGTGGATCTGGTGCGCCAAAGCTGCGCGCTGGCGGGCGTGGCGCAGTCTGATTTGGCGGCGGTGGGCGTGTCGTCCTGCGGCCCGTTTGTGATGCGCGAAGGCCTGGTGGAGCTGAATTCACCCAACATCTGCGGTGGCATGGCCGGCGCGGCGCGCGGCCTGCCCAATGACTGGCCCACCGCCTACCTGGAAGCGCCCTTGCGCCAGGTGTTCCCGGGCGTGCGGGTGGAAAACGACGGCATCGCCGCCTTGGAGGCCGAGCGCCGTTGGGGGGCGCTGCGGGATGTGGCCAATTGCGCCTATGTGACCTGGAGCACCGGTATTGGCGCGGGAGTCTGCGTTGACGGACGGGCTTTGCGCGGCAAAAACGGCAACGCCGGTCATGCCGGCCACATGTTTGTGAGCGACAACGAGGAAGCCCTATGCGGCTGCGGCAACCTGGGCGACGTGGAAGCGCTGATTGCAGGCAACGCGATTCCGCGTCGCTTTGCCGCCCAGGGCATTGCCGACGCCCCCGGCCTGTTCACCGCCGCCCGCGCCGGTGAACCGCACGCCCAGGCGGTGGTGGACGAACTCTGCCGCGTGATGGGCCGCGCCTTGTACAACCTGACGATCTTGTTTGACTTGCAGCGCATCAGCCTGGGTGGCAGCGTGTTCTGGCACCACCGTGAATTTTTGCTGCCGAAATTACAAGCCTATGTGCACGGCAAGCTGCCGGCCTTGACTGAGGGTGTGGACTTTGTGCCCGCCGGCCTGGGCGACCGGGTGGGCGATTACGCCGCACTCGCGCTGGTCGTAGGTGCCTAGCGAGCCGTAACGGCTGCCGGGGCGCTGCGCCGCAGGCCCAGGGGTCCATGTTGGGCAGCTAGCGCACGAACACGCCGCTCAGGCTCCAAAAACAGCGTGGCCCCCGCCATCAGACGTCGGTGCTGCGCCGGGTGCGCGCGCCGCGTCCGCGCGACAGGTTGGCTCCCGCCGCAGCACCTGCAGCGCGGCTTTGCTCGCCGCCCCATTGCGCGCGCGCGCCGGCGGAAATGTCGCCGAGCTGGCTGGTAATGTCTTCTATGGTGGGGCTGTGGCTCTTGGTGTGCGACTCCAGCGCGTCGCGCATGGCACGCAAATGCTTGGCCGAGGTACCACAGCAGCCGCCGATGATGCGGGCTCCCGCGTCCAGCGCCATGCGGGCGTACAGGGCCATGATCTCGGGCGTGCCGTTGTAGCAAATCGCGCCATCCACGTACTGTGGAATGCCGCAATTGCCTTTGGCCACCAGCACCACGTCCGGGCCCATGGCTTCGGCCAGGTTGTGGATGCAGGCCACGACTTCAGACGCGCCCACGCCGCAATTGGTGCCGCAGGCGGCCAGGCGGGGCGTGAGGGATTGTTCGATGGCCGAGAAATCGCTGGGCGAGATGCCCATCATGGTGCGGCCGTTGGTGTCAAAACTCAGTGTGCAAACAATGGGCAGTTCTGCCGCTGCCGCACCGGCCACCGCCGCCTCGACTTCCTCGCGCGAGGACATGGTCTCAATCCACAGCACATCCGCGCCACCGGCTTTGAGTGCCAGCGCCTGTTCGGCAAAGGCGGCTTTGGCTTCATCAAAGGTGAGGGGACCGATGGGTTCCATGATCTCGCCGGTGGGGCCCATGCTGCCGGCCACCGCCACGGTGCGTCCGCTGGCGTCGGCCACGCGGCGGGCAATTTGTGCGGCCAGGGTGTTGAGCTCGGCCATGCGGCCCTGCGCGTTGTGCAGTTTGAGGCGGTACACGGTGCCGCCAAAGCTGTTGGTCAGCAGGATGTCGGCGCCTGCATCCACAAAACTTTGGTGCAAGGCGGCGATGCGGTCCGGGTGTTCGGTGTTCCACAACTCAGGCGCGTCGCCCGACATCAGGCCCACGTCGAACAAATTGCTGCCGGTGGCACCATCGGCCAAGAGCCAGGGGCGGGTTGCCAGCAGGTGCGAAAAACGGTTTTCAGAGGCGCTCACGATCAGTCACTCCACACATCAGGTTGACCACGCTACGCGGGAGATTGAGGCTCACCGCACAGTGCGTGGGTGAGCGCGGTTGACAAGCCTGGCATGCGCCAAGTGCCCCAAGCCTGGTTCACTGTGCGTGAACTGCAGCGCTCCTCGGGACATTTCATTTTGCCACGGCCCGCGCGCCGGGCCTAAAGGGTGTCGGCGAGCCAGTTGCACAGAGCGCTGTCGGCGGACTCGAAGCCGCGGATCACGCTGAAATGGTCTGCCCCGTCGATAGGGCTCAAGGTGCTCGCATTGCCTTGCGCGCCCCATGCGGCGTGCATCACGGCGCTTTGGCGGGCGAATTCTGCGGTCTCGTTGCCGCCCCAGGTGATCCAAGCCGCAGCGGAGCAGGGCCGCGTGCTGAACGCCGGGGAGTTGCGGCGGATGCAACCGTCATCGAGCTGGATCATCGGTTGCAAATAGCTGTAGCGCAGCGGGGCGATGTCGTAAATCCCGCTGACCATGAGCGCGGCTTTGATGGGGTCTTGTGGCAGACCGTAATCCCGCGCCCATTCGGTTTGCATGCACATGGCGGTCAGGTGCCCGCCTGCGGAGTGGCCGCCTACGCCGACGCGCGCCGGGTCACCGCCGAATTCGGCAATGTGCCGCACCGTCCAGGCCACTGCGGCGCGCACCTGGCGCACGATCTCGTCAATGGTCACCAACGGGCAGAGGGCGTAATTCACCACCACCGTGGTGATACCGCGCGCGTGCAAACCCAGGGCCACGCCGCTGAAGTCTTTGCTGGAGAGCGCCCGCCAGTAGCCGCCATGGATGAAAACAAATACCGGCGCGCCGCCGGGGCCGGTGGTCGCGGCGGGAAAAATATCCAACGTCTCCGCCCGCGTGGGACCAAAGGGGATGTCCACATGCTGGGGCAGGCGGCTGCGAGCCTGCGCGCTGACCTCGGCGTAGTGGCGGCCCGGCGCCGTGGCATCCATCAGGCCCAGTGAGGGGTTGTATTGCTGGTCGATCTCGGGCTGGGTGGCGAAGCCGCCGTACAAATAGGCGCTGGGTTGTGTGGTTTGCATAGTGGACTCCTGGGGCGGTGTTTATTGCCGCGCCGGGTTGCCGCAGCGCGTGTCTTTGGGCTTCTTCCAGCAGCCGCAGGCCAGGTTGAAGTCTTTCATCTGGCCTTTAGTGACCCCGCGCACGCCTACTTGTTTGGTACTGCCCGCAGGCACGTACAAACGCGGGTTGAAGCCCTTGTCGATTTTTTTGCCGCTGGTTAATTGGATGGTCACGCCGTGGCAGGCCATGGGGCCGGGCAACTGGCTGGCGACTTCAAACAGCAGGTCGTCCGGGTAGCCGGTGGCCCATCCCGCCTTCACCTGGACCTGAGACCATTCCGCAGATGTCAGCGGGACTTCCTCAAATTCGGTTTTGCTGCCGCCAAAGGGGCTCCAGCCCCAGGCCAGTGCTTGCACGCCGGTCAGCACAACAGCCAATAAGGCGCGGGTGTAGTTTTGCATCCGCTTGGCAGAGCGCATCGTGGGTTTACCCTGCGCTTTGCGCTTGGCGTGGCTCGTCCGGCTCTGTCGCTTCCGTGAATCCGGTGGCCTGAGGCACTGCGGGCCCGGTC
The DNA here is from genome assembly GCA_903861575.1 of uncultured beta proteobacterium. Classification (GTDB taxonomy): domain Bacteria; phylum Pseudomonadota; class Gammaproteobacteria; order Burkholderiales; family Burkholderiaceae_C; genus Allorhodoferax. The sequence goes on along the minus strand of CAIOUR010000122.1, from coordinate 13,230 downwards.
CCGTAACGATCCAAGACTTTGCGGTCGTGCACCGCTTTGGCCCAACGCAGCAAGCCGCCGCGGGTCGGGGCGGGATCCCAAAGCATGAAGTTCCCCGGCTTTTGTAACAACCCACGCCAAGCGTTGCCGCGCGGTGTAGTCGCTGCGCGTAGCGACGCGCCGAGCACGCTGGCCGCTAGGTTATGCCCCAGCGCGTTATCGGCCTCGGCGGCAAGAAAGACTTGTGGGTGTCCGGTGCAGCGCGACCAGCTGTCAACTGTGGTCGTGGGTTCTGGCGCAGTTTCATCGGACTCCAGAGCGGGGAAAAGGCCGCTATCGCGCAGCCATTGCGGCGGTCCCAGGCTGTCTGCCAGGATGGGAACGTCACAGACCAGGCTGGCGCCACAACCTAACCGCACGCTGCCCTGCCGTATTGCCACGGCATGGTCGTGCAACACCGTAATGTCAGCCTTTTTGAGCGCCGCTTCAAGCGCGCTTTCCTGCGTTGCGTCCGCCGAGGGTGTGGCTTTTCCCACCACCCAGGTCAGTGAAGCCTGGGGCAAGCGCTGCTTGATGGCAAAGGCGATTTCAGCGCCTGCCTCTGCACCACCAAGCACGGCGATGCGCAAGTTGCCGCGCGGGTTTAAGTCCAGTACCCGCGGCCACAGGGCCAGAAAATGCTCCATCGGGTGGGTGAACAGGCCATGGTCCAACGCCCCGTTCATTTCGCTGTCCAAGGGTTGGCGGTTATCCCAGCATCGGGGACTCAGTGATAGCCAATCAAAGCGCAAAGTACGTCCACCGGCCAGCGTGATCCGTTGAGACGACAGATCCAGGCGCGCTACCTTGTCACGCTCCCAGTTCACGCCACAACTCTGCGCCAGGTTCTGGAGTCCGATATGGCAGGCCCCGAGTTCTGTATAGCCGCTGAGGATGTCGGCGAGCCGGTTATCGGGTAGCAGGTGCGCATCCGCGCTGACCAGCGTGACGCGGGCCTGGGTCAGCGGTTTGGCCCGTAGCTGGGCCATGAATTCCAGATGCGCCAGACTGGCGCCGACCAACACGATCTCTTGTGGGCGGCCGGTAGTCGACAGGCTGTCTAGGGGAGTGGGTCGGACTTGCATGGGTAGTCGGTTGGCTGTGTTTATTGCAGCAGCGCTTGGGCGAACTCGTGGGCGCGAAACGTCTCCAGCTCTTCGAGCTTTTCGCCAACCCCAATGAAATAAATCGGCATCGGTCGTTCGCGTGCGATCGCGGCGATCACGCCGCCTTTGGCCGTGCCATCCAGTTTGGTGACGATCAGGCCGGTGAGGCCCAGCGCATCGTCGAAGGCGAGCACCTGGGCCAGCGCGTTCTGCCCGGTATTGCCGTCAATCACTAGCAGCACTTCGTGCGGGCAGGTGCCCAGACCGGCCGCGTCGCCGGCTTTTTGCACCACACGCTTCATCTTGCGCAGCTCTTCCATCAGGTGCAGCTGGGTGGGCAGGCGCCCGGCGGTGTCGATCAGCACCACGTCTTTGCCGCGTGCCTTGCCCGCTGTGACGGCATCAAAACTCACCGCTGCCGGATCGCCCCCTTCCTGGGTCACGATGTCTACTGTGTTGCGGTCGGCCCAGACCGCCAGTTGCTCGCGCGCCGCCGCGCGAAAAGTATCCGCAGCCGCCAGCAGCACGCTAGCCCCGTTGCCCGCCAGATGCGCGGTCAGCTTGCCGATGGAGGTGGTTTTACCCGCACCGTTGACGCCCGCGACCATCACCACCGTGGGTTGGGCCGGTCCGATAGGGAGGGTTTTCTCCAGAGGCAGCAGCAGCTCGGTGAGCAATTCGACCAGCAGGGCCCGCAGCTCGATGGGAGTTTGCGCCTGGGTGGATTTGGCACGCTGGCGCAGCTGGGCCAACAAATATGCGGTCGCCGAAACACCGGTGTCGGCCATGAGCAAGGCGCTTTCCAAGTCCTCAAACAGGGCTTCGTCAATGCGGCTGCCGCCAAAGACCGCAGCAATACCAGATGCGGTTTTGCCCAATCCCGCTTTCAGGCGGCTGAGCCAGCCTTGGCGGGCTGTGGCGGGTGGGGCGCCTGCGTCGGCCGTCACGGCACCGGGGGCGGGCGCTGCGGGCGGGGATTTCTTGAAGAAGCTGAACATGCAGTCGTTTATAGAATGGTTCATTCTATGAAACCCCGGTCCGGCCCATGAGCAAAGCGTTTACCAAAGAGAGCGAGGCCGATGAGGACGAGGACCTGCCGCTGGCAGCCCTTCCGGCCGGAGGCAAAAACTACATCACCCCTGCAGGCTACGCCGCCTTGCGCCGCGAGCTGCTGGATTTGATCGACAACGAGCGCCCCCAAATCGTTGACGTGGTCCACTGGGCGGCCAGCAACGGCGACCGCTCGGAAAACGGGGATTACCTGTATGGCAAAAAGCGCTTGCGTGAGATCGACCGGCGCATCCGCTTCCTGACCAAACGCATGGAGATCGCCGAGATCGTTGAACCCAGCGTGCACTTCGGTAGTGATCAGGTGTTTTTTGGGGCGACTGTGACCTATGCCGACGCGGCGGGGCTGGCGCGCAGCGTGCGGATTGTGGGCATTGATGAGGCCGATTCGGCGCAGGGCGAAGTCAGCTGGGTTTCGCCGATTGCCCGCACTCTGCTCAAGGCCCGCGAAGGCGATGAGCTGACGCTTATGACGCCGCAGGGCCCGGTTTCGATTGAGGTGTTGGAGGTCCGTTACCCCGCGTCGCCGCAGCTTGCTGCTTAGACCTCGGCGTGGCCGAGGCGGCGGGCGTGCAGCATCCAGGATGCGCGGCGCAGGCTGCGCAGTACGGCGTCCCAGTGCGCGGTATCGCGCACGGCAATCACCATACGCATGTCTTTGGCGTCCTGCGCGCTGTTTTCACCCATGTCGATGTGCACGATGTCGGCACCGGCTGCGGTCAACGCCGCCGCCACTTTGCCCAATACGCCACTGACGTTTTTCACTGTCAGGCCCATACCGATCTCAAAGTGGCGGACCGGCTCGTCACCCCATTCGACTTCGCTGAACCGTTCGCCGTCTTTTTGCTCCAGCTTGCGGCTCACGGCGCAGTCTTTGGTGTGGATGATCAACCCCTCGCCACGGCCCATATAGCCTTTGATCGCGTCCCCCGGGACCGGGCGGCAGCAGGTTGCGAACTGCACCGAGGCGTTTTCGCTGCCGTCCAGCGTGATCATGCCCAACGCCCCGCCGCTGCCCGGGCCAAAACGCTCCTGGCTGAGCAGCACGGCGTCGGGCCGCTGCCCGGACTCCACCAGCAGCGGAACAAAACGTTTTGCCACCATGGTCGCCAAGCGCTTGCCGATGCCGATATCGGTCAGCAACTCGGCGTGGGACTTATTGCCCGAGAACCGCAACAGTTTGTCCCACAGCTGCCGATTTTCCTTGGCCGGGGGCAGGGCTTCAAAGCCTTCACTGCGCAGCGCCTGGGTCAGTAGCTGTTCGCCCAGTGCCTGCGATTCGGCTTGCGCCAGGGTTTTGAGGTGCTGGCGGATTTTTGAACGGGCGCGCCCGGTGCGCACAAAGCCCAGCCATGCCGGATCCGGCTGCGCGGTGGGTTCGGTGCCCACTTCCACCACGTCGCCGTTTTTGAGCTCGGTGCGCAGGGGTTTGGCTTCCTGGTTAATGCGGGCGGACACCGCCCGTTCGCCCACCCGGCTGTGGATGGCGTAGGCGAAGTCCACCACCGTGGCCCCGCGTGGCAGCGCCAGAATTTGGCCCTTGGGTGTGAAGACGTATACGGCATCGGGGAACAAATCGCCCTTGACGTGGTCCCAGAACTCGGCGGCGTCGCGGGTTTCGTCCTGGATGTCCAGAAGCGACTGCAGCCACTGGGTGCCCAGCCGCTCGTTGGCACCGGGTTGCGGATTGCTGGATTTGTACAGCCAGTGCGCAGCCACACCGGACTCCGCCACCAAATGCATGGAGTCGGTGCGGAACTGGAACTCCACATTCAGGCTCGACGGACCGACCAGCGTCGTGTGCAGTGACTGGTAGCCATTGACTTTGGGAATGGCAATGTAGTCTTTGAATTTGCCTGGAACCGGCTTGTACAGTTGGTGCAACAAGCCCAACGCGGTGTAGCAAGCCACCGTGTCTTCCACGATCACCCGGAAGCCGTAAATGTCGGTCACCTGGGCAAAGCTCAGATGCTTGTTGTCCATTTTTCGATAGATCGAATAAAGCGATTTTTCTCGTCCGGCGATGCGTACTTTAATTCCAGCGCGCTGGAAGACCGCTTCGACTTCGGATTGCACTTTCTGCACCAGATCGCGGCGGCGGTTGCGCGCGCGGGTCACGGCTTTGCTGATCACCGCGTGCCGCCAGGGCAGCAGATAGCGGAAGCACAATTCTTCAAGTTCCCGGTAGGTTCGGTTCAAGCCCAGCCGGTGGGCAATGGGGGCGTAAATGTCCAGCGTTTCCTGCGCAATGCGCTGCCACTTGGAACGCGGCATCTCCGCCATGGTGCGCATGTTGTGGGAACGGTCGGCCAGTTTGATCAGGATCACGCGCACGTCGCGCGCCATCGCCAGCAACATCTTGCGGAACGATTCGGCCTGGGTTTCTTCCCGGCTGTTGAATTGCAGGCGATCCAATTTAGTCAGCCCGTCCACCAGCTCGGCCACCGGCGAGCCGAAGCGCTCGATCAATTCGGATTTGCTGATGCCACAGTCTTCCATGGCGTCGTGCAGCAGCGCGGCCATCAGCGCCTGGGCGTCCAGATTCCAGTCGGCGCACTGGGTAGCGACCGCAATCGGGTGGGTGATGTAGGGCGTACCGTCTTTGCGCAATTGCCCCAGGTGCGCCTCATCAGCAAAACGGTAGGCCAAACGCACCTGTTCCACGTCTTCGGCAGACAGGTAGTCGAGCGCCGACATCAGTCCGCTGAAACTCGCAGCGACCGCGTTGGTGGCAGCGCTGGCGAGTTGGTCGGGGGTATTGGGTTTGCCCATGCGCCTACTGTAGCGTGAACATGAAACCAGAGGTCAGGCCTGACCAGGGCGAAAAAAAAGCACCGCGAACGGTGCTTTGGCTGAAGTCGCAAGTCCTCAGAGAGGAACTTTTTTCAGCATTTCAATGCCGATTTTGCCTGCCGCGATTTCACGAAGGGCGGTAACCGCCGGCTTGTTTTTGCTCTCGATTTTTGGCGTGTGGCCTTGGCTGAGCATGCGCGCGCGGTAGGTGGCAGCAAGTACCAGTTGAAAGCGGTTGGGGATTTGCTCTAGGCAATCTTCGACAGTGATACGGGCCATGGGTGTCTTTCGTCAGGGAATATGGAGTGCCGAGAAGGTCGTCGCTTTGGCGCGCCGTTGGGCTTCAAACCGCAGTCTCTGCGCGTGCACTATGGATTTCAAGTCGAACAATGCCGCGTCAAATAACTGATTGATTATAACGAAGTCAAATTCCTGGACGTGCGCGACCTCCAAGGCGGCGTTTCGCATGCGGACCTCGATGGTCTGGGCTGCGTCTTCGCCTCGACGCTCGAGGCGCGCGCGCAGCTCTTCCCAGCTGGGGGGCAAAATGAAAATACTCACTGCGTTGGCAAAAGTTTTTTTGATCTGGTGGGCACCCTGGTAGTCGATTTCCAGAATAACGTCCTGGCCTTCCTGCATGCGTTGGGCGATGGCCGCTTTGGATGTGCCGTAACGGTGCTGGTGCACGTGGGCCCATTCCACGAAGGCGTCGGCCTCGACCATGGTGTCGAACTGCGCATCCGACACAAAGAAATATTCCCGTCCGTCTTTTTCCTGGCCGCGTGGCGCCCGTGTGGTGTGTGATACCGAGGGGTGGACCTGCGCATCGAGCTCCTGAAGGGCGCGCACGAGGCTGGACTTGCCTGCCCCGCTGGGGGCGGCGACCACGAACAAATTTCCGGGGTAGTCCATGCTGGGGCTCCTCAAGGTCACGCCTTATTCAATGTTTTGCACCTGCTCGCGCATTTGCTCGATCAGAACTTTCATGTCTACCGCGATGCGGGTGAGTTCCAGCGCCGCTGACTTTGAGCCCAAAGTGTTGGCCTCGCGGTGCAGCTCCTGGATCAAGAACTCCAGCCGTTTGCCGACTTCGCCGCCACGTGTGAGCAAGCGGGCAATTTCTTCCAGGTGCGAGTTCAGCCGGGTGATTTCCTCGGCCACATCGATGCGGATCGCAAAGGCTGTCGCTTCGGCCAAAGCACGGTCGTGGGCAGCCTCGGGTGCCACGCCGCCCTCGCCCAGAGCCATGGCGTCTTTCCAGCGCTCCAGAAAGCGCTTTCGTTGTTGCTCAACCAGCTGGGGCACCAGGGGTTGCGCCTGAGCGGCCAGCGCGAGCAGATCCCGCACCCGGCTTTGCAGCATCTCCGCCAAACGCGCGCCCTCGCGTGCGCGGGCCTGAGCCAGCGCACGCAAGGCTTCTTGCGTCAGGCTGAGTACATCCGCGCTCCAGTCCCGGTGGCTGGATTGTTCGTTGCCTGCAATGCGAACCACATCGGCCACGCTCAAGGCGGTGGCCTGTGGCAGCCATTTGGTGATGCGCGCTTGGACGTGAACCAGCCGCTGCAACAGCTTGTCGGACGGCTCGGCGACGCCGCCTGCGTGGGTTGACTCCAAGGACAGCCGCAGTTCCACCTTGCCGCGTTTGAGTTGGGCTCCCACTGCATCACGCAGTGCAGGCTCCATTTGGCGCAGGTCTTCAGGAAGTCGCAGTGAAAGGTCTAAAAAGCGGCTGTTAACGCAGCGGATTTCCAGCCCAAGTTGTGCAACAGCCAGGGGTGTAAGGCCCGTTGAGTCGGCCTGCGGATCCGGGGTGCGCTGCGCACTCGCGTATCCGGTCATACTGTAAACTGGCACGTCGTTTTCCTTCCCCATCGGGTATTCAAGGCGGAGAATACCTTGGTTTATCCCACAAGCCTTCCATGCACCAGCCCGCACCCCTTGCGCCCGGCACGCTTGTCCAGGGTTATCGGATTGTGCGAAATCTTGCCGTCGGCGGATTCAGCATTGTTTATTTGGCTACGAACGTGCGTGACCAAATGGTGGCGATCAAAGAATACCTGCCCGCAGCGTTATCCAGCCGCGTCAGCGGCACCACACACACCCAAACCAGCCCCGATAAATTGCGCCTTTACCGCTTGGGCATGCAAAGCTTTTTCCATGAAGGGCGGGCGTTGGCAGAAATTTCGCATCCTGGAGTCAGTAGTGTGCTGGACTTCTTTGCCGCAAACGGCACGGCCTACATGGTGATGAATTTTTTGCGGGGCAATAGCCTGCAGGACTTCATTGTCGGCGCCCGCCAGCAGAGCGGGCCAGGTAATCTGGGTGAGGCCACGATTTGTTCTCTATTCCACGAATTTTTGGCGGCGGTGCGCGTCGTACACCAGCGCAAATTGCTGCACCTGGACCTCAAGCCCGGCAATATCTTCATCACCAGCGACGACCGTGTGGTGCTGATTGATTTTGGTGCCGCCCGCCACGCCCTGGACCCGGAGGCCATGGCGCTGCGTCCCATGTATACGCCGGGTTTTGCCGCCCCCGAGTTGTATGTGCGCGGCACGCCGCTGGGACCGTGGACCGATGTCTATTCCTTGGGGGCTTGCCTGTATTCCTGCATGCGCGGCTACCCGCCGATGGATGTACCGACCCGACGCAAGATGGATAACCTGGCCGCGCACCTGGAGCGACTGCGTGGAACCTATTCGGATACTTTGCTCGAAGTCGTCGGTCGTTGCCTCGCCCTGAACCCCGCGCTGCGGCCGCAATCGGTGCTGGAGTTGCAAAAATCCCTGACCCATGCCGTTGCGCAGGCACAATAAGCCATGACATTTTCGGTGGCCCAAACCAGCCGCATCGGCGGGCGTGACCTTAACGAGGATCGGAGCGCCTATTGCTACACCGCCCAAGCCGTTTTGCTGCTGGTTGCCGACGGCCTGGGTGGCTACCCCTTAGGCGAAGTCGCGGCGCAAATGGCGGTGGACTGCATGGTGGCCTGCTTCAGGCGCCACGCGACGCCGCGTGTGGCGGATGGGAAAGCATTCTTCACGCGCGCTTTTTTGACAGCCCATTATGAGATCTTGCGCTACGCCGTCGTGCGTTCTATGGCAACGCCACCACGCACCACGCTAGTGGCGGCGCTGGTCCAGGACGGTCAGGTGCAGTGGGCGCACTGCGGAGATTCGCGGCTTTATTGGGTGCGGAACGACGCCGTGCTTGCCCGCACCGTAGACCATGCGGGACCGGATCGGAGGCACAACGCACAGGCGGACGTGCCGCAGCGCCATGTGCTCTACACCTGTGTGGGTGCGCCTACGCTGCCACGTATCGATATGTCGCAAGCCGCAGCGCTGGAGCCGGGTGACAAGCTCTTGCTATGCAGTGACGGCTTGTGGGGCCCACTCAGTGACATGGAAATCGCCCGCGGTATTGCGCACTTGCCCCCGCACGCGGCCAACGAGACCCTGGTTCAGCGAGCCTATCGCCTGGCCGGCGCGCGCAGCGACAATCTGACCGCCTTGGCCTTTGAGTGGCAACCTGCGCAAAAATCGATTGATGACGCGCAGACGGGACTCGACGATGCGAGTGGCTGGGTGTGCGAACCGACGCCGCCCGACGCCGCTGACCCGCCCACCGACATGGATGAGAACGAATTGATTGCGGCCATCACCACATTGCGCGGCACATTTGGCCACCCGGTGGAGCGCACGTCGGCGACCTCGTCCGAATGATGTATTTTTTGATGAACTGAGTACCCCATGACCCTTGCCTCCCGCCTCCACCGTGCCCCGGACGCTTTGCGCCCGGTCACCATCACCCGCGCTTACACGGCGCATGCCGAAGGCTCGGTGTTGATCGCTTTTGGCGGCACCAAAGTGTTGTGCACCGCCTCGGTCGAGGAACGCGTGCCGCCGCACAAACGCGGCAGCGGCGAGGGCTGGGTGACCGCGGAGTACGGCATGCTGCCGCGCTCCACCCACACCCGCAGCGACCGCGAGGCCGCCAAAGGCAAGCAAAGTGGGCGCACCCCGGAAATCCAGCGCCTGATTGGTCGCTCCATGCGCGCGGTGTTTGATTTGCAGCTGCTCGGCGAGCGCACGATTGCGTTGGACTGCGACGTGATCCAGGCCGACGGCGGGACGCGCACCGCCGCGATCACGGGCGCCTTTGTCGCCGCGCAAGATGCAGTGAACTGGCTGCTGCGCCAGGGCAAGATCACCCAGTCTCCAATCAAAGAGGCGGTGGCTGCGATCTCGGTGGGCATCGTGCAAGGCGTGCCGTTGCTGGACCTGGAATACACCGAAGACTCGGCGTGCGATACCGACATGAACGTGGTCATGACCGGGGCCGGGAATTTTGTGGAAGTGCAGGGTACCGCCGAGGGCGCGGCCTTCACGCGCGCCGAGATGCAGGCGCTGTTAGACCTCGCTGATAAAGGCATTTCAGAACTGTTGGCTTTGCAGCAAGCCGCGCTGGCACAGCCTGTGTAATGTACGGTATGCAATTGGTTCTGGCGTCCAACAACCAGGGCAAGCTTGGCGAGTTGCAAGACTTGTTCGCGCCGCTGGGCGTGCAACTGATTGCCCAGGGTACTTTGGGCGTGCCCGAGTCGCCCGAACCCTACCGTACCTTTGTCGAAAACGCGCTGGCCAAGGCGCGCCATGCATCGCAGCACACGGGCTTGCCAGCACTGGCCGACGACGCTGGTTTGTGCGTGAACGCGTTCGGCGGGCTGCCCGGCGTGGACACAGCTTTTTACGCCACGCAATTCGGCTACCCCAAGGGCGATGACCACAACGTCACAGCCCTGCTGGAGCAGATGCACAACCAAGCCGACCGCCGCGCCGCGCTGGTTAGTACCCTGGTGGCCTTGCGCAGCGCCGATGACCCCGAGCCACTGATCGCCGTGGGCCGCGCCGCCGGCGAAATCACCCGCGAACGCGTGGGCAGCAACGGCTTCGGGTTCGACCCCGTGTTGTGGATTCCCGAATTCGGCAAAACCTTTGCGCAACTGGACCCCGCTGTCAAAAACGCCCACAGCCACCGGGGCCGCGCCGCGCAGCTCATGCTGGCCATGATGCGCGAGCGCTGGTTCGCATGATTCCTATCCTGGCGCAGGCGACTGCTGACCAGGGTCCGGCGGCGGTTGTAGACCTTGCCACCCTGATGCGCCCGGGCACCTTGCAGCTGCAAGGCCTGCCGCCGTTGTCTTTGTACGTGCACATTCCCTGGTGTTTGCGCAAATGCCCGTATTGCGATTTCAATTCGCACGCGCACACGGCAGGTAATCTCCCGCAAGCAGCCTACGCGCAGGCGCTGACGGCCGATCTGGAAGCTGCGCTGCCGCTGATCTGGGGCCGGGTGGTGCACAGCGTATTCATTGGTGGTGGCACGCCCAGCCTGTTTGATCCATCCACCATTGGCGCTTTGATCGGCGATATCCGCGCCCGCCTGCGCCTGGCACCGGATTGCGAAATCACCATGGAAGCCAACCCTGGGACCTTTGAGAAGGAACGTTTCCGGGACTTTGCGGGCGCCGGGGTGACCCGCCTGTCGATTGGCGTGCAGAGTTTCCATGATGGGCATTTGCAGGCGCTGGGGCGGGTACATGACCGCGCGCAATCGCTGGCGGCCGTGGAGGAGGCAGCGCAGGCCTTTGCCACTTTCAATTTGGACTTGATGTACGCCTTGCCCGGTCAGACGCTGGACGACTTGCAGACTGACTTGTCGACGGCGTTGACTTTTGCCCCGCCGCACTTGTCAATCTACCAGCTCACGCTGGAGCCCAACACCTATTTCGCTACGCACCCGCCAGTTCTGCCGGGTGACGATGCGGCCTACGACATGCTGGACCACATCAGCGTAGCGGCGCAAGCGGCGGGGCTGGAGCGCTACGAAGTCTCCGCATACGCCCGCGCCGGTCACGCCTGCTGGCACAACCGCAACTACTGGGAGTTCGGTGATTACCTGGGTATTGGCGCGGGCGCGCACAGCAAACTCAGCTTCCCCCACCGCGTGCTCCGCCAGGTGCGCGCCCGCGACCCGGCGCTGTACATGCAGCGCGCACAGACCGTTGGCGGCAGCGCCACGGTGACGCAAAGCCATGAAGTCAGCCGCGCCGATCTCCCGTTTGAATTCATGCTCAACGCGCTGCGTTTGAAAGACGGTTTTGCCCTGGCCTTGTTCAGCGAACGCACGGGTTTGCCTCTCAGCGCTGTAGAGACCGGTTTGCGCGCGGCGCAAGCGCGCGGGCTGTTAGAGGCTGATCGGGTGCACGCGCGCCCCACGCCGCGTGGCTTTGATTTCTTGAATGATTTGCACAGCCTTTTCCTGCCCTGACGCCTTCGCTGGTGTGGCTCAGGCAAAGGCCTGCAAGACATTGGCGGCATTCACGCCCACAGCCTCCACCGCGTAGCCGCCTTCGAACACGATGACAGTTGGCAGCCCAAGGCGTGCGATGCGTTCACCCATGCGCAGGTAATCGTCGCTGTGCAGTTTGAAGCCGGAGATCGGGTCTTGCGCAAACGTGTCCACACCCAGCGACAAGACCAGTGCCTGTGCCCCGTAGCGGGTGATGGCGCTCAGCGCGGTGTCCAGCGCCTGTGACCAGGTGGCGTAATCCACACCGCGCGCCAGCGGCAGGTTCAGATTGGCACCCAGGCCAGTTCCCGCACCCCGCTCGTCCGCATGGCCCAGGTAAAAGGGGTATTCGGTGCGCGGGTCGCCGTGGATGCTGGCAAAGAACACGTCGGCGCGCTCATAAAAAATGGATTGCGTTCCATTCCCATGGTGGTAGTCCACATCCAGTACCGCAACCCGATCCAGCCCCTGATCTCGCAGGTATTGCGCTGCCAATGCCGCGTTGTTGATGAAGCAGTAGCCACCGAAATACCCGGCGCCGGCATGGTGTCCGGGCGGTCGCGTGAGCGCAAACGCGGCCCGCTGACCACCCAGCACCGAGGCGGCGGCGCTGAGCGCGCAATCAGCGCCGTTGCGCGCGGCCTGCCAGGTGCCTGCGGTCAGGGGCGTTCCGGCATCAAAACAATACAAGCCCAGACGGGCCGAAAAGTTGGTGGGTTCCAGATCACTGCGGCCGTCAGCACCCGGCCACACGCTGGGCAGCACGTCGCGGCTGGCGTTGTCGGGGTCCAGTGCCAGCCACTGCGTCCACGCGGATTGCAGAAAGTCCAGGTACCGCGGACTGTGGATGCGGGCCAGCGTGCTGTTATCGAAAGCCTGCGGCTCCAGAACCACGCCGAGCTTTCTGCTTTGCAATTCGGCCAGCACCAAATCCGCGCGCGCGGGAACTTCAAAGCAGGGCACCAAGGCGCCGCGGAACATCTCAAATTGCCCTGCATGGGCGGCGTGGTGGGTGTTGTAGAAGGTTTGCATGTGACGGCTTTTGCGCGCATTGTGCCGCCACAGGCCCAGCCCATAATCACCGCCCATGGACATCATCACCACGCTTCTGGACTTCATCCTCCACGTAGACCAGCATTTGGAGCTGTTCGTGCAGAACTACGGCGTCTGGGTGTATGCGCTGTTGTTCGCGATTTTGTTCATCGAGACCGGTGTGGTAGTCATGCCTTTTTTACCGGGTGATTCGCTCCTGTTTGTGGCGGGTGCCATGTGCGGCATCGGTTTGATGGATTACGCGGTCCTGGTTCCTTTGCTGTTTGTAGCGGCGGTGCTGGGAAACCAGTCCAACTACGCGATCGGTCGCGCCATCGGGCAGCGCGTCTTCCAGTGGGAAGATTCGCGGTGGTTCAACCGCCGCGCCTTTGATCAGGCGCATGCGTTTTACGAGAAATACGGCGGCATCGCCATCGTCGCGGCGCGCTTCATGCCATTTGTGCGCACCTTCGCGCCTTTTGTTGCCGGCGTGGCGCAGATGACGCGGCGTAAATTCACGTTTTTTGACGTGGCCGGTGGCGCACTGTGGGTCGGCGGCATCGTGACTGTGGGCTACTTTTTCGGCAACATACCCTGGGTCAAAACCCACCTCGACAAGATCATCTGGGCCATGATTTTTGTCCCCGGCTTGCTGGTGCTGCTGGGCTCGTGGCGGGCGCGGCGACGGGCAGACGCCGCCTAGGAGACCTTACGCTTGCGCGCCAGCGGCGGGTTCTGTGCAAAGTAGCCCAGCAAGCCGCGCATCAGCGCGTCGGCAAACTGGGTTTGAAACGCCTCGCTGGTGAGTTTGGCTTCTTCGGCCGGGTTGCTGATGAACGCGGCTTCAACCAGCACGCTG
>CAIOUR010000121.1 GCA_903861575.1 uncultured beta proteobacterium | reverse complement strand
GCAGCGAAGAACAACTGGCCGGACGCAGCATCGCCGACTGGGAACGCTACCGCGACGACTGCCTGATGGCGGTCCAAGCGGCGATCAAAGCCACCAAGCTCAAACACGGAATCGCGCCCGATGCCTGAAGCGCCAGCAGCCAGCCCGCCACTGCCGCTGGTCTGTTTTGAGGGCGTGGTCCTGCCCGAATGGGTGGACTACAACGGCCATTTGCGCGATGCGTTTTATTCGCTCTTGTTCAGCTACGGCGTGGACGGTTTGATGGACCGCATCGGGCTGGATACCGCCGGGCGCGAGGCGCTGTCGCATTCGCTGTTCACGCTGGAGGCGCATATCCATTACCTGCGCGAAGTCAAGCTCGGCGCGGCGCTGGAAGTGCGCGCCCAGGTGGTGGCCATCGATGCCAAGCGCTTGCACGTGGCGCTGGCGCTGCATGTGCCAGGCGTGGCCGGAGCGGCCGCGCTGGGCGAGCAAATGCTGCTGAACATGGACATGCGCGGCCCGCGCAGCGCGCCTTTTGCGCCGGAGGTGCTGGCACTGCTGCAACCGCTCGCAGCGCAGCACGCCACGCTGCCGCTTCCACAGCGCCTGGGCAGCGTGATCGGCACGCCGGCCAAGAAATAGCCGGGGCCCGCAATGCACACCGCCCTGCCCGCCACCATGCACGCTGCTGTGCTGACCGGCTTTGGCGGGCCTGACAAACTGGTGTACCGCGACGATGTGCCGTTGCCCGCCGCACACAGCGGCGAGGTGCTGATCCGCGTCGGGGCCTCGGCGGTCAACAACACCGACATCAACACCCGGGTTGGCTGGTATTCCAAAACCGTGGATAGCGCAACCGCAGCAGACAGTGTGGGCTTTGACACCAACGCCGACGCCACGCCTGGCTGGGGCGGCACGGCCATGCAATTCCCACGCATCCAGGGCGCGGACTGCTGCGGAACCATCGTGGCGGTCGGCCCCGGCGTGGATGCGCAGCGCGTGGGCCAGCGCGTGCTGGTGCGGCCCGTTCTGCGCATGTACGCGGACTACGCGCCCTTCGCGTGCTGGTACCTGGGCTCGGAATGCGACGGCGCATTCGCCCAGTTCGTCAAAGTGCCAGCGGACGCAGCGCTGCCCATCCACAGCAATTTGTCCGACGCGGAGCTGGCCTCCTTCCCGTGCGCCTATTCCACAGCCGAGAACCTGCTCACGCGCAGTGGCGTGCGTGCCGGGGACCGGGTGCTGGTGACCGGTGCATCCGGTGGCGTGGGCAGCGCCGCTGTTCAACTGGCCTTGCGCCGGGGTGCGCAAGTGGTGGCGCAGGCCGCGCCCGCAAAACAGGCAGCATTGGTGGAACTCGGCGCTGAAGCCGCCATAGACCGGGGCGAAGACGCGCTGCGCAGCTTAGGGACCAACGCGGTCAGCGTGGTCATCGATTTGGTGGGCGGTGCGCAATGGCCGCTGCTGCTGGACGCGCTGCGCACCGGCGGGCGCTACGCCAGTGCGGGCGCGATTGCCGGCCCCGTGGTGCCGCTGGACCTGCGCACGCTCTACCTCAAAGACCTCTCGCTGTTCGGCTGCACCTTCCAGGACGACGCCATTTTTGAGAACCTGGTGGGCTATATCGAACGCGGTGAAGTGCGCCCGCTGCTGGCGCGAACCTACGCCTTGTCCGATATCGCCCAAGCCCAGGCCGATTTTTCCGCCAAAGCGTTTCTGGGCAAACTCGCGCTGATCCCGCCCCAGTAGGCCCGTTCCGACCATGACTGACATCCACCCCCCCGCCCGCCACGGCGTCCGCACGCCGCTGGAAAACACACCGGCCCGCGCGTGGGACCCGACGGCCCCGATTGACGCGCCGCTGTGCCTGCACCGTCCCCATGTGGTGTGGGACTGGGTGGACTACAACGGCCACATGAGCGAGTCCTGCTACCTGCTGGTGTTTGGCGACAATTCGGACGCCTTCTTCCGCTACATCGGCATCGACGAGTCCTACCGCGACCAGGGCGGTCACTCGCTGTACACCGCGCAAACCCATATCCACTACGTCAAAGAAGTCGCACAAGGCGAACCGCTGCGCCTGACATTGCAGCTGCTGGACCTCGACCCTCGGCGCATTCATCTCATTCACAGCTTGTACCACGCAGCCACCGGCGACTTGCTGTGCACCGGCGAGCAAATGCTGGTCCATGTGGACATGGCCAAAGGCCGGGCCGCCGCCATGCCCGACTTTTTATACGCTCGCCTGCAAGCCATATTGCAAGCGCATTCCGCGCTCCCCGTTCCGCCCCAAGTCGGTCGCCCTATGGGCATCCGCCGCGCGCCGTGATTTTTTGATAGGCCAATCATGCATTTCCAACTCAGCAGCGAACAGACCATGATCGTCGACACGGTGCGCGCCTTCGTCGAGAAAGAGCTGTACCCATTCGAAGACGAGGTCGAG
>CAIOUR010000120.1 GCA_903861575.1 uncultured beta proteobacterium | reverse complement strand
GTGTTTGCCTGCGCGCTGTTTGCAGCCATGGCGGGCTCGAGCCCTGCGACGTGTTCGGCCATCGGTTCAGCCGGTATTCCCGAGATGCGCCGGCGCGGTTATTCACCCGGTTTTGCGGCGGGCATCATCGCTGCCGGAGGCACGCTGGGTATTTTGTTGCCGCCGTCCATCGTGATGATTTTGTACGCTGTAGCCGCTGAGCAGTCCCTTGGGCGTCTGTTCCTGGCAGGTATCGGCCCTGGGGTTTTGCTGGTTGCGCTGTTCGCGGGTCATGCGTCCATGCGCGCCCGCAAGGAATACCGCATGGCGCTGGCCGCCTACGAGGCCGGTGGTGCCAAGTCCGCCTACCTGGAAGTCGAGCATTTCACCCTGGCGCAGAAAGTCGAAATGCTGCCGCGCGTGGTGCCGTTTCTGGTGCTGTTGATTGGCGTCATGGTGGCGCTGTATGGCGGGTTTGCTACGCCGTCGGAGACCGCCGGTCTGGGAGGCTTGCTCGCGCTGGGTCTGGTGGCCATCGTCTACGGACTATGGCGGCCGCGCGATGTCGCGCCCCTGCTGGCCAGCACGCTCAAAGAGTCGACCATGCTTATGCTGATCATCGGCATGTCGCTGCTGTACAGCTATGTCATGAGCCACCTGCACATCAGCCAAAGCGCGGCGCAATCCATTGTGGCCATGCAGCTGAGTAAGTGGGTGTTGCTCTCGGTGATTCTGGCGATGGTCATCGTGCTCGGTTTCTTTTTGCCGCCGGTCTCCATCATCCTGATGACTGCGCCCATCATCCTGCCGCCGCTGAAAGCCGCCGGTTTTGACCTGATCTGGTTTGGCGTGGTCATGACCATCGTCATGGAAATGGGCCTGATCCATCCACCGGTTGGCTTGAACATCTTCGTCATCAAAAACGTCGCGCCCGACATTCCGCTCAAGGACGTGATCTGGGGCGTGATGCCTTTTGTCGGCCTGATGTTCGCGGCGGTGTTTCTGCTCTGCTTTTTCCCGGAAATCGCCACTGGCCTGCCAAATTGGGTGATGGGTGCGAAGTGAAGGCGCAGGGTTAAACCAGCACCGATAAGCCCCACCCGGCGAGCGCGCAAGCCGCAATCACCTGCACCACGGGGCGCTTGTAGCGGATCAGCGCCACGGCTGCTGCCGCTGCGATCAGCGCGGCGCTGAAGTCAAAGTGCCCGCCCGGGCCTTGCGGCCAGAACACATGTTCCCCGAAAAACAGGGCCAGGCTGACGATGACACCGACTACGGCAGCGGTGATGGCGGTCAGCGGCGCGGTGAACTGCAGGTTTTTGCGGGTGGATTCAATGAACGGACCACCCGCCAAAATGAAGATGAAAGAGGGCAAAAAGGTGAACCAGGTCACCACGGTGGCGGCGAGCGCGCCGGCCCGGAAAAGCGCCCCGTCGCCCAGCAGCGCCTGCGTGTGCCCGGCCACGTAGCCCACAAAAGCCACCACCATGATCAGCGGTCCCGGCGTGGTCTCGCCCAGCGCCAGGCCGTCCATCATGTGCGCGGCTGTGAGCCAGTGGAAATGTTCCACCGCACCCTGGTACACATAAGGCAGCACCGCGTACGCGCCGCCAAAGGTGAGCAGCGCCGCTTTGGTGAAAAACCAGGCCATCTGCGTGAGTGTGTGGTCCCATCCCCACAGCAGTACCAGCGCCGCCATGGGCAGTGCCCATAACAACACGCCCCAGGCCAGCACGGTGAGCAGGCCGCGCGCGGTGAAGCGGGCATGCGCGGGGGGCGGCGTGTCGTCGTCAATCAGTGCAGGGGCGTGGGCCGCTGCACCACTGCTGTGACCCGCGCCGGTCTGAAACCAGCGCGGTTCAAACTGCCCGCCCAGGTAGCCGATCAGGCCAGCCCCCAGTACGATGGCCGGAAATGGCGCTTGCAGCAGGTACAGCGCAACCCATGACAGAGTAGCCAGCGCCCACAGCACCGGGTTGCGCAGCGCGCGCGAGCCCATGCGCCAGGCCGCTTGCAGCACGATCGCCGTCACGGCAGGTTTGATGCCCGCAAACAAACCCGCCACCAGCGGCGTGTTGCCAAAAACCAGATAAACCCAGGACAGGGTAATCAGCAGGAACAGCGAAGGCAGCACAAACAGCGCCCCGGCCACGATGCCGCCCGCGCTGCGGTGCATCAGCCAGCCCAGATAAGTGGCCAGCTGCTGCGCCTCCGGACCGGGCAGCACCATGCAGTAGTTCAGTGCATGCAGAAAGCGGCGTTCCGAAATCCAGCGCCGGCGTTCCACCAGTTCCTGGTGCAGCAGCGCAATTTGACCCGCAGGGCCGCCAAAGCTGATGCAGCCGATCTTCAGCCAAAACCACCAGGTCTGGCGCAGCGATGGGGCTGGTGGTGGGTGGGTGTCGGGTGCGTTCATGGATGCCTGCGCACCCAGTACGCGCCCACGATCAGGCTGCACAGCAGCCACAGCGGCCACAGCCCGAAGCGCCCCGCCCACCAGGCAAAGGGCGTGGTGCCGCTGCGGCCTTCCACCAGACCCTCCAGCGCGCCCGCTTGCAGACGGGGAAGCGCGGCCAAGAGATAGCCCCGGTGGTTGATGATGGCGCTCACGCCGGTGTTGGTGGCGCGTACGATGGGCCGCTGGAACTCCAGGGCGCGCATGCGGGCGATGGTGGCGTGCTGGTCCAACGCCACGGTGTCGTCAAACCAGCCCAGATTGCTCAGGTTGACCAGCACGGTCGGGGCCAGATCGGGCTGCACGAAGCGGGTGGCAAGCTCTTCGCCGAACAGGTCTTCGTAGCAAATATGCGGCCCTAGGCGCTGACCCTGTGCGACAAAGGGAGGGGCAGCCAGCGCACCCCGGTTGAAGTCGCCCAGCGGGATATGCATCAACGCGATGAACCAGTGGAACATGGGCGGAATGAACTCCCCAAACGGCACCAGATGGTGTTTGTCATACCGGTAGTTCGCGCTTTCAGTGACACCCAGCCCCAGTGCCGCGTTGGTGTAGCCGGTCTGCGCGTCACCCCAGGGCGTGCCGATCAGCGCACTTTGGTTTTTAGCGCGCAAAGTCTCTTGCAGGCTTTGCATGAATCCGGGCGGCCACTGGGCGGGTAGAAGCGGGATGGCGGTTTCCGGCAGCACCACCAGAGCGCCTTGGGCAGCGGCTATCTGCTGCGCATACCAGCGCAGAGATTGCTCCACGGTGGGTGCGTCAAATTTGTTGCTTTGGTTGATATTGCCTTGCAGCAGGGTCACGCGCAGCGAGCCGGTGGACTGCGTCCAATCCGGTAGCGCCATCGCCAGCGGCAGGCCCAGAACGACCAGGGCAGCGGCGGCCCAGCGCAGCCGCAGGCCCTGGGCCACCACGGCCGCCAGCCAGGCGCCCAGCGCCGTCAGCCCGTAAGCACCGATCCAGGGCGCATAAAAGGCCAGCGGTCCATCGACATGGGCGTAGCCCACCGCGCCCCAGCCAAAACCCGTCAACCAGGTGCCACGCGCCATTTCCGCTGCGGTCCACAGCGCCGCAAAAAGCAGGCTGCTCGCGCCCCGTCGCGCGCCACGACCGCCAAGGCCTTGGTTTCCGGCAACGCGCCAATACACCAGCCCGGCCAGCGCGTAATACAGCGCTAGCGCCGCAGCCAAAAGTACGGTGGCAAACACCGCCAGCGGCGCGCCCATGCCGCCGTACACATGCATGGCCACCACCAGCCACCAGAAGGTCGCGGCCAGCCAGCTGCTGGCAAAAATCCAGCCCGTTAACCAGGCATGGCGCAGGCTGTGCGCCCGTTGTAAGGCCCCGCAAAAGACGGCCAACGCCAGTGGTTGAAACCACCAGAATGAGGTTCCCTGCGCGATGGGTGAGAAGCTGTTGTTAGGCAGTGGCCAGGCCACGCTGGCAGCCAGCAACAGCCCGCCGACGGCTGATAGCACCCCGGTACGCCACAGCGGGGGTGCTGGATGCATCAGCCCGTCGCGCCTGTGCTGGGCGTCACGCGGAACCATTTCACGGCGCCGCCTTTGGTATGCATCACCACAAAGTTCAACCCGCCCAGGCTCAGACGTTCGCCGCGTTTGGGTACATGGCCCATGGCGTGCGAGATCAGGCCGCCAATGGTTTGGAACTTGGCATCTGGGTCGGACAGGGTGGTTGAAAAAGCTTCGTTGACCCGCTCCAGCGAGGTGTCACCGTTGACCCGGTAGCTGCGGTCGGCCAGCGCGAAGATGTCGCCTTCGTCGTCAGCGGTATCGAACTCGTCCTCGATTTCACCGACGATTTGTTCCAGCACGTCTTCAATGGTGATCAAACCGGCCACGCGGCCGAACTCATCGACGACGATGGCCAGGTGGTTGCGCGTGCCTTTGAAGTCGCGCAGCAAATCGTTGAGCCCTTTAGTCTCGGGCACAAATACCGCCGGGCGCAGGAGCGCGCGGATATTGAATTCGGGTGCACGTTGCAGCTTGAGCAAATCCTTCGCCAGCAAGATGCCCAGAATGTTGTCGCGCTCGCCGTCGAAAACTGGAAAGCGGGAGTGCGCGGTGTCAATCACGGTGTGCATGATGTCGTCCAGCGGCGCTTGGATGTCAATCCAGTCCATGCGGGTGGCCGGAACCATGACATCGCCCGCGCTCATGTCGGCAAGACGGATCACGCCTTCAAGCATGGCGCGGGCCTCGGGGCCGATGATGTGGTTGTGCTCGGCTTCGGCCAGGGTCTGGATCAATTCCTCCGCTGAATCAGGACCGGGGTGCAGGAAATCTGCCAATTTGCGCAAAAACGTGCGCTTGTCGTGTTGGGGGTCAGGCGGCGTCGGGGCAGGGTCGGACACTGTGGAGGGGCGCGGCGCGCCATGGTTGTGGTGGGCGAAGAATAGCGCAAGCCGTTACAGTGCAGCGATGGTGGCCTCTACGCATTTACCCGACGGTATCCACGTTTTCGAGCGCGGCTGGCTGTCGTCAAACAGCGTGCTCTTGCGCGGCGGGGGCCAAACTGTGCTGATCGACAGCGGTTACCACACCCATGCACCGTTGCTGCTGGAGCTGGTGGATCAGCAATTGGAGGGCGGGCAGCTCGATCTGCTGCTCAACACCCATTTGCACAGCGACCACTGCGGGGGCAACGCGGCTCTGTCAGAGCGTTACCCCGCCCTGCAGACCTGGATCGCGCCCGGCCAGGCGCAGGCCGTGGCGCAGTGGGACGCGCAGGGCTTGCATTTTGCGTCCACCGGACAGCATTGCCCGCGCTTCGCCGCAGACCGTACCCTGCAGCCCGGCGAGCACTTGGCGCTGTGCGGGCAAAGCTGGGAGGTGCATGCGGCGCCAGGTCATGATCCGCACTCCGTGGTTCTTTTTGCCCCGTCAACCGGGGTATTGGTGTCGGCGGATGCCCTGTGGGAGAACGGTTTCGGCGTGGTATTTCCGGAACTCGACGGAGAAAACGCCTTTGATGCGGTGGCCGCGACGTTGGACCTTATTGCGCGCTTACAGCCCCGCTTGGTCATCCCGGGCCATGGGGCGCCGTTTATTGACGCGCCATCTGCCTTGGCCCGCGCCTATTCCCGGCTGGACCATTTCCGGCGCAAGCCCATGAGCCACCTGCGCTATGGCTTGAAGGTGCTGGTGAAGTTCAAGTTGTTGGAGCTGCAGACCTGGCCGCTGGCGGCCCTGTACCAGTGGGCTGCGAATACCCCCTACATCTGCGCGCTGCACCGGGAGCATTTCGCGGACATGTCCTTGCCGGATTGCATAGACGGCGTCTTGGCCGAACTGGCTTCGGCCGGAGCCCTCCGGCTTGAAGGGGGCTTGGTGCGGGATCTGGGCTGAGTCAGTCTGGCGCCGTCGCTTGCGCCAGCACCCGCCCCAGGTTGTCGAAATAGCGATCGGTCACTGGCGTGGGAACCAGGTATTTGGTGCGGCGGTTATCGCCTTGGAAAATCTGGTTTATCAGTCCCATTTCGCGCAAAAGATCGAGTTTGCGGTGGATGGTTCCAGGGCTTGCAATCGGCTCCAGCGCCATGGCTTCTGAGACCGTGAGCGGCCGGTTCTCGGCGTGGCTCAGGGCAATGACCTCCAACAACCTTTTGGCGGTCTCGTCTACCGCGGTGAGATGTTTGTCGGTTTCCTGGACGGCTTTTGCAAGTGCCAGATAACGCAAATAGGTGCTTTTCATAATCCCTGGGGTTCTTCCAAAAAACGGACGGCGGTATAGCAGAGAGAATTAAGCGGAACTAGCCAGCACGCGATCGTCGATGGCTGCTTTTGGACTATACCGGACGAACCCGGATGAACACGTCCCGATTTTGACGGCACTACAATGACAGCTCCAGCGCCAATTTGCCCTAGCTTGCGGGCGCTCAATAAATTCAGCTAAACACGGACGACCGACCCCCTATGTGACCCGGCACCGCGTTCAGCTTTGTCGGGTTTATTTTTTATGCTGATCGCCACGCCCCAGTCCTTGCATTTTGATGCGCCGCTTGCGCTGCAAAGTGGCGCGTTCCTGCGCCAGTACGACCTGGCTTTTGAGACCTACGGCACGCTCAATACCGACAAGAGCAATGCGGTGCTGATTTGCCACGCGCTCAATGCCTCGCACCATGTTGCGGGCGTGTACGACGGGCAGGCGAAATCCGAAGGCTGGTGGGACAACATGGTCGGCCCGGGCAAGCCAGTCGATACCGACCGGTTTTTTGTGATCGGTGTGAACAACCTGGGATCGTGCTTCGGCTCCACCGGCCCGATGCATGTGAACCCTGACAGTGCGGATGGCCAGGTGTACGGCGCGGACTTTCCGGTCGTCACGGTCGAAGACTGGGTGCATGCCCAAGCGCTGCTGCTGGACCGCTTGGGCATTCAGACGCTGGCGGCGGTGATGGGTGGGAGCCTGGGCGGCATGCAAGCGCTTGCTTGGGCGATGTTGTATCCACAGCGTTTGCGCCGCGCTGTGGTGGTGGCTAGCGCACCCAACCTCACGGCGGAAAACATCGCCTTTAACGAAGTCGCGCGCCGCGCCATCGTCACCGACCCAGACTTCCACGGCGGCCACTTTTACCGCCACGGTGTGGTACCCAAGCGCGGTCTGCGCATCGCACGCATGATTGGCCACATCACCTATTTGAGCGACGACGTGATGAACGCCAAGTTCGGCCGCCAGTTGCGCAACGCGGTGGCGCGAGCGAGCGCCAGCACCGATTACCGCTATAGCACGCAAGAGGTGGAGTTCCAGATTGAGAGCTACCTGCGCTACCAGGGCGACAAGTTTGCCGACTACTTTGACGCCAATACCTATTTGCTGATCACCCGTGCGCTGGATTACTTCGATCCGGCCCGCGCCCATGGTGGCAATTTGAGCCAGGCACTCGCCGGTACGACCTGCAAATTTCTATTGATTAGTTTTGTGACCGATTGGCGCTTCGCACCGGCCCGCAGCCGGGAATTGGTCAAAGCCTTATTGGATAACCAGCGCGACGTGAGTTATGCCGAAATCGACGCCCCGCACGGGCACGATGCGTTTTTGCTCGATGACCCGCGCTACCACGGGGTGGTTCGTTCGTATTTCGCGTCGCTGGGTGCTGAGGTGCTGGCATGAGCGATGCCCAAATTCAACACGCGATTGCTGAATTGGTGCCGCGCGGTTCGCGGGTGCTGGACTTGGGCTGCGGCGACGGCGCCATGCTCGCCCATTTGCAGGCCACGCGTGGGTGCAGCGGCTACGGCGTGGAGATTGATGACGCCAATGTGATGGCTTGTGTGAAGCGCGGTGTCAACGTGATCCAGCTCAACCTGGACCAGGGCTTGGCGATGTTCGACGATGCGTCGTTTGACGTGGTCTTGCAAATCGACACCCTGCAGCATCTGCGCAACGCCGAGGTCATGCTCCGTGAGACGGTGCGGGTTGGCCGCGTGGGCATCGTCGCCTTCCCCAACTTCGCCCACTGGCCTAACCGCCTGAGCGTGTTGATGGGCCGCATGCCGGTGACCAAACGCCTGCCCTACCAGTGGTACGACACGCCCAACATCCGCGTCGGAACCCATGCTGATCTGGGCAATCTTTCGAGAAACAATGGCCTCCAGGTGCTGGACAGCTTCGGTCTGCAAGACGGCGAACCCGTGCGTTTCCTTCCGAATTGGTTTGCGGGGACTTCGGTTTACAAGTTGGCGCGCCGCTAAGCCTTGCATTTCCCGCTTACTTGGGGATTGGCACCAATGACAGCTCTTTCCCTTTGGGCGTCAAAAATTTCGACAACGCATCCCACTTCATGGTCACCCCGTCGTTGGCGCGCGCGGCATAGCTGGTAAAGCCATCCACGAAAAAACCTTTTTCCACCAGCATGAAGCCGAACGCATCGTTCTCTTCCGCGACGATGTCCAGGCTGATGACATCGTCCATGGTTTTCTCTTTTTCAAAATGCTTTTTGGCGATTTGCTGGGCGACGGCTTTCCATTTCGGGTTGCTGAAAATGTCGCTGACTTTGACAAAGCGCTTGAGCTCTTTGGAAAAGTATTTGTAGCCCGTGTACTCGCTGGGGTGCGCGCCGCCGGTGGCACTCGCGGATTGCGTGAGCATGATCAGATCCGCGCTCAGGTTGGTCAGGCTGTTGGACACGTCAGAGGTGAAAGCGCCAGTGGATTCTTTGTCAATGCCTGTCTTGCCAGCCGCCGTCTTGATGGCGGAATTGATGGTGTTGGCGTTGTCGGAGTTGTCGTCGATCAGAACCAGACTCACACGGTTGAATGCGATTTCTTCATCCTTGGGATAGGCTTTGAAATCGCCCTCAAAGTAAGCGTAGGTTTTGAAGCCACCAACCAGACTGCCCGTACCCTTCAATCCGGCTACGCGGGCTTTGTATTCTGTTTCCAGGCATTGCACCGCGTCCTCCTTGCTGGCTGGTTTGGCTTGGAAGTCGGTAAAGCACGACGCAGCTAAAAATTTGACCCACGACCGTTGTCCGGCCACAAACACCTTTTGCGTCTCCGCTGACAACTTGTTTTTGGCAGCCTGGTAATTCTCAGCCAACTCTTCATCGAGCTTTGAAATTTTCGGGTTATCGCAAATGGCTTTTTCCATTTTGGATTGCGCTTTTTTGCAGTCAAAACTGGCTGCCTGTGTGGCGCAGCTCAAGGCGAAAAGAACAAGAACTAAGACGGGATATTTCACGTGGCACTCCAACGGTTGATGTCGGGCCGGAGTATGCGTTGCGGTGGGGCGCGCCACGCCACCTTTTTTTGCTAACAGCCCAGGCGCGCAGCCAGTACCACGAAATTTTCCGCGTGCAGTTCGTTACCAAGCTGGGGCGACACGTCCTTGGCCTGCCGGGTTCCAAACTCCCAGGGCCGCTCGATGTAGGCGCTGCGCAACCCGCAGCCGCGCGCCGCGGCCAGGTCATCATGGTGTGCCGCCACCAGCATCACCTGCTCGGGGCGCACACCAAAGGTACTGGCCACGCCGCCGTAGGTGCGCGGGTCGGGCTTGTAGGTGCGAAAGACCTCGGCGCTCAAGATGCAGTCCCAGGGCAGGCCGGCGCGTTTGGACAGGCGGGTGAGCAGATTCAGGTTGCCGTTGGACAGGGTGCAAATGACGAAGCGTCTCTTCAACCGCGTCAGGCCTTCCACCACATCGGGCCAGGCGTCCAGGCGGTGCCAGAGGCGGTTCAGGCGCGCCCGCTCTGCTTCAGCCAGATGCGCCAGCCCGAAGTCCGGCAGGATGCGGTCCAGAATCATCCGGTGCAAATCGTCAATCAGCGTCCACGGCAGCTCGCCGGTCATCACGCGGCGCATCGCCGGTTGGTAGCCCGCGCGCCATGCCTGAGCGAACGCATGGCTGTCCACATGCGGGTAGTTGGCTGCCATTTCCCGCGCGATGCTGCCGTGCCAGTCGACCACGGTTCCGAACACGTCAAAGGCTAGGACCTGGATGTCGTCCAGCGGTTGGGGGTTTGGCAGTTGCATGGTGGGCGGTTCCAGTTGGGGACGATTGCGCGTAAGCTTAAGCCCACCCGCCGACCGAATGGAGATACCGATGAGCGCCCGCCTGCCTGATGCCGCAATGGCCCCCTTGCTCAACACTGAACAGGCCCTGGCGCAGGTCAGCCAAGCCTGGGATAGTGACATTGTTCAGCGCCTCAAGGACTACGTGGAGATTCCCGCCAAGTCGCCGTCGTTTGACGCCCATTGGGCGGAGGCCGGTTTGCTGGAGACAGTGGTGCGCAACACCGCGCAGTGGATTGAGGCGCAGCGTGTGGCGGGGCTGACGCTGGAAGTGGTGCGCCTGCCCGGGCGCACGCCGGTGCTGTTTTTTGAAGTCGCCTCCACCCGCAGCGGCGCGCAGCCTTCAGACCCCACGGTGCTGATGTACGGGCACCTCGACAAGCAGCCCGAGTTCTCGGGTTGGCGCGCCGACCTCGGCCCCTGGACGCCCAAATACGAAGACGGCCGCTTGTATGGCCGGGGGAGCGCCGACGACGGCTACGCCGCCTACGCGGCCATCGCCGCCATCCAGGCGCTGAAAACCCAGAACGTGGCGCACCCGCGCATCGTCGGGCTGATTGAGACCTGCGAAGAAAGCGGCTCCTACGATTTGATGCCCTATATCGACGTGTTGCGTACACGCCTGGGCGATGTGGGCTTGGTGGTGTGTCTGGACTCGGGCGCCGGCAATTACGACCAGCTCTGGCTGACCAACAGCCTGCGCGGCATGGCCAGTGGGGTCTTGAAAGTCGAGGTGCTCACAGAAGGCGTGCACTCGGGCGACGCCAGCGGGCTGGTGCCTTCGAGCTTTCGCATCATGCGCCAGGTGCTGGATCGGCTGGAGGACAGCGCCAGCGGCCGCTTACTGCCCGCCAGCTTCCATTGCGAAGTGCCGCCCGAACGCCTGGCGCAGGCACGGGCCACGGCCGCGATTCTGGGCGATGAGTTGTACAAGCGCTTCCCCTGGGCGCATGCCGACTGCGGCGGCTCCAGCCAGTTCACCCTGCCCACCACCACCGATCCGCTGCAAGCCTTGCTCAACCGCACCTGGATTCCCACGCTCAGCGTCACCGGTGCCGACGGCCTGCCCGATTTAAAAAACGCCGGCAACGTGCTGCGCCCTTACACCGCCTTCAAACTCTCGCTGCGCCTGCCTCCGCTGATGGACGCGGCGCAGGCGGTGCAGCAGCTCAAAAACCTGCTCGAAGACAACGCGCCTTACCAGGCCAAAGTGACGTTTGAGGTGGGTGGTGGCGCCACCGGCTGGAACGCGCCCGACACCGCGCCCTGGCTGGAGCAGGTGCTCAATGCCGCCTCACAGGCGCACTTTGGCGCGCCCTGCGGCTACATCGGGCAGGGCGGCACGATTCCGCTGATGAATATGCTGAGCCTGGGTTTTCCGCGCGCGCAGATGATGGTGTGCGGCGTGCTCGGCCCCAAGAGCAACGCCCACGGCCCCAACGAATTCCTGCACGTGCCCTACGCCAAAAAACTCACGGCGGCGGTGGCGCAGGTGATTGCGGCTGCGCCCTGATTGCGTCGCGCCGCCTTAAACCAGCAAGGCCAAACCGACCAGCGCCGCTGTCTCTGCGCGCAAGACCCGCGCGCCCAGCGACACGGGCGCGAAGCCGCAGTCCATCGCTGCCACTTCCTCGGTGCGGCTCAAACCACCCTCGGGACCTGACAACAGCGTGACGCTGCCCTGCGCGGCGTGGGTTGCTTCACGCAGCAGGCGGGCGCTGTCGTGCAGCGACAGCAGAAGGCGCTGACTGCTTGCGCTCTGCGCGGCCCCGGTTTTCAGCCAGGCCGCCAGACCTAAAACGGGGTACACCAGCGGCACCCGGTTGCCGCCGCACTGCTCGCAGGCCGATACCGCCACGCTGTGCCAGTGCTGCTGCTTTTTGGTGGCCCGATCGCCGCTTAAGCGCAGCACGCTGCGTTCACTCATCAGCGGCTGGATGCTGGCCACGCCCAGTTCAGTGGCTTTTTCCACCAGCCAATCCATGCGCTCGTTAGCCGGCATACAGACCGCCAGATGCACGGCGCGCGCCGATTCGCGCTCGGTCGCGTGGTGGGTATCGACCCGCACCTGCACGCTGCTGCGCCCCATGGCGGTGACCGTGGCGCTGAACTCCCCGCCGGGGCTTTGCATGGGCCCGTCCCAGCCCGCCCCAAAGTTGAACAGCGTGACCGTATCGCCCGGCTGCAAGCGCAAGACCTGCACATGGCGGGCCGCTGCGGCGGGCAAGTCCAGGGTGCTGCCACAGACCAGCGGCAGCGGGCAATAGAGACGCGGCATCTCAGTCGCGCCGGCGCAAATCGGGCGGGGCCAGGTTGATTGCCGGGCTGATGCCCTCCAGGTCTTCCACCAGTTTGAGCAGCGGGCGCAGTTGCACGTAGCGGGCGCAGGTGGCGCGGATGTAGCCGATAAAGCGCGGCGTGTCCGCCAGGTATTTGGGCTTGCCGTCGCGCAGCGTCAAGCGGGCAAAAATGCCGGCGACCTTGAGATGGCGTTGCAAGCCCATCCACTCCACGCCACGGTAAAACTGGCCGAAATCGTCGCCCACCGGCAGCCCGGCTTTGCGCGCCCGGTCCCAGTAGCGTACGGTCACGTCCAGGCAGAAATCTTCGTCCCAGCTGATGAAGGCGTCGCGCATCAGGCTGGCGATGTCGTAGGTGATGGGTCCGTAGACCGCATCCTGAAAATCCAGCACGCCCGGTGGCTGGCCCCGCGTGTACATCAGATTGCGCGGCATGAAATCGCGGTGCACAAACACGCTGGGCCAAGAGAGGTTCTCGGCGACGATGGCGTCAAACGCGGCCTGCAGCACCTTGTCCTGTGCTGCCGTGGGCGCTTGCCCTTTGTGGCGGGTGATGTACCAGTCAGGGAACAGTTGCAGTTCGCGGCGCAGCAGCGCTTCGTCGTAGGCGGGCAGCACGCCGGGCCGCGAGGCCAGTTGCCAGGCGATCAGCGCATCCACCGCTTCCTGGTAGCGCGCCAGTGGCGGCGGGCCCTGCGGGTCCATGCTTTGCATCATGGTGTGCGCGCCCAGGTCGCTGAGCAGCAAAAACCCGTTTTCATGGTCCCAGTTCAAGACCTCGGGAACGCGCAAGCCCGCATCGCGCAGGAGCGCGGCAATGCGCACGAATGCGGCGTTGTCCTCTTTGTCGGGCGGCGCGTCCATGACGATGCGGCTGCCCGAAGCGTCTTCGATGTCAATGCGGAAATAGCGCCTGAAGCTGGCGTCTGCCGAGGCCATGCGCAGGCTCTGGGGCTGGAGCTGGAAGTGCGGCGTTTGCGCCAACAGCCAGCGGGTGAAAAGTTGCTCTCGGGCGGGGTCTGCCCAGGCGATGTCGGAGGGGGGCGTTACAGGCATGGCGGGATGATAGCCCGCACAATGCGGCGACCAGACTCCCCATTTTTCGCCGCAAAATGGGGTATGCAAATGAATACCAACAATGCTTCATCCGAGGTACCTGCCACTGCGCAGCCTTTCGCTGTGCGCATCCACCCGGTGGATTACCGCAGCGCGCAGGACGCCGCCGACGTAGGCGTATTGCTCGATCTGTATGCCCGCGACCCGATGGGTGGGGGCGAGGCGCTCGATGTGGACGTGCTGCTCCGGCTGTGTGGCGATCTCGCCAGACGGTCTGACGCCTTCAGCTTTATCGCCTGTGTGGATGCGCCGCAGCGGCAGGCGATTGGCTTGATCAATTGCTTTGAGGGCTATTCCACTTTCAAGGCGCGCCCGCTGCTCAACGTCCATGACCTCATCGTTCACCCGCTTTACCGGGGCGCTGGAGTAGGCCACGCGTTGCTGGGCGCGGCGTACGACCTGGCGCGCTCGAGGGGCTGCTGCAAGCTCACCCTGGAAGTGCTCAGCGGCAACGCAGTCGCCATGCGCAGTTATGCGCGCTTCGGATTCACCAACTACCAGCTGGACCCGGCCGCAGGGCAGGCAGTCTTGATGCAAAAGTGGCTGTGAAGAAAATCGCAGCCACTTTGTAATGGACGTTTACTCGACGATGACCTGACCGCGCACCTCACCGCCGGGGTTGGCGGCCGTGTGCAGGTTGACGTACCACTTGCCCGCCAGCAAGTCGGCAGCCTGGGCGGCGGTCAAGACCGCGCGGCCCTGTACAGGGCTTTCGCCGACATTGCTGATACCTAGCGCTACACCGGCGTTCTTACCAGCCTCTGCCGGGCCATGAAAATGGCCTGCCTTTATCGGCCCGCTCAGGCCGCTGTAGCGCAAGGTGTAGCTGAATGTGTTGGTGGCCTTGTCGAACTCGGCCTGCAATTGACCTATGCCCGCGCTGGTGTTGGGTGGCACCTCGGCCGCGCCCGACAGCGTGGCACCTAAGTTCAACAAATCGGCGTGGCTTGCGCCGCTGGCCAGCAAGGCCATCGCGCTGGCGCAGGCGAGAAGGGTAGTTTTGACTAGTTGCATGGTCGCTCCTTATTGTGTGGGGGAATGGTTGGAACCACAATGTAGCGGGTTGCGTGCAGATGTGACGCCATAGGGACAATCCTGATTGGGATACCGGCGGATCACCGCCCATTTGCCTGAACTTTGACGTGGCGCAACACAGCGTTCACACAGGGGACGCACCCTTGCGGTGCGGCGCTGGCAATCCGCCGGGCGCATTTCTCAGGAGTTTTCCATGACTTTGGCATCCAAACTTTCATCCGCACAGCTCGCCGGTACTGCCCGCACCTGGCAGCTGTTTCCCGCAGCGCTCGCATTGGCTGCAGGCTCGTGGGGCTTGAGCGCCCAGGCCGAGTCGGTGGCCATGCCCTCCGCAAAGCACGCCATGCAGGCGCAGGTCTGTCACCACATGATGGACGGCGAGCGCATGGGCGCTATGCACAAGGCCCATTTGGCCGCGATCAAAAAGCAGCTGTCGCTGACACCCGAGCAAGATGCCGCTTGGGGTCGCTGGGTGGAATCGATGATGCCCGTTGAGGGGATGCATCACCCCGATATGAAAAAAGCCGATTGGGTCGGGCTGACCACGCCGCAGCGCCTGGAAAAAATGCAGGCCATGCACGAAGAGCACAGCCAGCGGATGTCTCAATCCCTGGCCCGCCACAGCGAAGCCACAAAAGTCTTTTATGCGGTCTTGACAGAATCGCAGCAAAAAACCTTTGACGATTTGGCTTGGCGTCACATGTTGGGCCACGCACAACACCGATAGAAGACGTTCTGCTGTGGGCCTGGGCCTGCTTGCTGGGGCAATTTCGTACACTCAATGCAGGGCAGCACGGTGTTAGCGGGCTGTCTGTGCGGCTGTGAGCAACCCTTGTACGGCACGAGGCTGTCGGGGTGCGAGGCTGAATTCGACCGACCCAAGCAGATCCACCATGCAACGTACGCCCGAACGACCCGCTCAATTTGACCGCGACGGTTACCTGTTTTCCCCGCAAGAGCCCCAAATCCTGCTCGAAGCCGTGCCCTCGCTCTGCGAGCGACGCGCGTTCATCCCCGGCATCGCGCTGAAAGCCGCCGCATGAGCTTGTTTGCCAAACTCCAGCAGCGCCAGGCTGAGGGCCGCCCGATCCGCATCGGCTTGATCGGTGCGGGCAAATTCGGCTCCATGTACCTGGCGCAAGTTCCGCGCACGCCCGGCGTGCACTTGGTGGGTATTGCTGATCTCTCGCCCGATAGCGCGCGCGCCAATCTGGCGCGTGTGGGCTGGGACGCGCAGCGCACGCAGGCCGCGTCTTTGGACGCCGCGATCAAAGACGGCAGCACGCATATCGGTGAAGACTGGCGCGCGCTGGTGTCGCATCCGGCCATTGACGTCATCATTGAATGTACCGGCCATCCCATCGCCGCGGTCGACCATTGTCTGGAAGCGTTTGCGCACGGCAAGCATGTGGTCAATGTCACTGTAGAGGCCGACGCCTTTTGCGGCCCGCTGCTGGCGCTTCAAGCGCAGCGGGCCGGGGTGGTGTATTCGTTGGCGTTTGGCGACCAGCCGGCGCTGATTTGCGATCTGGTGGACTGGGCGCGCACCTGCGGCTTCCCGGTGGTGGCCGCCGGGCGCGGTCACAAATGGCTGCCGCATTTCAACCAGTCCACGCCCGACACCGTGTGGGGCAATTACGGCCTGACGCCCGAGCAGGCCGCGCGCGGCGGTCTCAACCCCAAGATGTTCAACAGCTTTCTGGACGGCTCCAAGCCCTCGATCGAGAGCAGCGCGGTATCCAACGCCACGGGCTTGGGCGTGCCGTCCAACGGTTTGCTGTATCCGCCGGCCAGTGTCGAGGACATTCCCTTTGTCACCCGCCCGGTTAGCGAAGGCGGGGTGTTGGAGCGCAAAGGCATGGTCGAGGTGATTTCTTCGCTGGAGGCCAATGGCCGCAAGATTCCCTATGACATCCGCATGGGCGTATGGGTCACGGTGGAGGCCGAGACCGACTACATCAAAAACTGCTTCGAGGAATACAACGCGCACACCGACCCGAGCGGACGCTACTTCACGTTGTACAAGCGCTGGCACTTGATTGGCCTGGAAGTCGGTATGTCGGTGGCCAGCGTGGCGCTGCGTGGCGAGCCAACGGGTGTGGCCACCGGCTGGAACGCCGATGTGGTGGCTACCGCCAAGCGCGATTTGCGGCCCGGCGAAATGCTGGACGGCGAGGGCGGTTACACCGTCTGGGGCAAGTTGCTGCCCGCCGAAACGTCGCGCAAGCTGGGCGGCTTGCCGCTGGGCTTGGCGCACGACATCAAGCTTGTCCGCCCGGTGCGGCAGGGCCAGTCGCTTTGTTGGGCCGATGTGGCCATTGATACCAGCACCCGCGCCTACCAGTTGCGCCGTGAGATGGAAGCCCATTTCGCTGCACCGCTGGCGCGTGCTGCTTGAGGCAGGCTATGGCGCAAATCCCTAGCTTTGCCGACGTGGAGGCTGCTGCCCAGCGCCTTCGGGGCCATGCCCACCGTACGCCGGTGATGCGCTCTCGCATGCTGGATGCGGAAGTCGGCGCGCAGATTTTTTTGAAATGCGAGAACTTGCAGCGCATGGGTGCGTTCAAGTTTCGCGGGGCCTTTAATGCGCTGTCGCAGTTCACACCCGCACAGCGCAGCGGCGGCGTGGTGGCGTTCTCGTCGGGCAACCACGCCCAGGCGGTGGCGCTGTCCGCGCGGATGCTGGGCATGCCCGCCGTGATCGTGATGCCGCAGGATGCGCCCGCTTCCAAAATCGAGGCCACGCGCGGCTACGGTGCGGAGGTGCTGCTCTACGACCGTTACACCGAAGACCGCGAAGCGATCGGCCAGCGCCTGGCGCAGGAGCGCGGCATGACGCTGATCCCGCCTTTTGACCACGCCGACGTCATCGCCGGACAAGGAACGGCAGCGCTGGAACTACTGCAAGACCACGGGCCGCTGGATGCGCTGTTCGTGTGTGTGGGCGGTGGCGGATTGATCGCCGGGTCGGCGCTCAGTGCCCATGCGCTCGCGCCCCAGTGCCGCGTCTACGGCGTGGAGCCCGAAGCGGGTAATGATGTGCAGCAGTCACTTGCCAGCGGCGAGCGGGTGCAGATTCCCGTGCCGGTGACGATTGCCGATGGCGCGCAAACCCAGCAGGTCGGGCGGCTGACCTTTCCTATCATCCAGCGCCACGTGCACGCTATCGTCACCGCCTCCGACGCGCAACTGGTGGAGGGCATGCGCTTCATGGCCGCCTACCTGAAACTGGTGGTGGAGCCAACGGGCTGTCTGGGTCTGGCGGCTGTGCGGGCGATGGCCTCGCAACTTCGGGGTCAGCGGGTGGGCGTGATTCTGAGCGGCGGCAACATCGATATGCCACGCTTTTGCGCCTTGTTGCAGCCAGCCGAAAAACCTTGAAATGGGCCGCGTGAGAAAATCCGTTCTTTTTCTCTCCCGGGACACACGTAATGGACGCAGAACGCAGCAATTTGATCGGCAGCACTTTGGCGGATTTGAGCAACCGCACCGCCGAACTTCGGGGGTATCTTTGACTACGCTGCCAAATCCGAGCGCCTGCGCACTGTCAACGCGTCGTTAGAAGACCCCGGCGTCTGGAACGATCCCAAGCGCGCGCAGGAGCTAGGCAAAGAGAAGAAGACGCTGGACGGCGTAGTGCTGACCTTGGACGCGCTGACCCGCGACCTGTCCGACAACACCGAGCTCTTTGAAATGTCGCGCGATGAGGGCGACGAAGCGGGGCTCCTGACGATCGAGGCCGATGCCCAGCGCCTGGCCGAAATCATTGAGGGCTTGGAGTTCCGCCGCATGTTCAACAACCCGGCTGATTCCATGAACGCGTTTCTGGACATACAGGCTGGGGCAGGCGGAACCGAGGCCTGCGATTGGGCCAGCATGCTGCTGCGCCAGTACCTGCGCTACGCTGAGCGCAAGGGTTTCGCTACCACCGTGGAAGATGAGACCGCCGGCGACATCGCCGGCATCAAGGGTGCCACCATCAAGATCGAGGGCGAGTACGCCTTCGGCCTGCTGCGTACGGAGACCGGCGTGCACCGGCTGGTGCGCAAATCGCCTTTTGATAGCTCGGGCGGACGCCACACCAGTTTTGCCAGCGTTTTCGTCTATCCCGAGGTAGACGACTCGATCGAAATTGACATCAACCCGTCCGACGTGCGGGTCGACACCTTCCGCGCCAGCGGGGCTGGCGGTCAGCACATCAACAAGACCGACTCGGCCGTGCGCTTGACGCACATCCCCACCGGCATCGTGGTGCAATGCCAGGACGGGCGCAGCCAGCACAGCAACCGCGATGTCGCCTGGAAGCGCCTGCGCAGCCGCATGTACGACTTTGAGATGCGCAAGCGCATGGAAGAGCAGCAAAAGCTGGAAGACACCAAGACCGACGTCGGCTGGGGCCACCAGATCCGCAGCTATGTGCTGGACAACAGCCGCATCAAAGATCTGCGCACGAATTATGAAACCTCGGCCACCCAGAAAGTGCTGGATGGCGACCTGGATGCGTTTATCCAGGCTTCCCTGAAACAAGGCGTCTGAGCGACGCCCGCAATACCCTGAAAGCCCTATGTCTGATACCCACGACACAGCCACTGCCAAGTCCTTGGTCCATCGGCAGGACTATGCGCCCCCGCCGTATTGGATCGACACGGTCAATTTGACCTTCGACCTGGACCCAGCCAAGACCCGCGTGCTGAATGTGATGACGCTGCGCCGCAATCCGGACGCGGCACCCCAAGCCTTGCGCCTGGACGGCCAGGACCTGAATTTGGCCCGGGTGCTGGTGAACGGCCAGGGCACTTCATTCCGTATGGACGGTGAGCACCTCGTGCTGGAGAACCTGCCCGAAGGCCGCGAGAGCTTTACGCTGGAGATTTTCACCACCTGTGCGCCCATCAAGAACACCAGCCTGACCGGCTTGTATGTGAGCAACGGCTCGTTTTTCACCCAGTGCGAGGCCGAGGGCTTTCGCCGCATCAGCTATTTCCTGGACCGCCCGGATGTGATGGCCAGCTACACCGTTACCCTGCGCGCCGACAAGACGGCGTATCCGGTTTTGTTGTCCAACGGCAATCTGGTGGAGCAGGGCGCGCTGGACGGCGGGCGGCATTTCGCGAAATGGGTTGATCCGCACAAAAAGCCCTCCTACCTTTTTGCGTTGGTGGCAGGCGAGTTGGTCTGCCGCGAGCAGCGCATCCGCGCGCGCTCGGGATCCGAGCATCTTTTGCAGGTCTATGTGCGCCCCGGCGATCTGGACAAAACCGAGCACGCCATGAATGCGCTGATGGCCTCGGTGGCCTGGGACGAGGCGCGCTTCAATTTGCCGCTGGACTTAGAGCGCTTCATGATCGTGGCCACCAGCGACTTCAATATGGGCGCCATGGAAAACAAGGGATTGAATATTTTCAATACCAAGTACGTGCTGGCCAACCCCGCCACGGCGACCGACACCGATTACGCCAATATCGAGAGCGTAGTCGGGCACGAGTATTTCCACAACTGGACCGGTAACCGCGTGACCTGCCGCGACTGGTTCCAGCTCTCCCTCAAGGAAGGCTTGACGGTTTTCCGCGATCAGGAATTCAGCCAGGATCTATGCGCCGAGCCCTCGGCGCGCGCGGTCAAGCGCATTGAAGATGTCCGGGTGCTGCGCGCTTCGCAGTTCCCGGAAGATGCCGGCCCGATGGCGCACCCGGTACGCCCGGAGAGTTACCTGGAAATCAACAATTTCTACACCGTCACGATTTACGAAAAAGGCGCTGAAGTCGTGCGCATGATGCAAACCCTGACTGGCCGCGCAGGCTTTGCAAAGGGTCTTGCGCTGTATTTCGAGCGCCATGACGGCCATGCGGTGACTTGCGACGATTTTGCACAGGCGATTGCGGATGCCAACCCGGGTTCACCGCTGGCCCAGCATTTGGAAGCGTTCAAGCGTTGGTATTCCCAGGCCGGCACGCCGCGTCTGAGTTGCGGCGGGACCTACAACCCTACCAAGCAGACCTACACCATTACCCTGATGCAGCACGGTGGCCGTACAAACGCGCAGGAAGTGCGCGAGCCGTTTGTGATACCGGTGCGCATCGGTTTGATCGGCATGACTAGCGGCAAGCCCTTGGTGCTCTACGCCGACGAAAACGGCCCGGGCGCCGAGGACCAGCTTTTTGTGGTGTCGGGTGGTAGCAGCACCATTACCCTGACCCGCGTTGAAGAGGAGCCGGTTCCTTCGGTTTTGAGGGGATTTTCGGCCCCCGTGATTCTGGAGTTTGAGTACAGCGATGAGCAGTTGCGCACCTTGCTGGCCCATGACACCGACCCCTTCAACCGTTGGGAGGCGGGACAACGTTTGGCGTTGCGACGCGCCCTGCAAAGCGTACAAAGCAACAGCGATGATCCCCTGCGTCAAGCCCCCTTGGACGCGGCGTACTTAGAGGCGATGCACGCTGTGTTGCGTAACCCCGAGCTGGATGCAGCATTCAAGGAGCTGGTTCTGACGCTGCCGTCAGAGGGCTATATCGCCGAGCAGCTCGATCAGGTCGACCCCCAGGCTATTCACACGGTACGCGAAGCCATGCGATTGCAGTTGGCGCGCAGTCTGCACGCCGATTGGGAATGGGCCTACGAGACCCACCGCCATAACGGGGCTTACCGCCCGGACCCATTGTCGAGCGGGCGTCGCGCCCTGGCAGGTATGGCGTTGCAGCATCTGTGTTTGGCGGCTGTGGAATCGGGCGACACGCTGTGGCCCGGCAAAACCTTGCAGGCGTTCAAAGACGCCTCCAACATGACCGACCGCTTCAACGCCCTGCACGCGCTGGTCAATTGCGGTCATCCGCTGGCGCGGCAGGCTCTGGACCGCTTCCACGCTATGTTCAAAAACGAGCCGCTGGTTTTGGACAAATGGTTTGCGTTGCAGGCCGCTAAGTGTGATGTGCAGGGCGATGTGCTGCCTGCGGTGCGCCAATTGCTGGGCCATCCGGACTTCAGCCTGTTGAATCCGAACCGCGCCCGCAGCTTGATCTTTAGCTATTGCAGCGCCAACCCGGGCGCTTTTCACCGGGCCGATGCTGCTGGCTATGTGTTTTGGAGCGAACGCGTGCTCGAGCTTGACGCGACGAATCCCCAGGTTGCGGCTCGTTTGGCGCGGGCGCTGGATCGGTGGAGTACCCTGGCCGAGCCCTACCGCAGCGCGGCGCGCGAGGCTCTGGTGCGGGTCGCAGCCAAGGCCGATTTGAGCAATGACGTGCGCGAGGTTGTCTCGCGCGCCCTGGCCATTTAAGGAGCCGTTTATGTCCGTTTCCCTGACGCGTTACCTGGTCGAGCAGCAACGGTCTAAAGGCCATATCCCGTCGGAATTGCGGCTGCTATTGGAGGTGGTGGCCAGAGCTTGCAAAGGTATCAGCCATGCTGTGAACAAGGGCGCGCTGGGGGGTGTTTTGGGTAGTGCGGGAAGTGCCAACGTACAGGGCGAGGTACAGAAAAAGCTCGACATCATTGCCAATGATGTGCTGATTGAGGCCAATGAGTGGGGAGGTCACTTGGCAGCCATGGCCTCCGAAGAAATGGACACCATCCACGCGGTTCCCAACCGCTACCCCCAGGGCGAATACCTGTTGTTGTTCGATCCCCTGGACGGCTCCAGCAACATCGATGTGAATGTGAGCATCGGCACCATATTCAGCGTGCTCAAAAAAGCTGATGCCAGCACCACGGTAAGCGAGGCGGACTTTTTGCAGGCAGGTACCCGGCAGGTAGCCGCCGGGTACTGCGTCTATGGGCCACAAACCACGCTCGTGTTGACGGTGGGGGACGGCGTGGCCATGTTCACGCTGGATCGCGAGCAGGGCTCTTTTGTGCTCACGCAGGAGGATGTGCGCATACCAGAAGACACCCAGGAATTTGCCATCAACATGAGCAATATGCGCCATTGGGCCGCGCCGGTGCAGCGCTACGTGGAAGAATGCCTGCAGGGCAAAGAGGGCCCGCGCGGCAAGGACTTCAATATGCGCTGGGTGGCGTCGATGGTGGCCGACGTTCACCGCATCCTGACCCGTGGCGGCGTTTTTCTGTACCCCTGGGATAAGCGTGAACCCGGCAAGGCCGGCAAGCTGCGCCTGATGTACGAGGCCAACCCCATGAGCTGGCTGATCGAACAGGCGGGTGGCGTATCCAGTAACGGAAGCGCCCGGATTATGGATATCGAGCCGGTGCAGTTGCACCAGCGCGTGAGCGTCATCCTCGGTTCACGCCACGAAGTCGAGCGCGTGGTCCGTTACCACCAAGAGGTCGCGTCCGCCGTCTAGGTACCCGGTCGCTACAATCGCGCCCACATTGCCGGTGTAGCTCAGTCGGTAGAGCAGCTCATTCGTAATGAGAAGGTCGGGTGTTCGATTCATCTCTCCGGCACCAATGGAATCAACAATATGGCCTCGCTTCGCAAGAGCGGGGCTTTTTTGTTGAGGGTAATTGGAGATTGGTGCGGCTGGCGGGGATCGAACCCACGACCCTTGGCTTCGGAGGCCAATACTCTATCCACTGAGCTACAGCCGCGATTGGATGGGTGTGATGGGGATTGTAGGGGGTTTAGCGTAGGGCGCTCGGTATAATTGGGGGCTTCCACACGAGTTGAAACCCTTCGAGGACACCATGAGCGCCACCCCATCTCCTGAGACCCATGACGAGGACCACACTGGCCCGGTCAAAACACCCAAGCAGCTGCTGGCAGCTGTTTTTTTCTCTTTTGTGGTGCCAGTTTTCATCATCATTGGGCTGGTTAGTTTTGTGACCGCTTCGAATAAGCCGCAAGCTGGCGCCGAGCAAACCGAGCGCGCCACTCTGGAGCGCATTCAGAAAGTGGGCAAGGTTGAAATTTTGGATGCCAACCGGGTTATGAAAACCGGAGAAGAAGTGTTCAAAGCGCAATGCTCCACCTGCCATGCGGCTGGTCTCGCCGGATCTCCTAAATTTGGTGATGCAAAAGCCTGGGGCCCTCGCATCAAGACGGGTTATGAGTCTCTGCTGAATTCTGCGCTCAAAGGTAAGAACGCCATGGGCGCGCAAGGCGGCGGTAATTTCGATGACTACGAAATTGCCCGTGCTGTGGTTTACATGGCCAATGCCGGCGGCGCCAAGTTTGCAGAGCCTGCGAAACCTGCAGCCCCCGCCCAATAGGGCATAGCGCTTCATCTGAAAAAAGGCCCGCTTCAAGCGGGCTTTTTTTCGTCTGCGCGCCGGGCCGATAGGGCTTGCGGATCTGCCACGTAGTGGAAGCGGCGGGGCAGGTCAGCGCGCTGGCACTGCTCCAGCACCCAGGTGCCCGCTTCAATGGACTGTGCCGCCAGCGCCACATCTTGTGTGTGGATCAGGCCAAAGCCCAGATCGGTGTGTAAGTAGGCGTAGCCCACCTCATCGACATACGCCGTCTCAAAGTTCGCCGTTTGCTCGCTGTGCGAGCAGATGCTGCCATCGGGGCTGATACGCCAGATCCAGGGTGTAGCCTCCAATTCCACGAATACGCGTTGCGGCCCGTTTTGGAAGTACCAGCAGCCATCAGCCGTAGCAGCGTAGTTGCGCCCGATGAAATCGATCAATTTGGAATGTTGCAACAAGGAGCCTTTGGCCCCTGGAATTCCGCTGGCGAAGCTGCCGCAGGCCTGGGCCCGATCATCGCGCATGTACCAGTTGCCGCGCGCGTCCAGACCCAACCAGCCGTAGCAGTCCGGTACCTTTGGCCACTTCGCCATCGCTTGTTTCACGATGTCGTCCACGAACTGCTCCAGACTGGATTTGACCCGTTCAGGCCATGCGCGCGAGCTGCTCGCGCAAGGTGCCCAAGGTGTCGCCGAATTCCGCCACACGCTGCCGCGATTGGGCAATCACCTCGGGCGGCGCCTTGGCTACAAACGCCTCATTACCCAGCTTGGCTTGTGCCTTGGCTATTTCGCCCTCCAGGCGCGCAATCTCTTTGGCTAAGCGGGCTTTTTCGGCCACCGGGTCCGTCGCCATAAACAGGCACAGCCGTGCCTCACCCAGCACCGCGACCGGCGCGTTCTGAGCGGCTTGTTCCCAGGCGGTGCTATCTGCAAATACCTTGACCTCGCTAAGTTTGGCCAGTGCTTGCAGGAC
Source organism: uncultured beta proteobacterium (assembly GCA_903861575.1). Taxonomy (GTDB): domain Bacteria; phylum Pseudomonadota; class Gammaproteobacteria; order Burkholderiales; family Burkholderiaceae_C; genus Allorhodoferax. Next base: position 3,039 of record CAIOUR010000120.1, on the reverse strand, counting down.
GGGCCCTGCGGCTTCGGCGAAGGTGGTGTCGCCCAGAACGTACAAAGGCAAACGGGTTGAGGGCGGAACTTTCATTTCGCCGCGCAGGTTGCGGCAGGCGTCGACCCAGCTTTTGAGCTTGGCCACATGGGCCTGCGCTTGCGGGTCTATGCGCTGCGGCTGCGCCACCGGGTAAGCGGCCACGGCGACCGAAGCGCCAGCGCGTCCAGCCACGGGTGCCACTTTTTGCCAAAGTTCTTCGGAAATAAAGGGAATCAGCGGATGCGCCAGGCGCAAGACCGTCTCCAGCGTGCGGATCAGGGTGCGGCGGGTGGCGCGCTGCTGCGCCTCGCTGCCGTTGCTGATTTGTACTTTCGCGATCTCCAGGTACCAGTCGCAGAACTCATTCCAGACGAAGTCGTAAATCGCGTTCGCGACGTTGTCCAGGCGGTACTCGGCAAAGCCGGTGGCGACCAGGGCCTCAACTTCTTGCAACTGCGACACGATCCAGCGGTCGGCCTGGCTGAAGATCAGGTATTGGAAGAACGGGCCGGCGGGGATCACCTCGCCTTGTGGGCCGACGCCCGGTGGCTGGCATTGCGCTTTGGTGTGTTCCTGCAGGCCGCAGTCGTAGCCTTCGCAGTTCATCAGCACAAAGCGGCTGGCGTTCCATAGCTTGTTGCAAAAGTTGCGGTAACCCTCGCAGCGTTTGGTGTCAAAGTTGATGTTGCGCCCCAGACTCGCCAGAGCAGCGAAAGTAAAGCGCAGCGCGTCTGCGCCATATGCCGGAATGCCCTCAGGGAATTCCTTCTGCGTGTTCTTGCGTACCTGTGGCGCGCTCTCGGGCTTGCGCAGGCCCTGGCTGCGTTTGTCCAGCAGCGGTTCCAGGGCGATGCCATCAATCAGGTCCACCGGGTCGAGCACATTACCCTCGGATTTGCTCATCTTCTTGCCCTGCGCATCGCGCACCAGCCCGTGGATGTAGACATGCTTGAACGGCACTTTGCCCGTGAAGTGCGTCGTCATCATGATCATGCGGGCGACCCAGAAGAAGATGATGTCGTAGCCGGTGACCAGCACGCTGCTCGGCAGATACAGATCGTAGTCCTGCGTCTTCTCGGGCCAACCCATAGTCGAGAAAGGCACCAAGGCGCTCGAATACCAGGTGTCCAGCACGTCCTCGTCGCGGCGCAGGGTTTTGCCCGGGGCCTGGGCCTGCGCCTCAGCCTCATCGCGTGCGACATAAACCTGGCCATCTTCGTCGTACCACGCGGGGATTTGGTGGCCCCACCAGAGCTGGCGGCTGATACACCAGTCCTGGATGTTGTTCATCCACTGGTTGTAGGTGTTGACCCAGTTCTCGGGCACGAATTGCACCGCGCCGCTTTGCACGGCGTCTACCGCTTTCTGGGCGATGGACTTGCCGCTGGGGTCTTGGTCACTGACCTTGCTCATTGCCACGAACCACTGGTCGGTCAACATCGGTTCGACGACCTGGCCGGTGCGTGCGCAGATCGGCAACATCAACTTATGCGCCTTCACGTCAAGCAGCAGTCCTTCTTTCTCCAGGTCAGCCAGCAGCGCTTTGCGTGCGACAAAGCGGTCCATACCCTGGTAATGCACTGGGCCGTTGTGGTTGACCTTGGCGTCCAGGGTGAAGATGGTGATCAGCGGCAGGCCGTGGCGCTGCGCGCAGGCGTAGTCGTTGAAGTCGTGCGCGCCGGTGATCTTGACGCAGCCCGAGCCGAAGGCGCGGTCCACAAAGTCGTCAGCGATGATGGGAATCTTGCGGTTGCACAAGGGCAAATCCACCATCTTGCCGAGCAAGTGGATGTAGCGCTCGTCCTCGGGGTGCACGGCCAACGCGCCGTCGGCCATCATGGTCTCAGGCCTTGTAGTGGCAATCGTCATGCCTTTTTGCAATACGCCGTCGATCAGCTGCGGCCCGTCCGCAAAGGGGTACAGGATGTAATGCATCTTGCCTTCGGATTCGGTGCTTTCCACTTCGAGGTCAGACACAGCACTTTGCAAAACCGGGTCCCAATTGACCAAGCGCTTGCCCCGGTAAATCAGGCCTTGTTCGTACAGCCGCACAAAGGTCTCGGTCACCGTTTTGGACAGTTTGTGGTCCATGGTGAAGTACTCGCGGCTCCAGTCCACGCTGTCGCCCATGCGGCGCATTTGTGTGGTGATGGTGTTGCCCGATTGTTCTTTCCATTCCCAAACCTTGGCCACAAAATTCTTACGCGCCTCGGTCGGCGTGGGTCCCATGTCGTGGCGGCTTAGGCCCTGGGCTTGCAACTGGCGTTCCACCACGATTTGCGTGGCGATGCCCGCGTGGTCAGTGCCCGGTATCCACGCCGTGTTGAAACCTGCCATGCGGTGATAGCGCGTGAGGCTGTCCATGATGGTCTGGTTGAACGCATGGCCCATGTGCAGCGTGCCGGTTACGTTGGGCGGGGGCAGTTGAATCGAAAATGCCGCCGCCTCGGCCTTCGGCGCGCCAGTGCCCCGATAGCCGGCAACGCCGTAACCGCGTTTCTCCCATTCCGTTCCCCAATAGGCCTCCAGCGCGGCGGGCTCAAATGATTTGGCAAGCGATTGCAGCGAGGGTTGCTCGGGAGGGGTGTTGGACATGGAGTGGGAAAACGGTGGAGCTCTGGACACCGGAGCGGGTCGGGGGACTGCATTTTACCGGCCACCCCGCCGCAGCTGTCGTTTGGGCATACCATTCGGCCTTATGCCCAACAACCAAACGACTTTTTTTGGCCTGCCCAAGTTGCCCGCCCGTTACGCCAGTCTGGTCTTGCCTTTTTTTCTGACTTGCGTGATGACCTGCGTGGTTTCGGGTATCAGTACCTTGCGGGTTGCCGGTCTCGGACCCGGCGTGCTCGGTACCTGGCTGCTATCGTGGGGTATGTCTTGGGCTGTTGCCTATCCGACAATGCTGGTGGTTTTGCCATGGGTCAAAAGATTGGTCGCGGCGCTGGTTCACAGCGAGTGAGCGCGATATCGGTGGACCGTTCGCTTTCGGGATAATTGGCGGATGCTGTTTGTTCT
>CAIOUR010000119.1 GCA_903861575.1 uncultured beta proteobacterium | reverse complement strand
CGACCGCAGAGATGGCCTTCGAGTTGATTTCATAAGCGCGTTGGGTTTCGATCATGTTGACCATCTCTTCCACCACGTTCACGTTGGAAGCTTCTAGCGTGCCTTGCATCAGCGCGCCGGATCCGTTCTGGCCGGGGTTGGCAACTACGGGTGCGCCGCTTGCGGGGGTCTCTTTCATCAGGTTCTGGCCCACAGGGGTCAGGCCGGCCGGGTTCAAAAAGCGGGCGATCTGAATTTGGCCCAAGGTAGCAGCACCACCGCCAAACAGCTCGGCGCTGACGGTGCCGTCACGGCCTATGGTCAGGCTTTGTGCGGTAGCAGGGATGGTGATGGCGGGTTGCAGCGGCTGGCCGCTAGAGGTCACCAGCTGTCCGGTGGCCGACACCTTGAAATTGCCGTCTCGGCTGTAGGCGATAGTTCCGTCCGCCTGCAAGATCTGAAAGTGCCCCTCGCCGGCGATCGCCAGATCCAGCGGGTTCTGGGTGTTGATCATGTTGCCTTGAGCATTGAGCTTTTCCGTGGCCATCACGCGCACACCGGTACCCAGCATCAAGCCGGTTGGGGCCTGGGTGGCGGCCGATGTCTGACCGCCCGCCTGACGAACGTTCTGGTAGAGCAGGTCTTCAAAGACTGCGCGGTCGCGCTTAAACCCAGTGGTGTTGACGTTGGCCAGGTTATTGGAGATCACGTTCATACGTGTCTGCTGCGCGTCCAGGCCCGTCTTGGCGACCCACATTGATGCGTCCATCTTTTGCTCCTAGGTGAATTCAATACCTGGAACGATGCAAAAGACATGCCACCCCAAAATTGCCGGTTTTCCGGCCATATCGCGGGGCTGGGCGGACAGCGCCTGCCCCTCAGCCGCCAACCACAGTTGGCATACACCCGTGGTCTGCGGGCTTAGCTGCCCTTGAGCATCGAGGCACCTGCCTCGTCGGTGGTCTTGGCTTCTTTGATCATGTTGATTTGCTGCTCGAAAGCACGGCTCTGGTCGATCAGCTTGACCATGATGTTCATGGCGTTCACCGAGCTGCCCTCTAAAGCCCCTGGCGTTAGGCCTGCTTTTCCTGGGCCGGGGGTGATGTCTTGGCCATCACCCGCAACATTTTTAAAGAGTCCATCCTCGCGCCGCAGCAGCGGGGTGGTACTGGCGTCGCGCAACATCAGCTTGCCCAACGCCACGGGCGTTTTCACGCCGACCTGGGCCATATCCGTGCCCATCACGGTTCCGTCGGCACGGATTTCAATCTTCAAGCCGGGTGGCAAGGTCAGCGGCCCGCCGCCCTCGCTGCGGATTAAATGACCCTGTCCGTTTTCCAATGTGCCCTGGGCGTTGATGCGCAAGTCACCGCGGCGGGTGAAGGCCAACTTACCGTCGGCTGCCGAAACACCCAAAACCGTCGCGCCAGACATGGCGACGTCCAAATCGTTGCCCGTTGCGATCAGTGGCCCGGCCTTCAGGCTGATGTAGTCCTCCGAGAACGACTGCGGCTGGAAACGGGTTTTAAAACCCGCGCCGTCGACTTGAACCGCACGGGTCGCAACCTCAAAGCTGCGCTTGAAACCGATCGTTGAGACGTTGGCCATCTCGTTGACGGACATCTGGCGCGACACGCGTTGCTCGTTGATAGAAGCAACCGCGTTAAAGGCTAAGCGATCCATGGCAAGTCCTCAGGCGTTCAGGTTTTCAAGCGATTAAGAGCGCAAGTTGATGATTGCCGACGTCATCGTCGAGCTCGTCTCAATCGCCTTGGCGTTGGCCTGGAAGTTACGCTGGGCGGTAATCAAGTCCACCAATTCCTGCGTCAAGTCCACGTTGGCACGTTCAGTTGCACCGGCACGCAGCGTACCGAAACCGGCTGAACCCGCGTTACCCAGCTTCGCAGCACCCGATGCTGCCGACGCCAGGAAGGTGGAGTCACCCATTTGGCGCAAGCCCACCGGGCTGGAGAAGTTAGCCAGCAGAATTTTGGCCAGCGATTTCTGCGTACCGTTGGAGAACGAGGCGCTCACCAAGCCATCGTTACCAATGGTCACACCCACCAGATCACCCTCGGGGGCACCGTCTTGGGACTGTGACAACACGGCGAACGGCGACGTGTATTGCGTTGAGGCGCTGTAGTTGACGTTGATCGTCAAAACACCCTTACCACCCGCCAGATAGACCGGCTCCAACTGCGTACCCTGAATCGGAGAAACCAACTTACCGCTGGTGTTAAAGGTCAACTCACCTTTGGTCAGAAACACCGGCGACCAGGCCGGCAGATTCAGGAATCCGTCACCGCTGGTGGTCTCATTGCCCTGGCCATCGATGAACTTGGGTTGATCCACGCCCGAGACCTTGTCTTTGTGCTGGGTCGGTTTGATCCAGGTTGAGTCGGTTCCACGGGCCGCCTCCACCTGGTCCAGGCCCCAGTCTGCGCTACCGGAAATTTTCACGAACGATGCAGCACCGCTGGTTCCACTGGTGAAGGTGAAACGCTTGTTGGTGTCGTCGTAGCCCACGGTCACACCGTTGACTGTGGTGGGGTCGCCGTTGGCGTTGGTGGTACCCATGGCATTGATACCCTTTTGCAAGGCTGCCTTGAAGGTGTCAAGCGAATAGTCATTCCGGATTGGGATCACTACCGTTCCCTTCACACCATCAACCGTCACCACAAATTTGTTGTTGGACGCGTCGACCGTGAAGTTGTTGGAAATGTTCTTCAACGGTGTTGTACCAAACGCGACCGCAGGCGTGGATGGAATACCCCGCAGAGCGGTGCTAGAGGTGCTCACGACATTCTTAGGAAGATCAGACGCCAGGCCGTTGGCATCTAAGCCCAACATGTTTTGCGCCATGGAATTGGGTTGCACGCCTTCAATCTTCAAGCTCGATGCATCGCCCGTCTTTCCAGACTGGGTTGAGAAAGTCTTATTGACTGAATCGTAGGTAACCTGCATTCCGTAGCGTTGATCTGCCAAAGGACGGATGGAAACACCGTTGGGGATGACCGGCGTAATCGGGCCCAGGTTGGGGCCTGGGTAATGACCATCCACCAGCGTCACCGCCGTTTGCGAGAGGCCGAACAAAGGGTTCTTCAGGTTCACATTCGGACCACTATCCGCCGTTTTCAGCTTCAAGGTATTGGCACCATCCGTGAACTTGAACTGCGAGGCCGAGTAGTCGTAACTGACCTGGATGGGCGAGGTGTTCTTCGCTTTGGCATCCGCATCCAACTGGGCTTGAATAGCGCCTACCATTTGGTCAATCGTGACCTTTTTCTCGTTGTAAACCGGCTTGCCAAAGTCATCCACCTGGATGGTGCCATCCGGATTTTTCGTCACACCCAGTCCCGGTGTCACGCCTGGCTTCAAGACGATGTCAATAGGATATTCGGTCACGACGCCGGTCTTGGGATCGGTGACGTTATCGCCGCTGGTGCTAACCTGGAAAGTCTGGTTTTCGGTACTACTCAGATCAAAATAGCTCTGACCTCCGAAGTCTTTGTTCAGTGTGTTGGTGGCAGCCAGCGCAAGATCCGATCCGTTGACCTTTGTCTCGCTCATGGCAAGGTAACCCAGATTCAAGGTGACAGGATTGCCAGATCCGTCTACGTCGATATCGAACAGATGGCTCAGGCCTGCCTGCACGCTGTTGTAGTAGCCATCCTGGTTGGTGGAAGTCTTCATTCCATCCGCCGCCGCAATCGCCACCTTGGTAATCGCAGCTTTTTGGGTAGCCGTGAGGTCTCTACTGGTGATGCCCAGCGCCGTCTTCGCCGCTGCAATACCTTGGGTAACAGCGTTGTCATAGGCAATCACGCCAGCGGCCGCTTTAAGTGTTGCGGCAGCAATCTGGGCCTTGGTAGCACCCACACCCAATGTCTCCGGAGAAGTTGCCAGGGCTACCGCAGCTGCAATTTTTTCCTTGGTAGCTGTGTATCCATCGCCTGCGTACTCGGCAGAAAACGCGGTGTCAAATGCGAGATGGGCCGCTGCAACCTTCTCAGTATTTGTGCGATCTGCCACCGCAAGATTTGCTGGATTCATCATGAAGGCATTGAGCTCTGACGCGTATTTATCTGACTGGTCGGAACTTGGATAGCCTTTGCTTTGGGCCGTTACGGTAGAAATGGCGTCCACAAAGGTGGAGGAGCCCATCAGGGAGACAGCTCCTGCTGCATCGAGTACGGTTTGGATTGTGGAGTCCCCCAAGCCGGTTTCAGCTGTAGCAATACTGGTCTGGAATGCGTCTGCCGCCGCTATGCCCGCTGCGATTTCGTCGTTACTCGCCCCGCTGGCCACACCGGTCGCGATCGCCGTTGCGGAACCCGAACCAGCTGCCGTGGCCGCTGCCGCTTGAAATGCCGTGAAGGCGGTCTTGAAATCGGAGGTCGTCGTCAAGCCTGTTAAATCGATGTCTGCAATCGCTGTCAACTTGGTCTTCGCGGTGTTGAGGGCAGTCAAATAGGTTAGCTTTTGCGCATCGCTTGGCGTCCCGGTGATAGCGGTGTATGCCACCTTCGCTGCTTGTGCCGCATCAATAGCGGCCTGCGCTGAGTTGATCTTGGCCAAATTAGCTTGCGTCACGACAGACACATATGGGGCATAGTCGGTGGAGTAGTCCGCTGCCGAAATAATGTCGGCACTGGCGGCGGCAGCAGCAGGTGTCCCAGCAAGCTTTGCTGCAGCCACGGATGCAGTATTCGCGTCGGCATTCTTGGCAGCAAAGTTCACCCCGTTGCTGAAGTCGAAGCTGGCCGTGCTGACGGATTTTCCGCTCACTGAGGCGGGCACGGAATTGCGTTTGTCGGTCAGTTCATTGAGTGAGAACAACTGTGTTTTGGCCGTAGTCAACTCGTCTTTCACCTGGCTATAGGGCGCTAACTGGCCGTACTGGTTGACGTACAACTTTTGACCGTTGCTGTCCGTGGCCTGTTGCAACGAAGCGTTCACCGAGTTATCACCCACGAACACATGGGTCTGCCAGGTGTTGGTCGGGCTGATCGAGTCCGCATTCTTGGTCTTGACGTAGTACACCGTGGCCAGGTAGCCGTTACCACCGGCGTCGTACACGGTAAAGGCCGTGCTCTTGTTGTAGGT
>CAIOUR010000118.1 GCA_903861575.1 uncultured beta proteobacterium | reverse complement strand
CCTGACGCCCGCCGCGCTGGGTGCCTTGATCGCTTTGCAGGAACACCGCGTCTTTGTCAGTGGCGCGCTCTGGGGCATCAACAGCTTTGACCAATGGGGCGTGGAACTGGGCAAGGTGCTGGCCAAAGACATTGCACCACGCATGCGCAGCGGAGATGCCAGCGGGCTTGATGGCTCTACAGCGGGGCTGTTGCAGATGCTCCGTCAGGAGTGAGACGGTGCGGGGCCATGCCCGTATTCAGTGCTTACTTTGGGGTGGGGCGAAATCGGCCTGCACCCGTCCATTCAGCTCCAAAATTTGGGTCACGCTGTCATACAGCATGGAATCGGCGCGAAAGTGATGCCGTCCGTATTCCACGTCAACGGGCAAATGGGACTTGGCGATCCCAGTTTCGGCAAGAACGTGTAAGAATTCGCTCCGGTACACCGCGCGCGGTCGCGTCGCTTGACCAGCCACGCGCAGCTCGGGTCGCAGCACTTGCGCTGAACCAATCAATTGCATTTCCGTAGCCTCTTCATTGGTCAAACTGCGGCGGGCTTGCGCTAGCATTGCACCTCGAGGGCCATAACTTTGCCCATGAAAGTCGTCGATTTGAGTCCACTTGGTGTCCGCAAAGTGCCGGCCCACACCACCTTGAATCTGTCGAACCACCTTTCCGTTGTGGTCGAACGACTGTGCCGAAAAAGAATGCAGGTAGTAGTCGGGAGCGTTGTCATACAGCTCAACACTCTCCGGCACCTTATCCCCCGGGGCCGTGCGTACCAACCAGTAGCTAATGAGAGCCAGTACCGACATGAGCGCTACCGGTAAATACAGCGTCAAGCGCCACCACAGCCGAGCGATCACGCTGCTTCCCCGGTGTATGCAGCGAGTAGGGCCGGGTAATGCCCGCTTGCAAGCAACAAAAGATCACAGACCTCCCGCACCGAACCCATACCACCGCCAAGCCGGGTGACCAGGTCGGCACGGCCGCGCACTTCAGGGTGTGCGTTGGATGGCGCACAAGCCAAGGCGGCGGGCAGCATCATGGGGAGGTCAGGCCAATCGTCGCCCATCACGGCCGCCTCGCCCCAATCCAGTCCGAGTTCGGCGAGGATTTCCGCAGCCGCTGGCGCCTTGTCGTCAATGTCATAGCGGGCGTGGACGATGCCCAATGCCGCCAAGCGTGATCGCAAAGCAGCCGATCCGCGCCCGGTTACCACCGCCGGCGTGATGCCCGCGCGTTGCAACATCTTCAGCCCGTGCCCGTCGAGCGTATTGAAGCGCTTGACCGTTTCACCCTCCGCGCCAAAGTACAAGCCGCCATCGGTTAGCACCCCGTCCACATCGAGCAAGAGCACGCGGATACCGCTGGCCTTGGCCAACAATGCAGCGTCCAAAGCGGGCATCCCGGACATCAAATCACCTTCGCTCGCATCAGATCGTTGCTGGTCAAAGCACCGCACAAGACGCCCTGCGCATCCAACACCAAAACGCTAGAAATTTTGCGCTCCTCCATCAGATTGGCCGCTTCAGCGGCCAGGGCCTGGGAACTGACGGTCAGGGGCTTAGACCGCATGACCTCGCCCGCACGCAGCTTTCGCAAATCAACACCGGTCTCCACCAGCCTGCGCAAATCTCCATCGGTAAAGACGCCGCACAAACGTCCGCCAGCATCCGTTACGGCCGATGCGCCAATCCCTTTGGCGCTCATCTCGCGCATCAGGTCGCTGAAACTGGCATCCGTAGCTACCTGCGGCACATCTGCGCCACTGCGCATGATGTCGCTGACATGGGTAAGCAAACGCCGTCCCAATGCGCCGCCCGGGTGCGAGCGCGCAAAGTCATCGGGCTTAAAGCCGCGCGCGTCCAACAGAGCCACCGCCAAGGCGTCACCCATGGCCAGTTGCGCCGTGGTGCTGGCAGTGGGGGCCAGGTTCATGGGGCAGGCCTCTTGCGCCACCGCAGTGCTGATCCACGCGTCCGCGTGGGATGCCATAGTGGACTGACCGTTGGCCGTCAGTGCGACCAATGGCGCGCCCAGGCGCTTGAGCACTGGCAGCAAAGCATTGATTTCCTGCGACTCACCGCTGTTGGACACCATCAGCACCAGATCCGCGGCGGTGATCATGCCCAGATCACCGTGGCTGGCTTCTGCGGGGTGCACAAATAACGCGGGGGTTCCCGTGGACGCCAGGGTGGAGGCGATCTTGCGCCCGATGTGGCCGCTTTTGCCCATGCCCATCACGACCACCCGCCCGCGGATCGCCAAAATCAAGCTGACGACCCGAACAAACGACTCACCCACACTGGTTTTGAGGCCCTGGATGGCCGCGGCTTCGATGTCGAAGGTCTCCCGCGCAAGGCGCAAGATGTGTTCGGCGTTCGGGCTTGATGGCATGCGGGAATTCTATAGAGCGGTCCACTGCCCGCGTTCAGCGGCGCGGGAGGCTCACTTGCCGATACAGAAGCTGGAAAAAATCACACCCAGTAAATCGTCGGCCGTGAATGCGCCGGTGATTTCTCCCAGTGCGTTATGGGCCAGACGCAGCTCCTCAGCCAACAAGTCCAGCGCCTGGGCCGCTTGCGCCAGCCGGGCCTCGGCTTGCGCCAGGTGCACGTCCACACGGCCCAAGGCCTGCACATGCCGCTGGCGGGCGCTGAAGCGCGTGCCGGTGTCCGCCTGCCAGCCTACGGCCAGCAGCAAACGCTGGCGCAAATCGTCCAGCCCGGCACCGGTTTTGGCCGATATCAGAATCGTGCTCGCGTCCGAAGCCAGTGTGGAAGCCACAGCAGACAGCGCATCGCACTTGTTCCAGACATGCAGCACCGGAACCCGCGCAGACAAGGCCTCAGCGAGCTGTTTGCCAATCTCCCCGTCTGCCTGCTGGTAAGCGGACTGGGTCTGGCGCTCCAGGTCATGCACAAAGAGCACCACATCCGCGCTGCCAATGGCGCGCCAAGCGCGGGCGATACCCAGCGTCTCCACCGGCTCATCGCTATCGCGCAGGCCAGCGGTGTCAACGATGTGCAGCGGCACACCCTCAATTTGTATGGTTTGTCCGATCGTGTCCCGGGTAGTTCCGGCAATAGGGGTGACGATGGCGAGCTCTGCGCCCGCCAAGGCATTGAGCAGCGACGATTTCCCGGCATTCGGCTGCCCGGCAATGACCACGTTCAAGCCATCGCGCAATAGCGCACCCTGCCGCGCCTGGCCTTGCAGCAAGGCCAGCTGCGTCCGCAAGCGCGCGAGCTGGCCGTGGGCGTCGGATTGCTGTAAAAAGTCCAGCTCCTCTTCCGGAAAATCGAGCGTCGCCTCCACCAGCATGCGCAAGTGCACCAGCCCATCGCGCAGGCGGTTGACCTCGGCGGAGAACACCCCGCTCAGGCTTGCAGCGGCGCTGCGGGCGGCGGCTTCGGTGCTGGCGTCGATCAAGTCGGCAACGGCTTCGGCCTGCGCCAGATCCATCTTGTCGTTCAAAAATGCCCGCTCGCTGAATTCGCCGGGCCGCGCCAAACGCAGACGCGGCAGGATTTCGCCATGGGTTCCACGTGTTCCTGCAACCTCCAAACAACGGGTCAGCAGGCGCTGTAACACCACCGGCCCGCCGTGGGCCTGCAACTCCAGCACGTCTTCGCCCGTAAAGGAATGGGGCGCGGGGAAATACAGCGCCAAGCCGTGGTCTATGGGCTGGCCGGATGCGTCAGGAAATGGCAGGTAGGTGGCGTGGCGCGCCTGCAGCACCTGCCCCAGCCACGCTTGCGCCAAGGGTGCGAGTTCATGGCCACTGATCCGTACGACCCCCACCGCACCGCGCCCGGGGGCGCTGGCAATGGCAACGATAGGGTCGGCGTGCGGGGCCGGCACCGCTTAATTAACCAAACTTGGGCAGATTGAACTGCGGGGGCACACCCATACGGGTGTTGATGATCCACTGCTGCGCAATCGAGAGGATGTTGTTGGTAATCCAGTACAACACCAAACCCGATGGGAAGAAGAAAAACATCACGCTGAAGACCAGCGGCATGATCCACATCATCTTGGCTTGAACAGGGTCAGGCGGTGCGGGATTGAGCGCAGTTTGGATCAACGACGTGAGCGTCATCAAGAGCGGCAGCACATAAAAGGGATCGGGCGCGGAGAGATCATGAATCCAACCTAACCAGGGCGCGTTGCGCATTTCCACGCTGGACAGCAGCACCCAATACAACGCAATGAATACCGGTATCTGCACCATGATCGGAAAGCAGCCGCCCATGGGGTTGACTTTTTCTTCGCGGTAAATCCGCATCATTTCCTGCTGCATTTCCTGCGGCTTGTCCTTGAGGCGCTCACGCATTTCCATGATGCGCGGGTTGATAGCCTTCATCTTGGCCATGCTGGCGTAGGCCTTGGCATTGAGCCAGTAGAAGGCAATTTTCAGCAGCAAAACCAGCGCCACAATCGCCCAGCCCCAGTTTTGCAGGACGCGGTGCAGCGCGTCAAGCAACCAGTACAGAGGCTTGGCTAAAATCGTCAACCAGCCATAGTCCTTGACCAGCTCCAGACCTGGCGTCAGGGCCTCGAGCATTTTTTCTTCCTGCGGGCCGATGAACAAGGTCGTCGTCAGCGTCTTCGTCGCACCGGGCGCTATCGCCTCCAAAGGCGCGACCATGGCGGCGCGGTAACAGCAATCCGCCAAACCCGAGCCAATATCTACCCCGTCGACGGCAATGCTGCGCTGCATGCCCGCAGGCAAGATCCACGCGCTGGCGAAGTAATGCTGCACCATGGCGATGTATCCGTTTTGCGACTGCTTTTCAAAGTCGGCACTTTTCTTCTTCAGGGCGCTGAATTCGACTTTCTGGTACTTCTTGGCATCGGTGTAGACCGCCGGGCCGGTAAATGTCGAATAGAAGGAGGACTCGCCCGGCAGCTTGTTGCCATCCCGCACCAATTGCACATACAGCTGAGGTGCCACAGGTGCAGCCGATGTGTTGGTCAAGGCGTGCTCAACCTCCAGGGCGTAGCTTCCGCGTGCGATCTTGTAGGTTTTGGTGAGTTGCACGCCACCCACGGGCTCGGACGTGAAACGCAGCGTCAATGTGTCCTGGCCGTCTTGAAGCGCATAGTCGCCACTGGCCTTCATCAGGGTCTTGTGCGTTGGAAACTCACCCGGTATCGCACCGGCCACCAACCCAGATTGCGCGACGTATACGCGGGACGCGCTGTCGTCGAGCAGCATCATGTGCCTGCTCGCATCCGTGGTGTCGCCGTAGCGCAAAAATTGCGAACCTACGACGCTACCGCCTTCGGTATCGAAGGTCAATTTGAGCACGTCCGTGCTGACTTCGAAGCGCTCGGCTCCAGGCGCGCGGGTCGCCGAAGCGGGCGCAGGCGCCGCGCCCGGCGCAGCCGGTGCCACGGCGGCATTTGGCAAAGCGGCAGACGCCCCGCGTGGCGCGGCAGGTGCAGCCGGTGCGGTACTGTTCACTTGAGTCGGCGAAGGGGCGCCCAAAAGCGGCTTGTGGCCATTGGAAATCTGCCATTGGTCCCACAGCAGCAACAGGGAAAAACCAAAAACCACCCACAAAATGGTGCGGCGAATATCGTTCATGGGCGGATCTTTTCGGAGGACGGTGTCACAAGACGGGAAAACAAAGCGGTGCGGGGGACCGGGTCCAACCCGCCATCGCACCAAGGGTGGCAGCGCAGCAAACGCCGCGTCACCAGATAACTGCCGGCCGCCGCACCATGCAATTGCAAAGCATCCAGGGCGTAACGGGAACAGCTGGGCTCGAACCGGCATGCGGAGCCCAGCCAGGGGCTGAGAAAAAACCGGTAGCCCTTGACCAGACTGATCAAGATTGGATTAAACATGGCTCGCATTGGGTAACCGAGCTGTTGCCATAGTGAACAGGCTGTGCAATTCATGGCGAACCGACACCTTCAAGGCAATAGAGCTTGCACTGACAAATTGTGCCCGATCAAAGGCGTGGCGTAGACGCACCACATAAGCAAATCCTTTGAGCAGACTTTCAAATTCCTGCCCTACCTGAAAAATCTGGCGTTTGATCATGTTGCGCGTAACTGCGCGCTTGGCCCAGCGTTTAGGTAGCAGGGCGCCGATGAGGGGTTCAATCAAAGACGCATGTGCCCCAGGGACTTTCCCTTCAAGCGAAAGCGAATCCCTGCAGTGCAAGGCGAAATGGTTCGACTTCGCTATCACAGACCCAGATAGAACCGTTTGGAACTGTGACCGCGTCTGGAGCCGTCTCACGCGTGACGACCCAAAAGAGACACCGGCTCAGCCCTCGCAGCAGGGGGCTTTAAACGGCTAGCCGCTTGCGGCCCTTGGCACGGCGAGCATTGATGACAGCGCGACCGCCGCGAGTCTTCATGCGCACCAAAAACCCGTGCGTGCGTGCGCGGCGGATCTTGGAAGGTTGGTAAGTGCGTTTCATAATGTGTATCTCAGTCTGGTGAGGGTTGTGCCTGGTCCGACTGCTGATAGGCTCAGGGCAAGCCCGCGATTATCGCAAATTCTGTACTGCGTTTCACATGCCACGTCTTTCTTGGGCGACAGCAGCGAAAGTCTACGCATTGTTTACGAGCAGCGCCTGGTAAATTTTCTCGAAAAATTTGTGGATAAGTCTCCCAAGACCCTACAATATGAGTCCTTCGTTAGGACATATATCCACAGATTTTTAATGTCTCAGCAGACCCCCGCTCGTTCGCCCGTAGCAATTCCCGATGGCCAGCAAGCCGAAAGCATACGGTGGTCAGTCTGCTTGGAAAAGTTAGCGCAAGAATTGCCCGAGCAGCAGTTCGGCACCTGGATCAAGCCTTTGCGCGCCGAGCTCAGCCCAGATGGCACGCGCTTGGTGATTTACGTCTCAAATCGCTTCAAACTGGATTGGGTGCGGGCACAGTATGGAATCCAAATCGGGGCTGTCGTGAACAATGTCTTCGGTCGCTCCCTGGTGATTGATTGGAGCGTAAGTCAGCGTCAAGAAACGAAAAATCGATTGCCAGAAAGCCCGCGCAACGCCTCCGAACCGGCCCTGGTCATGGGCTTGGCAGCATCGCCGCCAGAAACAGAAAGCGATATTCCAAGCGGACTTATGAAAAACCGGCTGAATTCAGCTTTGACATTTGATACCTTGGTCGAAGGGCAAGCCAATCGGATGGCGCGTACTGCAGCTATGCATGTAGCGACTACCCCGGGCAAGATGTACAACCCCTTGTTCATTTACGGCGGGGTCGGCTTAGGCAAGACCCATTTGATGCATGCTGTGGGTAACCGCCTGCTGGCAGATCGCCCGCAAGCAAAGGTTCTCTACATCCATGCTGAACAGTTCGTCTCCGATGTGGTTAAGTCTTACCAGCGCAAGACATTCGACCAGTTCAAAGAGAAATACCACTCTCTGGACCTGCTGCTGATCGACGACGTCCAGTTCTTTGCCAACAAGGACCGCACGCAAGAAGAATTCTTCAATGCGTTTGAGGCTCTGCTCGCTAAACGTTCACATATCGTGATGACCAGCGACACCTATCCCAAAGGTTTGGTGGATATTTCTGAGCGGCTTGTATCGCGCTTTGACGCCGGCCTTACCGTGGCTCTGGAACCACCCGAACTCGAGATGCGGGTGGCGATTCTCATTAACAAAGCGCATGCCGAGCGCGCGGAGATGCCAGAAGAAGTTGCATTTTTTATTGCCAAAAATGTGCGCTCCAATGTGCGTGAACTCGAAGGCGCGCTGCGCAAATGCCTGGCGTATTCGCGGTTCAACCAAAAAGACATCTCGATCCAACTGGCGCGTGATGCGCTGCGCGACCTGCTGTCCTTGCAAAACCGGCAAATTTCCGTCGAAAACATCCAAAAAACGGTTGCCGATTACTACAAAATCAAGGTCGCTGACATGTATTCGAAAAAGCGCCCGGCCAATATCGCACGGCCGCGCCAGATCGCCATGTACCTCGCGAAAGAATTGACGCAAAAAAGCCTGCCGGAGATCGGCGATTTGTTTGGCGGGCGGGACCACACCACGGTTTTGCACGCGGTGCGGAAAATCGGGGCAGAGCGCCTGCAACTCACGGAAGTGAACCAGCAACTGCACGTTTTGGAACAGACCCTCAAGGGCTAGTCTTTAGGCGAAAATGCGTTTAACGGCCTTGGCTGCGCAGTAATTGGACAAATACCGGAGAAAACAATGATTGTGTTGAAAGCGAGACAGGATGAGGTGCTGGCAGTGCTGCAATCGATTGCGGGCATCGTCGAGCGCCGCAATACCTTGCCCATCCTGGCCAATGTGTTGCTTCGCAAAACCGGCGAAACACTAGAACTCACCACCAGTGATCTGGAAATCCAAATTCGGACCCAGGCCCAACTTGGCGGGGACGCAGGTGACTTCACGATTACGGTGGGTGCGCGCAAGCTGATTGACATCTTGCGCACCATGCCGGCGGATCAGGTGGTTTCGCTGGAATCGAACCAGAACCGCCTGATTCTCAAAGGCGGCAAAAGCAAATTTACGGTGCAGACCATGCCGTCGGAAGATTTCCCACTGGTCCAGCCCGCGCCCAACTTCGGCCCCATTTTTAATGTGCCGCAAAAGGCACTGCGCGAACTGTTGGCCCAGGTCTCGTTTTCCATGGCCGTACACGATATTCGCTATTACCTTAACGGAATTTTGTTTGTCGCCGAGGGCAAACAACTCAGCCTCGCCGCCACCGACGGCCACCGCTTGGCTTTTGCCTGTGCCACGCTGGATGTCGAAGTGCCCAAACAAGAAGTCATCTTGCCGCGCAAAACCGTGCTGGAGTTGCAGCGCCTGTTGTCGGACGAACCGGGCGACATCGAAATGCAGTTCGCCGGCAACCAGGCCCGCTTCGCGTTTGGCGGCATGGAGTTTGTGACCAAGCTGGTCGAAGGCAAATTCCCCGACTACAACCGCGTGATCCCGCGCAACCACAAACACCGTATCACGCTGGGTCGCAGCGCCCTGTTGTCCACGCTGCAACGCACGGCCATCCTGACCAGCGACAAGTTCAAAGGCGTTCGCTTGAATATCGAACCTGGCACCTTGCGGGTTGCTTCAAGCAATGCCGAGCAGGAAGAAGCCGTTGATGAGCTCGACATTGATTACGGCGGCGACATGATCGAGATCGGCTTCAACGTGACATACCTGATCGACGTGCTCAGCAACATGACCCAGGAGATGGTGAATTTGGAGCTCAGCGACAGCAACAGCTCTGCCCTGTTCACCATCCCTGACCACGCCGACTTCAAATACGTAGTCATGCCCATGCGCATTTAAGCGCCGATTCGAACCTCTCACCCGGCCCCGTGCCGGGTCCTTTTTTTCCAGCCTTCCCGCGCACCCACGAGACTTAGCGACCCATGACAGAAGAAAACAAGCCCGTTGGATCTGCGGCATCTGATTCAGCCAATGTGAACACCGGCGAGAGCAGCAGCGAGAGCTCGAACTTCCAGCCCCTGATCGACACCGACCAAGCAGGTGCGACCGAAGCCTACGGAGAATCGTCCATCCAGATCCTGGAGGGCCTGGAAGCCGTGCGCAAACGCCCCGGCATGTACAT
>CAIOUR010000117.1 GCA_903861575.1 uncultured beta proteobacterium | reverse complement strand
CGGTGAAACAGACAAACGGCACTTTTTGCTCGACCGCAGTTTCCACGCCGCGCACAAAGCGTTCACCCACGACCGAGCCCATGCTGCCGCCCATGAATTCAAACTCAAAGCACGCTTCCACCAAACCAATGCCTTGCACGCTGCCGCCCATGACCACCAGCGCATCGGTTTCGCCGGTGTTTTCCAGCGCCTCTTTCAGGCGTTCGGTGTATTTGCGGCTGTCCTTGAACTTCAGCGCGTCAACCGGCAGCACTTCCTGGCCGATTTCATAACGTCCTTCGCCATCCAAAAACACATTCAGCCGGGCCCGAGCGCCGATGCGGTGGTGGTGGCTGCAGGTCGGGCAGACGTTTTGGTTTTGCTCCAGATCGGTTTTGTACAAAACGGTTTCGCAACTCGGGCACTTGATCCACAGCCCTTCAGGCACGCTGCGGCGCTCGGTCGGGTCGCTGGGTTGTATCTTGGCGGGTAGCAGCTTTTCGATCCAGCTCATGCGGGGCTCCTCAAGGGTGTGACGGGACGTTGCTGTCCAAGGCCTGGCGGATGTCGCCTAAAAAGGTCTGCATGGTCTGGCAGACGCTGGCGCGGGGCTCATTTTCAACCAATTGGATGATGCGGCTGCCGATCACCACGGCGTCCGCCACCGCCCCCAGGGTTTTGGCCGTTTCGGCGTCGCGGATGCCAAAGCCCACGCCCACCGGAATGTTGATGTGTTGGCGGATGCGCGGCAGCATGGCCTCGACTGCCGCCGTGTCGAGCGCACCGGAACCTGTCACGCCTTTGAGCGAGACGTAGTACACGTAGCCGCTGGCCACCCGCGCCACCTGGGCCATACGTTCGTCGGTGCTGGTGGGGGCGAGCAGAAAAATCAGGTCCATGCCGCGCGCGCGCAGGTCGGCCGCAAAGGCCACGCACTCTTCGGGCGGGTAATCGACGATCAGCACGCCGTCCACGCCCGCGGCTGCCGCGTCGCGGACAAAGGCGCTGGCGCCCGGAGGGGTGCTGTGTTTTTGGTCATAGCGCTCCACCGGATTGGCGTAGCCCATGAGCACAACGGGTGTCCGGGTGTCGGTGGCGCGAAAGGCACGCACCATCTCCAGCACCTGCGACATGCCGATCCCGAAAGCCAGTGCGCGGTCGCCTGAGCGTTGGATCACGGGGCCATCTGCGCTGGGGTCCGAGAAGGGGACGCCGAGCTCAATGACGTCGGCCCCACCGCGCACCATGGCGTGCATCAGATCGGGGGTGATGTCGGCAAACGGAAAGCCCGCTGTGATGTAGGGAATCAGCGCGGTGCGCCCCTGGGCCTTCAGCGCCGCCAGCGTGGTTTGGATGCGGTGTGCTTGGTTCATGCGATGGCCCGCTCGCCGTGGAATGTGAGGATGGCTTCCTGGGGCGCGGCACCGCCCTTGACCGATTGCCCCTGGCAACTGGGGCGGCAGAAGAAGTCGCCGTTGCTCAGATCCGCCACGGTGCCGATGTCTTTGTCGCCCCGGCCTGAGAGGTTGACCAAAATGGACTGGTCCGGGCGCATGGTTTTGGCCAGCTTCATGGCGTAGGACAGCGCGTGGCTGGACTCCAGGGCCGGGATGATGCCCTCGGTGCGGCACAGGTGGTGGAACGCAGCGAGTGCTTCGTCGTCGGTGATGCCGACGTACTCAGCGCGGCCGATGTCGCTCAAAAACGCATGCTCGGGGCCGACGCCGGGGTAATCCAGTCCGGCGCTGATGCTGTGGGTTTCGGTGACCTGGCCATTGTCATCTTGCAAAACGTAGGTGCGGTTGCCGTGCAGAACGCCCGGGCTGCCGCGCTGGATGGAGGCCGAGTGCTTGCCGCTATCCAGGCCCGCACCTGCTGCCTCTACGCCGATCAGGCGCGTGTTGATGAAGGGAATGTAGGGATAAAAAATACCCATGGCGTTGCTGCCGCCGCCCACACAGGCGACCACGGCGTCGGGCTGCTCATGCGCCGCTTTCATCTGCGCCAGCATCGCCGGCATTTGTTGAATGCATTCCTGGCCGATGATGCTTTGGAAGTCCCGCACCATCATGGGGTAGGGGTGGGGCCCGGCCACTGTGCCGATGATGTAGAAGGTGTTGTCCACATTGGCGACCCAGTCGCGCATGGCTTCGTTCAAGGCATCTTTGAGCGTCTTGCTGCCGCTTTCCACGGGAACGACGGTGGCGCCCAGCAGCTTCATGCGGTAGACGTTGGGGCTTTGGCGCTTGACGTCTTCGCTGCCCATGTAGACCACGCATTCCAGCCCGTAGCGCGCGCAAATGGTGGCTGTGGCAACGCCGTGCTGTCCGGCACCGGTCTCGGCAATGATGCGCGGCTTGCCCATACGGCGCGCCAACATGGCCTGGCCGATGGTGTTGTTGATCTTGTGCGCACCGGTGTGGTTCAGGTCCTCGCGTTTGAGGTAAATCTGCGCGCCGCCGATTTCGCGGCTGATGCGGGCGGCGTGGTAGACCGGCGAGGGGCGGCCTACAAAGTGGGCGAGCTCGGACTTGAATTCCGCGATGAATTCCGGGTCATGTTGGTACTTCGCGTAGGCCGTTTTCAGTTCATTGATGGCGTGGGTCAGCGTTTCGGAGACGAAACTCCCGCCGTAAATGCCGAAATGGCCCCGCGCATCGGGTTGGTCGTAGGTGGACATCGGTTAGTGCTTTCCTGCAAGGTGGTGGTCGGCGGCGCGAACCGCAGCGACGAATTGGTGGATTTTTGCGGGGTCCTTGATGCCTTTGAGGGTGCCACCCCCCGGTGCATCGGCTTCGACCCCGGAGCTGACGTCAATCGCCAGCGTGCGGCAGCGAGGGCGCAGCAGGGCGATTCCGTCGCCCACATTTGCAGAGTCGAGTCCACCACTCAAGACGAGGTGAGCGTCGACGTTTGGAGGAAGCAGTGACCAATTGAAAACCTTACCGCCCCCGCCATAACCCGCAACATGCGCGTCCAGCAAGAGGGCCTGAGCCTCGGAATAATGTTGAGCATATTCTAGGAGGTCCAAGCCGTCGCCCTGCGCACTTTCATCAATCCGGGCCGCCCGGATAAAGGGCCTACCGGACTGGCGCGCCACTGCTATGCAATGGGCAGCTGTCTCATCACCATGGAACTGCGCCAAGGCCCCCGGCACGAGAGCCAGAGCGGCGGTTGAGTCCTCTATAGAGTGATTCACAAACAGCAGTACCGGCGTTACAAACGGTGGCAACAAGTGGGCCAGCGCCGCAGCCCGTGCGGGCGTGACGGCACGCGGACTTGCGGCGTACAGCACAAAGCCGATCGCATCCACCCCGGCTGAGACAGCTGCCAGCACATCGGCTTCGCGGGTCAGGCCGCAGATTTTGATTCGGGTGCGCGCTGGAGGAGGCATGGACATCAGGGCAGCCAGTCAAAAGTGGGGGTTTGTAGGGGAAGCGACCAGCACGCATCGTAGCGGGGCCCGAGAAAGTACAAGCCATCCGGCGAGAAGGTGGGTGCAGCGGCACGCCGGTCGCGCGCAGCCAGCACTTCGGCCATCCATTCCGGCGACTTCTTGCCCTGGCCGATCTGAATCAGGCACCCCATGATGTTGCGGATCATGTGGTGCAAAAAGGCATTGGCTTCGAACTCAAATCGCCAATAGGCACCGCGTTGGTGGATGTCGAGGGCCAGCATGGTTTTAACCGGCGATAAGGCCTGGCACTGCGAGGCGCGGAAAGAGCTGAAATCCTGCTCTCCCAGGAGGTAGCCGACCGCTTGCTCCATGGCACCACGCGCCATCTCCCCAAATACCCACCCGACTCGGCCCGCCTCGACACTGGGTCGAATTTCGGATTGCAGCAACACATAGCTGTATCGGCGCGATCGCGCGCTGGCGCGGCAGTGGAAAGCGGGGTCGACCTCCCGAGCCCATTGGACGGCAATGTCGCGCGGCAGATAGGAATTGGTTCCACGCACCCAAGAATGGGATGAGCGCTCCAGCGGCGTGTCAAAGTGCGCCACCTGCATCAGCGCGTGCACACCGGCATCGGTACGACCGGCGCACAAGGTGGAGACAGGGTTGCCGCCAAACTGGCGTAGCGCACCCTCCAGTTGGTCCTGCACAGTCAGACCCGATAGCTGGCTTTGCCAGCCCTGGTAGGCGCCGCCGTTGTAGCTTAGCCCCAGGGCGATACGCGGCATGCGGATTCAGACCTGATGCGGCCTATGGAGCGTTTTGCGCCCATTAAGCGATCTGAGCGAGCAGTTGTTTGGCCTGCTCCAGCTGACTGGCTTGGGCGCGCTCGATAACTTCGTTCAAAAGAATGCGTGCGCCGACGATGTCGCTGACGGCAATGAATTCTTTCGCGAGCTCAATTTTTTGATCCAGTAAGCGGGACCCTTCGTCCCCTGACGGGGCGCTCCAGGGCTGCACGGTGTCCAACGCCGCATTGCCGTCCGGGCTCAGCACTAAATTCTGGGAGCTGAACTCAAAGCCCAGCGGCTGCACTTGCGTGCTGGGACGGAAGTCATGAACCGCTGTTGCCGGCGTCTTTTCCACCGGCTTGGACAGATTCAGATCCAAGCCCGCAGGAAACTCCAACGGAAGGGGCCGTGCTCCCGTTGATGCCAAGGCACCTGGTGCCAAGCTGTCGAGGCTGGCGTGGTTGTGGTACAGCGGGTTATTGCCATCCAGCAATGCCCCCAACTCGCATACTTTGAGCCATTGCGGACCTTGCGAGTCCAGATAAGTGGACATGGTTTGCGCAATCTGGGCAAAGCCGTCCGCGTCACCGCGCAGAACAAAAATGTCCAAAAGCTTCTGGTGCAGTTCGACCTTGTTGGGTGTCACGCTCAATGCTTCGCGCAGAATTTCTTCCGCCTGCGCATCGCGTCCATAGGCGAGGTAAACATCTGCTTCGGCCACCGCATCCAGATTGTCACTGGGCTTGAGCTGGCTGTCAGCAAAGAGCACGCTGGGCGGAGATGCGGGGGCCGCGGGCGGAGAAGGGAATTCCGGGTCGGGAGCGGTTATGGTGAGGTTTTCCGACAGCGTATCCAGCGATGGCTCTCGGGGAGTCTCGGTTGGCTGCGTCTCATCCGATGCGTGCGCTCCTGCCGGGTCAGCGGATGCGGCGCTACTGTCAGCGTTGGCGCCTGCGCGGCGCCGGGCAAGCAACCAAGCGCCCAACAAAAGCACCAAAGCTCCTGCTCCCGCGAGGGCCGTGGTATCAAGCGATGCCAGGAACTGCAATACCGCTTCCCAAGGCGCTTCGGACGGCGGGGCGGGAAGCTGAGCGGGAACCGCCGGCACGATCGCCGGTGTCGCTGATGCTGGCTTTTCGGGTGCCGGTGCGGTCGCCGTACCCGACCCAGCCGCCTCGGATGTTTTTGCAGCGGCCTCTTTGAGGGCTTCAATATTTTTAGCCAACTCGGCTTTGCGCTCGCTGTCCTCCTTGGCCTGCATTTCGGCCGCTAGTCTTTCTGCCTCGGCCTTGTCCTTTTCCTTGGCGGCGCCCAGCTTCAATTCGTCCTGGCCGCTGGGGGCTTTAGCGGCTTCCGGTGCCGGACCTACTTTTTTGTTGGCGCTGCGGCCTTCGCCGCTTGGGCTGGAGTTTGCATTGGCCTTGCCAACAGGCTCGCCTTCCAGCCCTTTGCGCCAGGCTGCCGCCTGGCGTGCCACTTCCCGCGCTGCCGCGTCGCTTGTCAGACCTTGTGGGTCTGGCAGTGGCTCCAGCGTCAATTTGGCCCCCGCCTTTAAGCGGTTGATGTTGTGGGCGATAAAGGCGTCGGGATTGGCACGCAAGAGGGCCAGCATGAGCTGCTCGGTGGTGAGGCTTTCGGTGCGTAGTCGGGCTGCGATCTGACGCGCAGTATCGCCCTTTTGAACCACGGTACTGCGACGGGTTACTGCCGCGTTGCTCAAGGGCTGCGCCTCAGACACCGTTGCGGAGTGCACTGCTTCGGCCTTTGCCACAGGTACTTCAGCAGTCACAGGGGCTGGTGCAGGCGGGATCTTTTCTGGAACAAGTACGGTGGCCGGGGTTGCGCCGACCAAAGCGCCCGGTTCCGATTTGGCATTTTCTGCTGCTGCCGGGGGGTCAATGAACAACGTAAATGCCCGGACCATTTTCCCGGTACTCCAGCGGACATCCACCAACAGCTGTAGCACCGGCTCATTGATCGGCTGCTCGCCGACAATGCGGATCACTGTGTTGCCTACGGCACGGCGTTGCAGCGTTATCTTCAGGCCTTTAAGTGCCGGGCTGAAATCTATGTTACCCGCTGAATAAGCTTGTGCGGACGCAAGCTCCGTCGTCAATGACTCCGCTTCAGCGTCCGTGGCGATGTTGACATCTACCTCGGCTCTAAGTCCTTGACCTAAGCTGGACTGTACGGTTGCTTTGCCCACTGTGAGTGCCCAGGCACCGCCCGCAGTGAGAGAACCAAAGACGACTAACAGGCTGCCCGTGAGCGCGCGAGACAAAAATTTGCTAACAATCATGGAGCAGGTCTTTCAATCGGTACCGTGATCGGCCAGTGGCGGCGGAGCAACCGCGCGGGCGCAATTATCACTCCAGCAATAATTGTCATTCCAGCAATATGCGCAGCATGCGACGCAAGGGCTCCGCCGCGCCCCATAGTAACTGGTCCCCAATGGTAAAAGCCCCGAGGTATTCGGGCCCCATCACCAACTTGCGTAAGCGGCCGACCGGGATGTTCATGGTGCCCGTCACTGCCACCGGGGTTAATGCCTTCACGCTCGCTTCCCGCGTGTTCGGCACTACCGACACCCACGCATTGTCCGATGCGATCATGGCTTCAATGTCCTCTAGCGGGACATTTTTTTTGAGTTTGAAGGTCAGGGACTGGCTGTGGCAGCGCATCGCACCGACGCGAATACAGGTGCTGTCAATCGGGATCATGGCGCTGCCGAAATCCGGGCCCAGACCCAAAATTTTGTTGCCCTCAGCCATGCCCTTCCATTCTTCTTTGGATGTGCCGTCGCCCAAATCCTTGTCAATCCAGGGAATCAGCGACCCGCCCAGGGGGACGCCGAAGTTGGCAGTTTCTTGGGCTGATAGGCCGCGCTGCTTGGCAATCACCTTGCGATCAATCTCCAGAATCGCCGATTGGGGGTCGTCCAAAAGTGCCCGGACCTCGCCGTTGAGCGTGCCGTATTGCGTTAGCAACTCGCGCATATGTTGTGCGCCGCCGCCCGAGGCCGCCTGGTAGGTCTGCGTGCACATCCATTCGACCAGGCCTGCCTTGAACAGAGCGCCTACACCCATCAGCATGCAACTCACGGTGCAATTACCACCCACCCAGTTTTTTCCGCCGTCGGCCATGGCTTTGTGGATCACGGGCAAATTGACCGGGTCCAGCACGATGATGGCGTCCTTGGCCATGCGCAGGGTGGAGGCGGCGTCGATCCAGTGGCCGTTCCAGCCAGCGGCGCGCAGCTTGGGGAACACCTCGGTGGTGTAGTCCCCGCCTTGCGTGCTGATGATGATCTCGCAGCGTTTGAGTGCGTCAACGTTGAACGCGTCCTGCAGCGTGGTTTCGTTCTTGGCCTGGGCCGGGGCCTTGCCGCCGGCGTTGGAGGTGGAGAAAAACACGGGCTCAATCAGCGCGAAGTCGTTCTCGGTTTGCATGCGGTCCATCAAGACTGAACCCACCATGCCGCGCCAGCCTACCAACCCTACTAACTTGCTCATTTCAACGCCCCTTCAGTCTTAAAACGGTGGCAGACTGAACTGTGTGCCCAGTTTGTCTGCATCAATAGAATACCTGTGTGCGCTCACGAGGCGCGGCCATGTGTGTGCAGTTACGTGCGCCAGCTGTTAACCCATTCCAGCGTATCAGCCAACGCCAGGCGGGTTCGTTCAATCATTGTGTCGATCTCCGCCTCGGTGATGATCAGCGGCGGCGAGAAGGCGATCACATCGCCCATCAGCACCCGCAGGATCAGGCCGTGGTGCTGGGCCCGCTTGACCAGATAAGCACCAACTCCCCGTTTAGGGTCGAAGGGCGTGCGGTTGGCCGGATCAGCGGCCAATTCAATGGCCCCAATCAGGCCCAAGCCGCGCGCATCGCCGACCAGCGGGTGACCTTTAAAGGTCTGAATGCCCTGTTGCAGACGCGGACCGACTTTTTGCACGTGCGCAATGATGTGGTCGCTCTCGTAAATGCGCAGGGTTTCGAGCGCGATGGCGCAGGCCAGCGGATGCCCGCTGTAGGTATAGCCGTGGCCGAAGACGCCGATCTCGGCGCTGGCGTCGGCGATGGTCTGGTAGATCTCGTTAGACACATACAGCGCCGACATGGGTACGTACGCAGAGGTCAGCATCTTCGCCACTGTCAGCATATCCGGCTTGAGGTCGTACACATCGGTGCCGAAGTTCTGGCCCAAACGGCCAAAGGCCGTGATCACTTCATCCACCAGGAAAAGGATGTCGTACTTTTTTAAGATCGTTTGGACACGCGCAAAGTAGCCGGGCGGCGGGATGATTACGCCGCCTGCGCCTTGCACCGGCTCGGCGATAAAGGCTGCCACGGTGTCCGGGCCTTCGCGCAGGATGGTGTCTTCCAGCTCCTGCGCCAGGCGGTCCACAAACTGCGCCTCGGTTTCGCCGGGCTGGCTGAAGCCATAGAAATGCGGGCAACTGACGCGCACGATACCGGGTAGCGGCAGGTCGAAGTTCTGGTGCATGGTGCCCAGGCCCGACATCGATGCAGCGGCCGCCGTCACGCCGTGGTAGCCCTTGTTGCGCGCGATGATTTTTTTCTTTTGCGGCCTGCCTCGGGCGTTGTTGTAATAGCGCACCAGCTTGAACGCCGTGTCGTTGGACTCGGAGCCCGAGTTGGCAAACAGCACGCGGGCATTCGGAATCGGCGACCAGCGGAACATGGTTTCCACCAGCTCGGTCACCGGGCCCGGCACCTTGCCCGAAAACGCGTGGTAGTAGGGCAGGGTGGTCATCTGCTTGAAGGCGGCGTCGGCCAGTCGCTTCTCCGAAAAGCCCAGCGACGCACACCACAACCCGGCCATACCTTCGATATAGGCCTTGCCGTGTTCATCAAAGACTCGGACACCGTCGCCCCGCACGATCACCAGAGGTCCGTCTTTTTCCAGTTGGCGCAGCTGGGTGTAGGGGTGCAGGTGATGCCGGATGTCGCTCTGGCCTGCCAATGAAATGTCGGATTGGGCGTTGGTCATATCGTTGCCTTTTCTATCAAGTTAAGCCAGCGCTCTCACCACCGCGTCACCCATCTGGCGCGTGCCGACTTGGGTCGTGCCGGGGCTGTAGATGTCCGGTGTACGCAGACCCTGGCTGAGTACGGCGTCCACAGCCGCCTCTATGCGGGCAGCAGCTTCGGGCTGGTTCAGGCTGAAGCGCAGCATCATGGCTGCGCTCAGGATGGTGGCCAGCGGGTTGGCCACGCCTTTGCCGGCGATGTCAGGCGCGCTGCCGTGGCTGGGCTCGTACAGGCCCTGGTTCTTGGCGTTCAGGCTGGCCGAGGGCAGCATGCCGATGCTGCCGGTGAGCATGGCGGCGGCGTCACTCAGGATGTCGCCAAACATATTGCCGGT
>CAIOUR010000116.1 GCA_903861575.1 uncultured beta proteobacterium | reverse complement strand
ATTGTGATGTCGCTGGTGTCTTTCATCGGCCCCAAGCCCAACCTGCTGGATATCAACCAGGTGAACCCACCGATGCGTCTGGAAGTGTCGCAACCGGTGCTGGACTTCGCGGATATGGCCAAGTTGCGTGATATTGCGCAACACACCCACGGTAAATTTCGCAGTACCACCTTGGACATCACCTACCCGCTGTCCTGGGGCCACGAGGGCGTTGAAGCCAAACTGGCTTCCTTGTGTGCGCAAGCGGTCGATGCGATTCGGGGCGGTAACAACATTCTGATCATCAGCGACAAGGGCGTGGGGCCTGATAAGGTGGCCATTCCTGCATTGATGGCGCTGTCTGCTATCCACCAGCATCTGGTCAGCGAAGGTCTGCGTACCACCGCCGGACTGGTGGTGGAAACCGGCACGGCCCGCGAGGTGCACCATTTCGCGGTGCTCGCCGGCTATGGCGCCGAGGCGGTACACCCTTACCTGGCGATGGAAACCCTGACGCACTTGCACCACACGCTCAGCGGCGATCTGGGCGCAGACAAGGCGATTTACAACTACATCAAGGCCATCGGCAAGGGTCTCTCGAAAATCATGTCCAAGATGGGCGTGTCCACCTACATGAGCTACTGCGGTGCGCAGTTGTTTGAGGCCATTGGTCTGTCCAGCGAGACGGTTAACAAGTACTTCACCGGCACGCCCAGCCGCGTCGAAGGCATCGGTGTTTTTGAGATCGCCGAAGAAGCCATCCGCATGCACCATGCCGCGTTCAGCGCCGACCCGGTGCTGGCCAATGCGCTGGATGCCGGCGGCGAATACGCCTGGCGCGCGCGGGGCGAAGAGCATATGTGGACGCCGGACGCGATTGCGAAATTGCAGCACAGCACCCGCGCTAACAACTTCAACACTTACAAGGAATACGCCCAGATCATCAACGACCAGAGCCGGCGTCATTTGACATTGCGCGGCTTGTTCGAGTTCAAGATCGATCCGACTAAGGCGATTCCCGTGGACGAAGTGGAAAGCGCAGCCGAAATCGTCAAGCGCTTTGCCACCGGGGCCATGTCGCTGGGATCGATTTCGACCGAGGCCCATGCGACGCTGGCGATTGCCATGAACCGCATCGGCGGCAAGAGCAACACCGGCGAGGGCGGCGAAGACCCGGCGCGTTACCGCAATGAGCTCAAAGGCATTCCCATCACCCAGGGGCAGACCATGTCCGACCTGCTGGGCAAGGATTTGTTCGAGGTGGACTACCCGCTGAATGCGGGCGACTCGATGCGCTCCAAGATCAAGCAGGTCGCCTCGGGTCGATTTGGTGTGACCGCTGAATACCTCTCCAGCGCGGACCAGATTCAGATCAAGATGGCCCAAGGTGCCAAGCCGGGTGAGGGCGGCCAACTGCCGGGGAACAAGGTCTCCAACTACATTGGCATGCTGCGTTACTCGGTGCCTGGCGTCGGCTTGATCTCTCCGCCACCGCACCACGACATTTATTCCATCGAAGATTTGGCACAGCTGATCCACGATCTGAAAAACGTGGCACCCAAAGCGAGTATCAGCGTCAAGCTAGTGTCTGAGATCGGCGTGGGCACGGTGGCTGCCGGCGTTACCAAGTGCAAGAGCGACCACATCGTGATCGCCGGTCACGACGGGGGCACGGGTGCGTCCCCCTGGTCTTCCATCAAGCATGCAGGCAGCCCGTGGGAAATCGGTCTGGCTGAAACCCAGCAAACCCTGGTGTTGAACCGTTTGCGTGGCCGCGTGCGGGTGCAGGCGGACGGGCAGATGAAAACCGGTCGGGATGTGGCGATCGGTGCGCTGCTGGGCGCTGATGAGTTCGGTTTTGCGACCGCGCCGCTGGTCGTCGAGGGCTGCATCATGATGCGCAAATGCCACCTCAACACCTGCCCGGTCGGTGTGGCCACGCAGGATCCGGACTTGCGCAAAAAATTTGCCGGCAAGCCCGAGCACGTGGTGAACTATTTCTTCTTCGTCGCCGAAGAAGTGCGCCAGATCATGGCGCAGCTGGGTATCCGCAAGTTCGACGACATGATCGGTCGCGCTGATCTGCTGGACACCCGCAAGGGCATTGCCCATTGGAAAGCCAGCGGGCTGGATTTCAGCCGTATTTTTGCGATGCCCCCTGTACCAGCCAATGTGCCGCGTTTCCACTGCGAAAGTCAGGCGCATGGCTTGGACAAAGGGCTGGACAACCTGCTGATTGCCAAGAGCCGCGACGCCATCGACAAAGGCCAGCGCGTGCAATTCATGGAGGTTGCGCGCAACGTCAACCGTTCGGTCGGTGCCATGTTGTCCGGCGCGGTCACGCAGGTCCATCCGGAAGGCCTTCCCGACGATACGATCCGCATCCAGTTGGAGGGCACCGGCGGCCAGTCCTTCGGCGCATTCCTATGCAAAGGCATCACGCTGTACCTGATTGGTGACGCCAACGACTACACCGGTAAAGGCCTGTCGGGTGGTCGTGTGGTCGTGCGTCCGAGCATCGACTTCCGGGGCGACGCCTTGCGCAACACGATTGTGGGTAACACGGTGATGTATGGTGCCACGGCGGGCGAGGCCTTCTTCAGCGGTGTGGCCGGCGAGCGCTTTGCGGTACGTCTGTCGGGAGCGACCGCTGTCGTGGAGGGCACCGGGGACCATGGCTGCGAATACATGACAGGCGGGACGGTGCTCGTTCTGGGTCAAACCGGGCGCAACTTCGCTGCCGGCATGAGCGGCGGCGTGGCCTACGTCTACGACGAAGACGGTCAGTTCGCCAGCCGATGCAATCTGGCCATGGTGGACCTGAAGACCGTGTTACCCGCGCAAGAGCAGGAGCAGACCATGGACCGCGGCATCTGGCATCTGGGCGACACCGACGAGGCGACCGTGCGCCGCCTCTTGGCCGAACACAACCGCTGGACCGGCAGCAAGCGGGCCCGTGCCTTGTTGGACGACTGGGATGCCGCCCGTACGAAATTCGTGAAGGTCTTCCCCAAGGAATACCAACGCGCTCTGGCCGAAATCCATGCCAAAAAGACAGCCGCACAGGCCGTGGCCGGTTAAGCCGCAGCAGCCCAGCAACATCCAAGGAACAGACCATGGGAAAAATCACCGGTTTCAAAGAGTTTGAGCGCATCGAAGAGGGCTACAAGCCTGTGCCTGAGCGCGTGAAAAACTATGCGGAGTTCGTCATCGCGCTCAGCCCCGAACAGGCCAAGGTGCAGGGCGCGCGCTGCATGGATTGCGGTACGCCGTTTTGTAACAACGGCTGCCCGGTCAACAACATCATTCCGGACTTCAACGAGTTGGTGTTCCAGAATGACTGGCGTGCGGCGATTGATGTTTTGCACAGCACCAACAATTTCCCGGAGTTCACTGGCCGTATCTGCCCGGCGCCCTGTGAGGCGGCGTGCACCTTGAATGTGAATGACGACGCGGTGGGAATCAAGTCTATTGAACACGCCATCATCGACCGGGCTTGGGCTGAGGGTTGGGTCAAGCCCCAACCGGCTGTTACCAAGACAGGCAAAAAAGTTGCAATAGTCGGTTCCGGGCCTGCGGGCTTGGCCGCGGCACAACAACTAGCCCGGGTGGGGCACGCCGTCACCGTGTTCGAGAAGAACGACCGTGTGGGTGGCTTGTTGCGCTATGGCATTCCGGATTTCAAGATGGAGAAGTCCCACATTGACCGGCGTGTGGAGCAGATGCAGGCCGAGGGCGTGGTCTTCCGCACCGGTGCCATGGTGGGCGAATGGCCTCAAGACTCCAAGGTTACTAATTGGTCCAAGGAGACCATCAGCGCCAGCCAGCTGCAAGCGGAATTCGATGCCGTCTTGTTGACTGGTGGATCTGAGCAATCGCGTGACTTGCCGGTGCCGGGACGCGATCTGGCGGGCATTCACTTTGCGATGGAATTTTTGCCTCAGCAAAATAAGGTGAATGCGGGTGACAAGCTCAAGGGCCAGTTGCGTGCGGACGGCAAGCATGTGGTGGTTATCGGTGGAGGTGACACCGGCAGCGACTGCGTTGGCACTTCCAATCGCCACGGCGCGGTGGAGGTGGTGCAGTTTGAGGTGATGCCCGAACCACCGGTTGAAGAAAACCGCCCGCTGACCTGGCCGTACTGGCCGCTCAAGCTGCGCACCAGTTCGAGCCACGAAGAGGGGTGTGAGCGCGAGTTCGCGATTTCCACCAAAGAGTTTGTGGGTGAAAAGGGTAAGGTTACCGGCGTGAAGACCGTGCGTGTCGAATGGCAGGGCGGCAAGATGGTGGAAGTCCCGGGCTCCGAAAAGATCGTCAAAGCCGATTTGGTCTTGCTCGCGATGGGCTTTGTGAACCCGGTAGCCAGCGTGTTGGGGGCCTTTGGCGTGGTCAAAGATGCCCGCGGTAACGCCCGCGCGCATGCGGACGAAGGCGGATACCTGACCAATGTGCCCAAAGTATTTGCTGCTGGTGACATGCGGCGCGGGCAGTCCCTGGTCGTCTGGGCGATTCGAGAAGGCCGGCAGGCGGCGCGTTCGATTGATGCGTTCCTGGTGGGCGGTAGCGTCTTGCCGCGCTAATCCACGGTCGTTGCGAACCCGGATTGGCCTGCGTGAGGCCGGCTTCGCATCACAAAATTAATTGATAATGGTTGTTTCCACGTCGCCATTGGCGTGTTCAAAAACGCCCCACATGCCAAGCACGGATCCGATCCCACTCGTAGAACTGAAAGAAGTCTGCTTCGGCTACGGTGCTCGGCGGATTTTGGATGGCGTCAGCTTGTCGATTCCCAGGGGTAAAGTCACAGCGCTGATGGGCGCTTCGGGTGGTGGGAAAACCACGGTCTTGCGGCTGATTGGCGGACAGTACCGCGCTCAGAGCGGGCAGCTGCTTTTGGCTGATCCTCAAGGCAGTTCGCAAACACCCCGGGATATGGGGGCACTCGATCAGGAAGCACTATTTGCTGCGCGCCGTCGTATGGGCATGTTGTTCCAATTCGGTGCTTTGTTCACCGATTTGAGTGTTTTCGACAATGTGGCGTTCCCGTTGCGCGAACATACGGACCTCCCTCCTGCGATGTTGCGCGATATTGTGCTGATGAAGCTCAACGCGGTGGGCCTGCGCGGAGCGCGTGATCTGATGCCCTCGGAAATTTCTGGTGGGATGGCGCGGCGGGTTGCGCTCGCGCGCGCTATCGCGCTGGATCCGGAGCTGCTGATGTACGACGAACCATTTGCCGGTTTGGATCCTATTTCCCTTGGAACCACCGCGCGGTTGATTCGCAAACTCAACGATGCCATGGGCTTGACCAGCGTCGTGGTGTCCCATGACTTACATGAAACCTTCCAGATCGCTGACCACGTGGTCATACTCGCCAACGGCAAGGTCGCGGCTGCGGGCACCCCGGACGAGGTGCTCCACAGTACCGACCCGTTGGTGCACCAGTTTGTAAACGCCTTACCTACAGGTCCGGTGGCATTCCATTACCCGGCCAGTCCACTGGCTGATGACTTTGGCGTGGAGCGATTGGTGTGAAATTGCCTTTACGCAGCCTGTGGCATCCCGGTGAAATCGGATTTTCTGTTCGCCTGGCCTTGGCTGACTGGGGTTTCGGCGCGCGTCTGTTCGCCCGTCTTGTCTGGCCAGGCTTCGCCCTGTTGCGCAGATTTCGGCTGGTCACCGATCAAATCCATTACATGGGTAACTACTCGCTGGCCATCATCATGGTGTCCGGCACTTTTGTCGGATTCGTGTTGGCCTTACAGGGTTATTACACCTTGCAGCGTTATGGCTCATCGGAGGCGCTGGGCCTGTTGGTGGCGCTAAGCCTGGTTCGCGAACTCGGCCCGGTTATCTCCGCGCTCTTGTTTGCCGGGCGTGCGGGGACCTCGCTCACGGCAGAAATTGGTTTGATGAAAGCCGGCGAACAGCTCAGCGCAATGGAAATGATGGCGGTTGACCCTGTGCGACGGATATTGGCCCCGCGATTTTGGGGTGCCGTAGTAGCCATGCCCCTGCTGGCGGCGATCTTCTCGGCCATGGGTATTCTCGGCGGATGGTTGGTCGGCGTGGTGATGATTGGCGTGGATGCCGGAGCGTTCTGGAGCCAGATGCAAAGTGGGGTGGACGTGTGGGCGGATGTCGGAAACGGCGTGCTAAAAAGCGTGATCTTCGGCTTGGCGGTTAGTTTTATCGCGCTGTTACAGGGGTTTTTGGCCCAACCGACGCCAGAGGGCGTGTCCCTGGCGACGACGCGCACGGTGGTACTGGCGTCGCTCACGGTACTGGCGCTGGATTTTGTGTTGACCGCTTTGATGTTCAGTATCTAGGAAAACAAGCGCTATGGAACGTTCTAAAAACGATGTGTGGGTAGGGCTGTTTGTCCTGTTGGGTGCATTGGCTTTGGTATTTTTGGCTTTGAAGTCGGCTAATTTGTTAACCCTGCAATGGGCCACGACGTACCAGGTGACGGCCCGCTTCGACAATGTCGGTGGTCTGAAACCTAAAGCGCCGGTAAAAGCCAGTGGTGTGGTCGTCGGACATGTCGATGCCATCCGCTTTGATGACAAGACCTACCAGGCACGGGT
>CAIOUR010000115.1 GCA_903861575.1 uncultured beta proteobacterium | reverse complement strand
GCGGGTGTGGGCGAGTGGCACCATGCTTGCCGGTGTGGTGCGGGAAATTGCCCCCAGCGCTGACCCCGTGACACGCACCTTCACCGTGAAAGTGGCGCTCAAGGGTGCGGATGTTCCCGCATTGGGTACGACCGTATCGGTGTTGCCGCATGCGAGCGTGACTGGCGTAAAGGAGGGCATTGGTTTGCCCACCAGTGCGCTATTTCGGGCCGGTAACAAAACGGCAGTCTGGGTTCTGGATAGCGCCGCGATGACGGTTAAGAAAGTTGCCATCACGCTGGGAGATGTACAAGGAAATGAGGTTTTAGTCACCTCTGGTATCAAGCCTGGTGACCAGGTCGTCACGGCGGGTGTCCATGTCTTGACCGAAGGACAAAAGGTGGCGCTCTACCAGCTTAATGATGCAGCCTCCGCAGCCGGTACGGGCAAGTGAGCGGTCTATGAGCGATCCAGCGAATCAACCCGGGTTCAACCTTTCGCGTTGGGCTATTGAGCACTCGGCCCTTACGCGCTATCTACTCGTTGCGCTCGTGGTCATCGGTCTGGCCAGCTACTTTCAGTTGGGCCAGGATGAAGATCCGCCATTTACCTTCCGCACCATGGTTGTGAAAGCCAATTGGGCGGGGGCCTCGCCGCAGCAAATGGCTGAACAGGTCGCCGACAAAATTGAACGCACGCTGCAAGAGGTGAACGGCGTGGACAAAATCAGAAGTTT
The DNA here is from genome assembly GCA_903861575.1 of uncultured beta proteobacterium. GTDB lineage: Bacteria > Pseudomonadota > Gammaproteobacteria > Burkholderiales > Burkholderiaceae_C > Allorhodoferax. The sequence continues at coordinate 1,481 of CAIOUR010000115.1, read as the reverse complement.
TTCCAAGGCCGGCGAAGTCACCATTTTGTTCAATGTCAGCGAGGCAACTACCGGTCGCGACGTGGATCACACCTGGTACACCATACGGAAAAAAGTCGGTGAATTGCAGGGCTCGCTTCCGTCGGGCGTGATGGGGCCATTTTTTAACGATGAATTTGGAGACGTGTTCGGAACCATTTACGCCTTGGATTCCGATGGTTTCAGTGACGCCGAGGTAAAGACTTTTGCAGACGATATTCGGCAGAAGCTCTTGCGGGTTCGCGATGTGCGCAAGGTAGAGCTGTTCGGGGTTCAGGACGAGAAGATTTATCTTGAAATCTCCCATAAGCGCTTGGCTCAGTTGGGTTTGGATCTGAACCAGGTCCTTGGGCAACTCAATGATCAAAACGCGATGGAAAGCGCGGGCGCCGTCCAGGGGCCTGACGACGCGGTGCAAGTCCGGGTTGCCGGCCCTTTTTCTGCTTTGGAGCAATTACGGGATATGCCGATCCGGGCGAACTCGGGCAAGCAATTGCGTTTGGGTGATATCGCTGAAATCAAGCGCGGCTACGCTGATCCCGCTTTGACGCGGGTGCGTTTTCAAGGTAAGCGTGTGGTGGCTTTGGGTATTTCAATGGCCAAAGGCGGAGATATCGTCGCGCTGGGAAAGAATTTACGGGAAGCCAGTGCGCTGATGAATGCTGCAATGCCTGCTGGCATCCGTTTGGTTGAAGTCCAGGACCAGCCTGGGGCGGTCATCCGGTCGGTGGAGGAATTCATCCATACCCTGATTGAAGCAGTGGTGATTGTGCTGGCAGTGAGTTTTCTCAGCTTGGGGCTGCACACGCGCAGCGGCTCACATCCCTGGTATCGGCGTTATGTGCTGGATATCCGCCCCGGACTGGTCGTGGGAATCACGATTCCTTTGGTGCTTGCAGTCACTTTTTTGGGGATGTATTACTGCGGCATCGGCTTGCACAAAATCTCGCTGGGCGCCTTGATCATTGCGCTCGGTTTGCTGGTTGACGATGCCATCATCGCCGTGGAAATGATGGTGCGAAAAATGGAAGAGGGCTATGACAAGGTACGAGCAGCGACTTTTGCCTATGAGGTCACTGCCATGCCCATGCTGACAGGTACATTGATTACGTCGGCAGGCTTCCTGCCAATCGGTCTTGCCAAATCGGTCACCGGTGAATACACCTTCGCAATTTTTGCGGTGACGGTCATGGCGTTGGTGTTGAGCTGGTTTGCGTCAGTTTATTTTGTGCCGTACTTGGGTGTCCTGCTGCTCAAAGCACCGGCACATCACGCCGAGGGAAGTCATACGGAAACATTTGATTCCCCTTTTTATGAGGCCTTTCGCGCCACCGTCAATTGGTGCGTGCGTTTTCGGTGGATCACCATCGGATTGACCGTGGCCGCCTTTGCGCTGGGGATTTTCGGTATGGGTCAGGTCCAGCAGCAATTTTTCCCAGACTCCAGCCGGCCAGAGTTGTTGG
>CAIOUR010000114.1 GCA_903861575.1 uncultured beta proteobacterium | reverse complement strand
GAGGGCAAGCCGGTGTTGACGCTGGTGGCGGGGAACATCCGCGACGAGGGCCACTTGCGGGAGATTCTACGGGAGGAACTGGTAGGCCATCTGGGGCTTAGGGGCTTGCTGAACCCGCAGGAACACGCGGCTTTAATGTCGTCAATCGAGCAGGCGGCGAAGACAGACGCGGCGTTTAGAATGCAGTGGGTTGAGTTGTCGGGCCGTGACCCCGAGACGGGCGCGGTGGTGAACCGGAATGCCGACTACTTCCAAGAGGATGCGGATTACGACAAGCGGATGGTGGCGGACGAGGTGATATCGAAGATGGCGCGGCAGGGTGTCAAGTCGCCGTGGCTGGCCCGTGTGATTGCGCTGGTGATGAGGGCGTTAAGGCGGCTGGGCTTGCTGAAAAAGCCGCTGACGCAGGTGGAGGCGAGGGCGTTGCTGGCAAGGGCGGAATCGAAGCTTAAGGGAAGTGGGCAGTGGAGTGGTGTCGGCGAACAAAAGCGGTTTTCGTTTGGGGGGGGGTCGGAAAGCGTTCCCACGACTGAGCGTGGGAACGAGCCACGGGGGAACGAGCCACGCCTAGCCCCCAACGGCAAGCCGTCGAACCTGAACCCCGACATCCGCTATTCCAAACACTCGTCGGTGTCCGACCTGTTCGCGGACATCGACCTGGCGACCCGCGAGAGCAAGGCGCAAAGCCTAAAGCGGTGGGGTTTGCAGCAGTGGCGGCAGTTGAACGCGAAGCGGCGGCGGCAGCAGTTGGGGTTGTTGACGGGGCTGCAACTGGTGGACGTTGCCAAGCAGATGCTACCCGGCATGACGGATTACGCAAAGCTGGCTTCCATGATGGAAGCCTACCGCCGTAAAATCCAAGTGGGGGACCGGTACGCACAGGCGAACCATGCGGACGGCACCGAGAACAAATTCCATGCGGTGGAGAAGCTTGGCGCGGACGGCATATCCGAGAAGCATAGCCGGTTGTCGGACACGGAAAAGACGCACCTCGCGAATGTGATGCATGAGGCGACGCTGTACGGGCTGACTCCCGCCGAGGGTTTTGTGACCTTGACGGATGCCAAGGCGGCGGCGAAGGAGATTGCCGTGTTGCGGGAGTTGATGAAGCAGCGCAGCGGACAGGAGCAGGACAGCGTACCCGGCGAGAATTGGAACCAAGGCCGCCCCATGCTGGGGGTGCGGACGATTGCGCAGTTGCAGGACGAGGAGCGGACTTGGAAGAAAAAGCTGGCGTTTGAGCGGACCCGCGAGAAGGCGAAAGACCGGGTGCAGGCGTTGTACGACGCATTGCCGGACGCTGCGAAGGAGGTATACAAGCTGGAACGGGACAGCCATGTGTGGATGTCGCACAAGTTCGAGGACGCGCTGGTGCAGATGATCGAGGACGGCCCTTTAGAGCGCAAGGCGAAGAACAGCAGCATCGCGCAGTTGCGGCACGATTTCGAGGCGCAACGGGTCAGCGGGGATTATTTCCCGCTGTACCGCGAGGGGGAGTATTGGGCCTATTTGAAAGGCGAGATGAACCCGAGCGAGGGGCCGCGCATGGCGGTCG
>CAIOUR010000113.1 GCA_903861575.1 uncultured beta proteobacterium | reverse complement strand
CCCAACACCGTCTCGCCCGGCGCGGGAATATGGTGGGCGCGCACCACAAAGTCCAGATTGGAAGAACCGGCGATAAGAATCATGAGGGGCCGTGTGCGATGAAAAATACCGCTGCGGCTTTATGACGCGCGGCGGCTCCGGGTGATTGTGATGGATGCGTGTACGCATCGGTAACCAGTGCTCTGGAGGTTCACACCAAGCCACCGGCGCCTGCTTGCGTACCAGACATGACCAAGAGTAAGATTCTTACTAACAAAGTAAGGATTGCCATGAAAATCACCAGCAAGGGACAGGTCACGATTCCGCAGGCCGTGCGCGAGAAAGCCGGTTTGTATCCGCACAGCGAAGTTGAATTTGAGGTCCGCGACAACGGCGACGTGGTCTTGCGCGCAGTCGCCGCGCCGGCCACCAGCGCACGCGCCGCCTTCGCGCGGGTGCGCGGCAGCGCCAACGCGCTGCAATTCAAAGACATGGGGACCGACGAATTCATGGCGTTTTTGCGGACCTGATTCATGGCAATAAGCGCGCTGCGAGTAGCCGAACCAGATGCGCGCTACCTGGTGCAAGCCTTGCCACGCGGCACGCTCGTGGACAGTTGCATCCTGATTGACGTGCTGGCCGACGACCCGCAATGGGCCGACTGGTCGCTGGACCAACTGGAACACTGCGCAGCGCTGGGGCCGCTGGTGATCAACCCGCTGATCCTGGCCGAACTCAGCCCGCGCTTCGAGCGGGCCAGCGATCTGGAAGCCGCGTTATCTGGCCTGCCACTGGTGCGCGAAGCCCTGCCCTGGGACGCCGCTTTTTTGGCGGGCCAAGCCTTCAAGGTTTACCGCCAGACCCAGGGCAACAAAACCTCACCCATGCCGGATTTCTACATCGGCGCGCATGCGCTGGTTGGGAACCTGCGGCTGCTTACGCGGGATGCTGCGCGCTATCGCAGCTACTTCCCGAATCTGGCGGTGGTCGCGCCATGAGCGATATCGGCTGAAGGGCCTCAGCCCCCCAAAGCCTCCCAGCGCTCCAGCGCCGCCATCAACTCTGCATCGATATCCGCCGCACGCTGGGTGCGTTGCAGGGCCAACGCGTTGTCGCGGGCGTACAGGCTGCCATCAGCCAGCTCAGCGTGAATGGCGGCTTGTTCGGCTTCTAGCGCAGCGATCTGCGTGGGCAATGCTTCGAGCTCACGCTGTTCTTTGTAGCTGAGCTTGCGGGTCTTGGCTGCGGGTGCCACGGGCGTTGGGGTTGTCGTTGGTGGTGCGGCCAGAGCTTTGATGGCTTCGCTGCGTTCGTAGTGAAACGCTTGCGCGCCCTTTTGGCCTTTAGCCTGGGCGATCGCGTTGGCGCGCTTGCTCTGGATCAGCCAGTCTTGCACGCCGCCTTCGAACTCGCGCCAGCGCGCATCGCCCTCAAATGCGATGGTGCTGGTGACCACATTGTCCAAAAAGGTGCGGTCATGGCTGACCAGAAACACCGTGCCGTCGTAGTTTTGCAGCAGGTCTTCGAGCAGCTCCAGGGTGTCGATGTCCAGGTCGTTAGTGGGTTCGTCGAGCACCAGCACATTGGCCGGGCGCGCGAACAGGCGTGCCAGCAACAGCCGGTTGCGCTCGCCACCGCTCAATGAACGCACCGGCGAATTAGCGCGTGCGGGTGAGAACAAAAAGTCGCCCAGGTAGCTTTTGACGTGCTGGCGGCGGTTGCCGATCTCGATCCACTCGCTGCCCGGACTGATGAAGTCTTCCAGCGTGGCGTCCATGTTCAGCGCGTTGCGCATCTGATCGAAATACGCCACGGCAATATTCGCCCCCTGCCGCACCGTGCCCCAAGGGCTGTGGCCGGGTTCGGGCGCAGGGGCGTTGGCCGGTGCCGGGTCGGGTTGCAGCTCGCCCAGAATGAGTTTGAGCAGAGTGGTCTTGCCCGCGCCGTTAGGCCCGAGCAGGCCAATCTTGTCGCCGCGCAAAATCGTCGCGGAAAAGTCGTGCACGATTTTGCGGTCGCCAAAAGTCTTGGAGACATGGGTCAACTCGGCGACCAACTTGCCGCTGATCGCGCCGCTGTTCACGTCCATATTCACGCTGCCCACGACCTCGCGACGCGCCTCGCGGGCAGCGCGCAAATTGTCCAGGCGCACGATGCGTGCCGTGGCGCGGGTTCGGCGGGCTTCCACGCCTTTGCGGATCCACACCTCTTCTTGCGCCAGGAGCTTGTCCGCGCGCGCATTGATGACGGCCTCTTGCGCGAGCTGCTCTTCTTTTTGCAGCAAGTACGCAGCAAAGTTGCCGGGATAGGACAGCAGCTTGCCGCGGTCCAGCTCCACGATGCGGGTCGCCACGTTGTCCAAAAACGAGCGGTCGTGGGTGATGGTGATGATGCTGCCCTTGAAGTCGACCAGCAGGCCCTCCAGCCATTCAATGGAGTCCAGATCCAGGTGGTTGGTTGGCTCATCGAGCAGCAGCACGTCAGGTTGCGCCACCAGAGCCTGCGCCAGGGCTACCCTCTTTTTGGTTCCGCCCGACAAGGTGCTGACGATGGCATCGGGTCGCAGGTGCAGGCGTTGTAAGGTTTCACCCACGCGCTGTTCCCAGTTCCAACCATCCAGCGACTCGATTTCGCTTTGCATGGCGTCCAAATCGCCGTGGCCCTGGGAATATTCATCAATCAGGTAGCGTACGCGCTGTAGACCATCAGCTACCGCATCGAAGACGCTGGACGCGGCATCGAGCTGCGGCTCCTGCGCGACGTAGGCGATACGGGTGTTGTTTTGCACCTGCACCAAGCCGTCGTCGGGCTTCTCCAGCCCGGCCAGGATTTTGAGCATGGACGATTTGCCCGTGCCGTTGCGCCCGATCAGACCGACGCGTTCGGCTGTTTCCAATGAAAAACCTGCATGGTCCAGCAGGGGTACGTGCCCAAAAGCGAGTTGGGCGTCCAGTAGGGTAATCAATGCCATGTTGAGGGGATTATCCTTTGGGGGTTTTACGCAACGGGATATCGCCATGACGCACCAGAACCAACGGGTCTTAATCACCGCAGCCGCATCCGGCATCGGGCTGGTGATGGCCGATGCCTTCACGGCTGCCGGTGCCCGCGTTTACATCTGCGATGCCGATGCGGCGGCGCTGGATAACGCGCTGCAAGTGCGCCCCCATCTGCGCGGCATGCTGTGCGATGTGGCGCAGGAATCGCAGGTTCGCGAACTGTTTGCGCAAGCCACGGCGCACCTGGGCGGGCTGGACATCATGGTCAGCAACGCCGGCGTGTCCGGCCCCACGGCGAACGTCGAAGACATGGCCTTTGCCGACTGGCAGCGGTGTATCGCGGTGAACCTGGATTCGGTGTTTTTATGCGCCCACTTTGCTGCGCCGATTTTCCGCGCGCAGGGCAGCGGCTCCATCGTCAACATGTCGTCTACCGCCGGGCTGTTCGGCCTGCCACAGCGCGCGCCTTACACCGCTGCCAAATGGGCGATTCGCGGCCTGACCAAAGCATTAGCGCAAGAACTGGGACCAGCCGGGGTGCGGGTGAATTGCATTTGCCCGGGCTCGGTGTCGGGCGACCGCATGGACCGGGTGATCGCGGCGCAGGCCGCCGCCACCGGCGCGACCTTGAATGCAGTGCGCGCGGAGTTGACCCGCACCGTGTCGCTGCGCACCTTTGTGTCGGCGCAGGACATCGCCAACATGGCCTTGTTTGTCACATCAGCCGCAGGCGCGCGCATCAGCGGCCAGGAGCTGGTGGTGGACGGGCACACCGAGACCTTTTGACAAAGGCCTGCGGTGCGCTGCCGCTGCGCCAAACGCTTTACTTGCTGCTAGGGAAGCTGAACACCGTGCCCTCGCGCACGCCCGCAGAGGGCCAGCGCTGGGTGATGGTTTTGCGCTTGGTATAGAAACGCACGGCGTCGGGGCCGTAGGCGTGCAGGTCGCCAAACAGGCTGCGCTTCCAGCCGCCAAACGAGTGGTAAGCCACCGGCACCGGCAGGGGGACATTCACGCCCACCATGCCGACCAGGATGTTGTCGGTGAAGTAGCGCGCCGCTTCGCCATCGCGGGTGAAGATACAGGTGCCGTTGCCGTACTCGTGCGCGTCGATCAGGTCCATCGCTTCTTGCAGCGTTTTCACGCGCACGACACCGAGCACCGGTCCGAAAATTTCTTCCTGGTAAATCTTCATGCCAGGTTTGACGTTGTCAAACAGGCAGGGGCCCAGAAAGTAACCATCTTCATGTCCGGCGACTTTCACGCTCCGGCCATCAACCAGCAGGGTTGCGCCTTCGGCCACACCCTGGTCCACATAACCTTTGACCTTTTCGAAATGCGGCTTCGTGACCAGCGGCCCCATATCGCTCTTGGCATCGAAGCCCGAGCCCACGGTCATCTTGGCCATCTCGGCTTTCAGACCCGCAATCACCGCATCCGCGGTTGCATCGCCCACCGCCACCACCAGCGGGATCGCCATGCAGCGCTCGCCGCAGGAGCCAAATGCCGCACCCATCAGAGCGTTCACCGCGTTCGGCACGTCGGCATCAGGCATCACCACGGCGTGGTTCTTGGCGCCGCCCAGAGCTTGCACACGCTTACCGTGCTTGCAGCCTTCAGAGTAGATGTATTCCGCAATCGGCGTGGAACCGACAAAGCTCACGGCTTTGACGCGCGGGTCCGTCAGCAGCGTGTCCACGGCTTCTTTATCGCCGTTCACCACGTTCAGCACGCCAGGGGGCAAGCCCGCTTCGAGCGCCAATTCAGCGATGCGCAAGGTGCTGGTCGGGTCACGCTCAGAGGGCTTCAAAATGAAGCAGTTACCGCAGGCCACGGCCATGGGCCACATCCACAGCGGCACCATGGCGGGGAAGTTGAATGGCGTGATGCCGGCGGTGACGCCCAGGGCCTGGAACTCGCTCCAGGAATCGATGGCAGGGCCCACGTTTTTGCTGTGCTCGCCCTTGAGCAATTCGGGCGCATAGCTGGCGTACTCGACGTTTTCGATGCCGCGCTGCAGTTCACCCATGGCGTCGCTCAGCACCTTGCCGTGTTCAGCGGTAATCATGTGGCAGATTTCGTCCGCGTGCTTTTCCAGCAATACCTTCAAGTTACCCATGACGCGGGCGCGCTTGAGAGGCGGTGTGTTGCGCCAGGCGGGAAAGGCAGCTTGGGCGTTGGCAATCGCCTGCTCGACCGTGGCTTTGTCAGCCAGCAGCACGCGCTTCTCGGCTTGGCCGGTCGCGGGGTTGAATACGTCTTGCGAACGGCTGCCGGTGGTAACGGACTGGCCGCCGATCAAGTGGCCGACGATGGGGAGAGATGACATGGCGTGTTTCCAGATAAGAAAGTTAAAAAAACAGATGCGACCTGCCAGCAGGCAGGGTTCGCCGTGATTCAGGCAAGGGCGGTCTCGTGTTCCAGCACATGTGACATGGCGCGGTCCACATACAAATCCTTCTCGCCCACAGGCGCGAAGTTATGCAGCATTTCACGCGCCTGAGCTTCACCCTTAAGACGTGTGACCAGCCACGCGCTGAGGTAGTGCGAGGCCAGGCATCCGCCTGCAGTGGCGATGTTGCCATGGGCAACAAAGGCTTGGTTGACCACGCGCACACCGGCTGCCTGGACCCAGGGTTTGCTGGTGTTGTCCGTGCAGGCGGAGAGCTGCGCGGTCAGACCCAGTTTGGCCAGCAAATAGGTGCCCGAGCATTGCGCGGCGATGAGTTGACGCCGGGCGTCCAGCTGCAACATGTCCATGATGCTGCGATCCTGCGCCACCTCACGGGTCTTTATGCTGCTGCCGATGAGCACCGCATCGGCACTGCACGCTTCTTGCAGGCCGATATGGGCGTCCAGGGTCAGCCCGTTCATCGAAGTAACACGGGATGCAGGGCTGGCAATGCTCACGCGCCAATCGGTATCGCCCAAGAGCCGGATACGTCCCAACATGCCGAAAGCAATCAGCGAATCGAGCTCATTGAAACCGTCAAAAGTCAGGATCGCGATATGCATGGGCAAGGCCGAAGCGGCTGTGGCTCGATCAGGCCGTGGCGTTGAAGGCTTCGCCCAGGACGTTGACCAAGCTGTCAATTTGCGCCTCTGTGACGATGAAGGGCGGAGCGATTTGAATGGTGTCGCCGCCATAGCGCACATAAAAGCCTTTTTCCAGGCACTTCATGGCAACCTCGTACGGTCGGCGGGCAGGCTCGCCGGGCACATGGGCGAGGCTGAAGCCTGCGGCTAGGCCGCAGTTGCGGATGTCCACCACGTGCTTGCTGCCTTTGAGGCTGTGCACCGCTTTTTCAAAATACGGAGCAATCGCGGCCACGCGCTCGATCATGTTTTCGCGCACCAGCACGTCCAACGCAGCAATGCCGGCCGCGCAGGCCACGGGATGCGCCGAGTAGGTGTAGCCATGGGCGAATTCGAGCATGTACTCTGGGCCGCCGCCTTCCATGAAAGTGTCGTAAATGTCTTTTTTGGCCACCACGCAACCCAGGGGTACAGCGCCGTTGGTCACCTGCTTAGCCATGTTCAGGATGTCGGGCGTTACGCCAAACGCGGCTGCGCCGGTGTAAGCACCCAAGCGGCCGAAGCCGGTGATCACTTCATCAAAAATCAGCAGGATGTTGTTGGCCGTGCAAATCTCGCGCAGGCGCTGCAAATAACCCACCGGCGGAACCACCACGCCGCCCGAGCCGGACATGGGTTCGACAATGACTGCGGCAATGTTGGATGCATCGTGCAGCGCGATCAAGCGCAGCAGGTCGTCGGCCAGCTCCGCGCCGTTCTTGGGCATGCCGTGCGAAAAAGCGTTAGCGGGCAGCTGGGTGTGCGGCAGATGATCCGCCTCGACGCCCTGGCCGAACATCTTGCGGTTGATGACCAGGCCGCCGACCGAGATGCCGCCGAAGTTCACGCCGTGGTAGCCCTTCTCGCGGCCGATAAAACGCGTTTTGCTGGCTTGTCCTTTGAGGCGCCAGTAGGCGCGGGCCATCTTCAACGAGGTGTCTGCGGACTCGGAGCCCGAGCCGGTGAAGAACACGCTGTCCAGGCCGTCCGGAGTGAGTTCTTTGATCTTGTTAGCCAGCTCAAACGACAAGCGATGGCCGTACTGGAAACCCGGTGAATAGTCCATGGTGCCCAGCTGCTTAGCCACTGCGGCGGTGATTTCGGGGCGCGAATGGCCCAGGCCGCAGCACCACAGACCGGAGAGCCCGTCCAGAACCTTTCGGCCCCGGTCGTCGGTGTAGTACATGCCTTCGGCGCTAACCATCATGCGCGGATTCGCCTTGAAATTCCGGTTCCCCGTGTAGGCCATCCAGTGCGCGTCCATCCATGCCGGGCTTTGGGCGATATCGCTGGCGGTGGAAAGGGGCTCGCCTGCGGTGGTGTCGTTGAGTTTCATAAGGCCTCCAGAAATATAAGAATGGGGTTTAAAGCGCCGAAGGCCGATTTTCGTGGGTGTTTACGCGTATAAAGCACAAATTATCACTCTTTACTTGCAGGTTTATGCAAACAAACACGCAAACACCGGCGACCACACCAAGCCACGCGCCACTGGGACAAATCAGCGACATGGACTTGCGCTTGCTGCGGGTGTTCCGCACTGTAGTTGACTGCGGTGGAATGGCCGCCGCCGAACTGGAGCTCAACATCGGTGCATCCACGGTAAGCCGGCACATCAAAGACCTGGAAACCCGCTTAGGGCTGCGTTTGTGCAGCCGCGGTCGCGCAGGCTTTTCCCTAACCCCGGAAGGGGCGCAAATTTACGCGCAAACCGCGCAGCTGTTTGCCGCCGCCGACGCCTTCCGTGCTGGCGTCGATGAAATCCACCAGCGCATGGGCGGCGAGCTGCAGGTGGCCGTATTCGACAAAACAGCCAGCAACCCCGCGGCCCGGATCGGGCAAGCCATTGCGCTGTTCAGTAGGGCGGCACCGGACGTTGCGCTAAGTCTGCACGTGGGTACGCTCACGGCGATAGAGCGTGGCGTGTTGGACGGACAATTTCAAGTCGGGATCGTCCCCGGTCACCGCAGCTCCAGCGCGTTGGAGTACCAGCACCTGTTTGACGAGGGCATGCTGCTGTACTGCGGTGCCGCGCACCCTTTATACGGCGCGGACCACGGAGCGTTGGATTGGGATGCCATGCGTGCCCTGCGTTTTGCCGGGCTGGGCTACCACTCGCCCAATATGGAGGTCAGCCAGCGTCTTCGCCTGCGCCGGATCGCTACCGGCTTTGACCAGGAATCCATTGCCACGTTTATTCTTTCAGGAGAGTTCGTCGGATTTTTGCCCGCCCACTACGCAGCCAGCTTCGAGGCCGCAGGGCAGATGCAGGCCATTGCCCCAGCCAGGTTCCAATACGACTGCACATTTTTTGCGATCACCCGCCATGCGCCGGCACCGGCCCGGGCTACGCGTCTGTTTCACGATTGTTTGGCGCAGGCGCATGCCACTTGAACGAGCGTGCGCATGCACATTTCAAATTTGGATGTCCCGGTTTTCCCACGCACAAACACGATTACGTCCGGTCTGCTTGGCCATGTAAAGGCACTTATCGACCCGTTCTAGCCAAGCCACATGCGACTCGTCAGGGAGGTATTGCGCAACACCGAAGCTGCAGGTCAGCGAAACAGGCTGCCCGCGCACGAACAGTGGCTCGGAAGCGATGGCAGCGCGCACGCGTTCTGCAGTGCCAATGGCCTGCTCCTGCTCGGTTTCGGGCAACACCAACAAAAATTCCTCACCACCATAGCGGACCACCCAATCCACGCTTTCTCGGGTTTCTCGGCGCATGATGGTGCTGACATGACACAGGGCCTGATCGCCCACCAGGTGGCCATGGGTGTCGTTCACACGCTTGAAAAAATCGATGTCGGCAAATACCAGCGTGAGAGCGCGCTGATAGCGATCAGCGCGCTCTGCCTCTTGCACAATTCGCTCATTGAATAGGCGCCGGTTGTAGCAACCCGTTAATGGGTCCATGATGGAAAGTTGCTGAATGGATTCCATCGCCGATTGAAGAGCATTGGTGCGATTTGCGACTTCGGAGTCCAACTCACGCATTTGCTTGTCAATTTCTTTGTGCAAGGACTGGAAACCTTCGACGACGATGTCAATCTCGTCCCTGCGGTGATCCTGCCCGCGCTCAACCAAAAGGACTTGATTTTTGCGCCGGTCAGGCGATGCGGCCACATATTCCAAAATATGCCGCAGAGGTCGCTCCACTTCACGCTTAAGCAACAAAATAATCAGAAGGCACAGAACGCCGTACCCCAACATCGCAACGCCGACCGAGCGGCCCACTTCGTAATACAAAACAGTGGGATCCGGGGCCAGTTCCAATGTACCCAATGAAATATCACGATCGTAGGGTTGCGCAAGATTGAACACATGTGCATCCGGATGGTTATGCAACTTGCTATCACCCGCCTCAAACACGGCACCGATATCCGCGCGCAGTCGCACATAGCCGATGTACGGCTGCTGGCTGATCTGCATCAGCTGGCGCTGGATCACCAAGGGCTCGGCTTCCCACACACTCACGGCCAACAGAGGCAGCTGCGCTTCGGCAATGAGTTTGAGCCCCTTGTCGAATTCTTCGGACACATGCCGCCAGGAATACCACCCCTCCACAACACCGATAGCCAGCACACAGGCGACACAGTAGAGGCTGATGCGTTTAATCAGCTTGTTGGCAACGGATTGAACACCCTGATCGCGCACCGACTAGCCTTTCCTGCCAAGAAGCTGCTGGAACTCAAAGTTATAGCGCTTCAACTGCGGATTGTGAAACTTGCTGAAGCGTTTGAAATCAATCGCGTCAAAACGCCCCTCGCCGTACAACTGGCTGAAGCGAGCGGCCTGTTCGGGGCTAAACAGACTGAACATTGGCTGGACCGTCTCCACGCCTTCGGTCTGCGAAAAATCACGCCCATGGTGGTGGTCGTACACCATCACCAGGGCCCAGGCGCCGAGCATGAAATGCCCTCCGGCAAGCGCACTGAGATCGCCGCTGCGTAGGCCCTCCAACGCTTCTGCAGAGGTGTTGATGCCGCTGAACAGCATGTCCCGACCGGGTAACAAATTGTGGCTTTTCGCCGCATCCATGGCACCAAAAGCCATCAGATCATTACCGGCCCACACCAGCCGCGTCTGCGGGTAACGCTGCAACAACCACTGCATTTGCTCAGCCGCGCGCTCCCGGTTGAAGCCGCTGAAAACCTCTTGATCGAGCACCACATCACCCGCCTCCACCACGGCCCGGCGCATACCCTGGGCGCGCAAAAAGGAGGACGGAGTGAGCTTGTCGCCACTGAGTGCGACCAGGTGCAAACTCTCGCCCTTGGTCGCCCAGGCAGCGGAACGTCCTTTTTCAATCAAAGCTTTCGCCGTTAAGTAACCGGCGTCTTCTGCGCCAGGCTCGAGTGTCCCTATCCAAAGCTTGTACTTTTCTCGGGGAGCGCCGCTGAGTTTGCGTTGCGAGAGATCCGAAATACCGTTGAAGACCATCAACACCGGTATGCCCGCAGCGTCGAGAATGCGCAAACAAGCTGGTCCGAATCCGCCCTCGTTACCCAGCAAAACATAATCTGGACGGCGCTTGCTCGGTCGGGCAGCGATATCACGCGCAACATCTACCGCTTTGGCGTGGTCGCGCTCGAGATACGTCACTTCTAGTGCGATACCCAGCTTGAACGCGGCGGCCTGCATCGCCTGTGTGACGGTGAGCCAATACGCCTCATTTGATTTGCCCGGATTGATGAACGCAACCGAAAGCGACCATCCGCAAGCCGGAAACAACAACATCCAAGCGGCCATGACCACTGGCACCGTATAGCGCAAAACCCACCGCCGTAAAGCAAACAACTCCCGCACGCGCCCCCCAAAATATGGTGTTGCAGTTCTTCTTTGAAATGTCGGCCTCACGGGCCAAACTGCCAACATTCTATGCAGCCACACTCTAAGTTGCAAAGCAATGTGCCGCCTGGGAGTCTTTTCCCGCATGGCTTAATTCGTAGGTATACGTATTACGGAATACGTCGAATTAACGGTAAGCGTTGGCATCTGCAACGGTAAGTGCGGTCATGTTGACGATACGCCGCACGGTGGTGCTCGCCGTCAGAATGTGCACCGGCTTAGCTGCGCCCAGCAAAACGGGCCCAATCGCGATGTTTCCACCGGCTGCGGTTTTGAGCAGGTTGTAGGAAATGTTGGCGGCATCAATGTTGGGGCAGACCAGCAAATTGGCGTCCCCACGCAAGGTGCTTTGCGGCATTTGCGTCGCGCGTGCGACGCTATCGAGCGCAACGTCGCCGTGCATTTCACCATCGACATCGAGCCACGGCGCCTGCGCCTGAATAAGCGCCAAGGCATGCCGCATCTTGACCGCGCTGGGCTCGTTGCTGCTGCCAAAGTTGGAGTGGCTCAGCAAGGCGGCCTTAGGCTTGAACCCAAAACGCCGCATCTCCTCGGCGGCCATGATGGTGATCTCTGCGATTTGTTCTGCGCTGGGGTCATAGTTCACATGGGTATCGACCAGAAACACCTGGCGCCCGGGCAGCAGCAGACCGTTCATGCACGCGTAGGCGTTGACCTCGGGCGAATCAGCGGCAGCGCCACGCTTGCGCTTGCCGATCACCTGGTCAACGTAATGCAAATGCATGGCCGTGGTACCCCAGGTTCCGCAAATTAAGCCGTCCACATCGCCCTTTTGCAAGAGCATGGAACCAATCAGCGTCAGGCGCCGGCGCATCTCGATCTTGGCGACTTGCACCGTCACACCCTTGCGCTGGGTCATCTCAAAATAGGTCTGCCAAAAGTCACGGTAGCGGTGGTCCTGCTCCACATTGACCACCGCGTAATCCTGGCCTTCGCGCAGCCGCAAGCCGAACTTCTGAATCCGTTCGCGGATGATGGCCGGACGGCCAATCAGCGTAGGCAAAGCCAAGCCTTCGTCCACCACAATCTGGGCGGCGCGCAGCACGCGTTCGTCTTCGCCTTCCGCGTAGGCCACACGTTTTTTGAGTGCATTCTTGGCAGCCGAAAAAATCGGCTTCATCGTCGTGCCAGACGCATAGACAAAGCTTTGCAACCGCTCACGGTAGGCATCCATGTCGGCAATCGGGCGCAGCGCCACACCACTGTCCACAGCGGCCTGCGCCACAGCGGGCGCAATCACCATCATCAGACGCGGATCGAAAGGTTTCGGAATCAGGTACTCAGGGCCGAACTCCAATTGCTCGCCCGCATAGGCCGCAGCAACCACCTCGTTCTGCTCGGCTTGCGCAAGATCGGCAATCGCGTGGACCGCGGCGATTTCCATCTCAACCGTGATGGTCGATGCGCCCGCGTCGAGCGCGCCCCGGAAGATGTAGGGGAAGCACAAGACGTTGTTGACCTGGTTGTGGTAATCCGTGCGACCGGTGGCCATGATGGCGTCGTCGCGCACCGCTTTGACTTCTTCGGGCAGGATTTCAGGCGTCGGATTGGCCAGCGCAAAAATCAGCGGCTTAGCGGCCATCGATGCCACCATGTCGGGCTTGAGCACCCCACCGGCAGACAAACCCAAAAAGATGTCCGCGCCCACCATCACTTCGCGCAAGGTCCGCGCGCTGGTCTTTTGGGCAAAAACAATCTTGTCCTCGTCCATCAGCTCGGTGCGTCCCTCGTAGACCACCCCGGCCAAATCGGTCACAAAAATGTTTTCACGGGGAATACCCAGCTTAACCAGAAGGCCCAAACAGGCCAGGGCCGCTGCGCCCGCGCCCGAGGTCACGAGCTTGACTTTTTTCGGGTCTTTGCCAACCACGCGCAGCCCATTGAGCAAAGCCGCGCCAACCACAATGGCCGTTCCATGTTGGTCGTCGTGAAACACCGGAATCTTCATGCGCTCGCGCAACTTGCGCTCCACATAAAAACAATCCGGCGCTTTGATGTCTTCCAGGTTGATACCGCCGAACGTGGGCTCCAGCGACGCGATGATGTCGACCAATTTGTCGAGATCGTGCTTTTCATTGATCTCGATATCGAACACGTCGATACCGGCGAACTTTTTGAACAAGACGCCCTTGCCTTCCATCACCGGCTTGGCCGCCAGCGGCCCGATATCGCCCAAGCCCAACACCGCTGTGCCATTGGTGATCACCGCCACGAGGTTGCCCCGGCTGGTGTACTTGAAAGCATTGTTCGGGTCTTTGACGATCTCCTCACAAGGCGCGGCAACGCCGGGAGAGTAGGCCAGCGCGAGATCATGCTGGTTGATCAACTGCTTGGTCGCCGCAATCGAAATCTTGCCGGGCGTGGGGAACTGGTGGTAGTCCAGCGCCGCTTGGCGTTGAGAGGCCGGCTTGCTCGGTTCAGCCGGGGATCCGGGTGCCGTCGCGGAGGGGGTATTGCTCATCAGAATCCTTATGCGGTGGCCCGGTCTCGGATGCGGTGCGCAGGCCGTGTGCCTGCGCCGCCAGGGCCGACAGATTGTAGGCCGCGGCTATACGTCAGGGCGCGGTTGCCTTGCTCCACTCCATGCGTTTGCTGCATTGCTTGCCCGTCAGCACAAATCCGCGCTGCGCGCCGTCCGCGTCAACAAAACGCCAGGCTCCGCCATCCAACAGGCCTTCCGTGGCCGGGTCTTGCGTCCAAACACCTTGCGTGTCCGGGTGCGGCGCGGCGACGGTGATCGGCAAGGCAGGGGTTTTGATGGCAACCGGCATCAGCGGGAAAACCAAATCCGTGGGGGTGCCGGAAAGGGTCGCAGCCAGAGCCCGTGCGGCGTTCATGATGGGCATGACGTAAGGCAAGGTACGCCCGCCGGCACTGGCGTACTGGGCGCAGTCGCCCAAGGCGTAAACCCCCGGCGCGCTGGTTTGCAGCTGGGCATCCACGAGTACGCCGCGATCGCAGGACAGCCCGGCCAGGATCGCCAGCGCCGTATCGGCACGCAAACCCACGGCGCTGAGAACCGCGTCGGCTTCGACCGAAGTGCCATCAGAAAGCGTTCCAACATAGCGGTGCGCGCCGGTGGCGGCGCCCTGCAGGGTCTGCACCGTGACACCCCAATGCCAGACCACGCCCAGAGCCTCCAGCGCCCGGCGCAGTTGCTCCCCGACAGCGGGGGGCAGCAAGGCCGCCATCGGACCCGACGCGGGGTCCACCACATGCACCGCGTAGCCGGCTTGAGCCAGGTCGTTGGCAAACTCGCAACCGATCAAGCCGGCACCGATCACCAACACGCGGTGAGGCTGCCCGCCTACACGCACGGGCAGCGCCGTCAGCTCCGCATGGAAACGGCGGAAATCGTCCAAGTGGTTGACGCTTTGGATCGCCTGCGCCGCGTCACCCCGCATCGGTATACGAATCGGGTTCGCACCGGTGGCCAAGACCAACTGCCGGTAGGGCAGGTCTTCTTTTTTGCCGCCGTGCTCCACGGTCAGCGTTTGCGTGGCGGCATCTATCGACGTGACCGTGGTGTGCGCGCACAGGGTGATGCCCAGGTTCTGGGCCATCGTGGCTGCCGCCGTGGTCACCAAATGGTCCGGGCTGCGCTTTTGGCCGAATGCGTTGGACAGTGTGGGCTTGGCATAAAAATCACCGTGGTCCCGCGTGACCAGCTGAATCGGAACCGCCGAATCCAGCTTGCGCAGTTCGCGCACCGTGGTCCAGGCCGCCAGACCGGCGCCCACAATCACCACCGGCGGCGCTCCTGCAACGCTCATACCTGCACCACTTCGAAATCCGCTTTCGCTACACCGCAATCGGGGCAGGCCCAGTCGGCTGGGACATCGGCCCACAGGGTTCCCGGCGCGATGCCGTCTTCCGGTCGGCCCAGGGCCTCGTCATACACAAAGCCACACACAATGCACATATAAGTTTTCATGGTCAATCTCTCGCTGGGTTCAATTTAAAGGTTTGGTAAGTTGCAAGGGCAAGTGGGCGGCTCAGGCCGTGACTTTTGCCAACTGCGCGCGGTAATGGTTGGCATGGCGTTCTTCCACCTTGGCCAGCGCGGCAAAACGCTTTTGCGCAGTACGCAAAGTAGCAGCAAACTGGGCTGCGTGGGCCTGCGACTCTGCAATCTGCTCGTCCATTTCGGCTACCACAGCGGCATTGCCTTCGCGCTCGGCGGCATCACGAAAGCGCGGGTACATCTCGCTGTACTCATAGGTCTCACCGTCGATGGCGATTTGCAGCGCCGCCGCCGGGGTCAAGCTCGCTTTGGGATACAGCAAGTCCAAGTGACCGAAGGCATGCATTACTTCCTGGTCGGCGGTTTCTTCAAAAACACGGGCTGTGTCTTCATCGCCAGCGGCGCGCGCCAACCGGGCAAAGTAGCGGTATTTGATGTGCGCCATGGATTCACCGGCAAATGCGGCCTCCAGGTTGGCAAGCGTGGTGATTTCGGGGCGGATCGCGGTGGTCATCATGAACTCCTGTGATTGATGAAATGAATCAGAACAAGAGCAATGATAGTGATTATTGATTTATTGCGCCAATTGGAATTGGCTAACTGATTGATAGTCGCTATTCTTAGGGGGCCCCTCATTCCTGCATCAAGGCCTCAATCGCGTCAGGCTCCACCGGCACGCCACGGCTGATCAGCTCGCAACCGCCTTCGGTGACGATGGCGTCATCCTCAATGCGGATGCCGATACCATGGAAGTGTTCGGGCACGCCAGGCGCGGCACGCACGTAAATGCCAGGCTCAATCGTCAGCACCATACCGGGCCGCAGGATGCGCGCGGGGCGGCTGATGATGTCCTGCCCGGTCAGCGCGTCGCGTCGCACGCTGGCGTTGCCGATTTCAGCGGGTTCGGTGTAAGCGCCGCAATCGTGCACATCCATCCCCAGCCAGTGGCCGGTGCGGTGCATGTAAAACGGGAAATAGGCGCGCTTTTCAATCACGTCATCCACGCTGCCGACCACCTTGGCATCCAGGAAGCCCAGATCGAGCATGCCTTGAGCCAGTACCTTCACGGTAGCGTCGTGCGGGTCGGTAAAACGGGCCCCGGCACGGGTGGCGTTGACCGCAGCCACTTGCGAGGCCAGCACCAGTTCGTACAAGTCGCGCTGCGGCCCGGTAAAACGGCCGTTGGCCGGAAAGGTGCGGGTGATGTCCGAGGCATAACCATCGAGCTCGCAACCCGCGTCGATCAGCACCAACTCGCCATCGCGCACAGCGCCTGCGTCGGCGCGGTAATGCAGCACGCAGGCGTTGGCACCGGCGGCCACGATCGAGCCGTACGCCGGGCACTGCGAGCCATGGCGTCGGAACTCGTGCAATAACTCAGCGTCCAGGTGGTATTCGCGTACGTCGTGCCCGGCGCGCAGCATCCGCGCGCTGAGCTGCATGGCGCGGATATGCCCGCCCGCACTGATGCGTGCTGCGCGGCGCATGGTGTCTTGTTCGCTGGCGTCCTTGACCAGGCGCATCTCGTCCAGCGGCTCGCACAGGTCGCGCTGCTGCGTCGGGCACAAGGTGCCGTAGCGCACCCGTTCGCGCAGGCTTTGCAGCCAGCCGCCTACCCGCGTCTCCAGGCCTTTGTGTATCGCGAACGGAAACCACACCGCGTCGCAGCCGTCCAATAAAGCCGGCAAGCGGGCGTCCAACTCGCTGATCGGGTGTGCGGCGCTCACGCCGAGTTCCTGCAACGCGGCCTGCGGGCCCAGGCGGTAGCCGTCCCAGATTTCACGCTCGATGTCTTTGGGCCGGCAAAACAGCGTGCTGCGTCCATCACCGTGCAGCACTAGCCAGCTGTGTGGCTCAGCAAAACCGCTTAGGTAGAAAAAGTAGCTGTCCGCGCGGTACAAAAAGTCGGCGTCGCGGTTGCGCTGCTGCTCCGGTGCGGTGGGAATGATGGCCACGCCTTTAGGGCCGATGTGGCGCGCCAAAGTGGCGCGGCGGGCGGCGTAATCGGGGGCGATGCGCACCATCGAGTCAGTCATCGTGTTCATACAGGGCAATCTCCAGAATTGAGTTCAGCCAGCCGGGCCGGCGTACCCACGTCGACCCAAGTGCCCGCGTACAGCGTCGCACTGACGCAGCCATTGTCCATGCCTCGGCGCAACAGAGGCGCCAGCGGGGCTTTGATACCATCCGGGTTGCCCGGCGGGATACCGCACTCCGCAAAAAAAGCCTGCTTGTACAGCGCAATGGTGCTGAAGGTGTAGCGCGGTGCGTTGTCGTCTGCGAGGTTCAGGGCCAGGCCGCTGGCAGACAAGCCGAAGTCACCCTTCGGGTTGTGCGCCGGGTTGGGCACCAGCCAAATATGCGCCAGCGCGGGAGCGGCAGCAAAGCGCGCAAGATCTCCGCCGGAAAACCCAAATTCAGGCGCGTACACATCCCCGGCTGCCACCCAGAAAACCGGGGCCAACTGCGGCAAGGCCCGCGCGATGCCCCCGGCGGTTTCCAAGGCCCCGCCGAAGTCTCGGCCCTCACGGGAATAGCGGATGTCCACGGGTCGCAGCGGCGGCGCTTCGAACAGCGTGCCCGGGCTGTCTGCAAATTGCTCCTCCAGCCACGCGGTGTTGATGACTACGCTGTGCACACCCCCGCGTTGCAAGCCTTCGAGATGCCACTGCAGCAGTGGTTTGCCTTGAACCGTCAGCAAGGGCTTGGGGGTGTGGTCGGTCAGCGGGCGCATGCGTTCGCCGCGACCGGCGGCAAGTAGCAGCGCCTGGGCTTGTGCGTTGTCCATGTGACGGCTTTGGCGAAAGCTTCAACGACCGGGTCAGCGACCGCCCACAGTCACCGCGCCAAAGGCGTGTTGTGCATGGCGCGGCAAGCAGCGCCAATAAGCGGGCGTCGCCTCCACTTGTCCACCCAGCTCGGCTGCTGCCTGCCAGCCCCAGCGCGGGTTGTACAAAAAGGCACGTGCCAGCGCCACCAGGTCCGCATCGCCGGCTTGCACAATCGCCTCGGCTTGTGCCGGCTCGGTGATCAGGCCGACTGCAATCGTGGGCACATTCGTGGCCTGTCGCATGGTGCGCGCCAGCGGGACTTGGTAACCGGGCGCGAGAGGGATTTTTTGCTGCGGCGACACGCCGCCCGAAGACATGTGGATGAAATCGCAACCCAAGTCTTTGAGTCGTTGGCCAAAGACGCTGCATTGGTCTATGTCCCAGCCACCCTCAACCCAGTCGCTGCCCGAAATCCGGATGCCAAGCACGCCGCTGAACGCGGCGCGCACCGCGGCAAAAACCTCTAGGGGATAGCGCATCCGGTTGTCCAGGCTGCCGCCGTAGGCGTCGCTGCGCCGGTTGGCGATGGGCGACAAAAACTCATGCAACAAGTAGCCGTGGGCGTTGTGGATTTCAATGGCCTCGATACCCATGGCATCGACGCGACGCGCCGCATCCACAAAAGCCTCACGTACACGCGCCAACTGGGCTAAGTCCATTTCGGCAGGCGCCGGCTCGGCGGGGAGTTGTGGCAGGGCCGAAGGCCCGTACGGTATCCAGCCGCCCGCATCGGTTGACAGCAACTGACCACCGCGCCAGGGCACATCACTCGAGGCTTTACGACCTGCATGGGCCAACTGGATGCAGACCGGGACCGGCGGCGCCAGTTTGCGGGCGCGGTGCAGGGTGTCGGCCAAGGCCGCTTCGGTGGCCGCATCCCACAGGCCCAGGCAGGCCGGGGTGATGCGCCCCTCAGGCACCACCGCCGTTGCTTCGATGGTGAATAAGCCGGCACCGCTGTTGAGCAAATTGGCCCAGTGCATCAAATGCCAATCGGTGGCGCAACCGTCGACGGCGGCGTACTGGCACATGGGTGCCACGGTGATGCGGTTGGCCAATGCCAAGCCGCCACGCGGTGAGGGCAGATGAAATGGACTGAATAGCTGGCTCATGGGATGTATCCGGGCGCCGATGACGCGCAAAAAACACGCATCATGCGCGAAATTGGATGGTGCGCATCGTCCCCGATAAAATCGCGCACCCTTCCCGCCTGCCCCGCCATCCGGCTCGCGGTTCATTTGTGCTTTGACCAGGCCGCCTATGACTTCAACTCAACAATCCCACACCATGGCCAACGCGATCCGCGCCCTCGCCATGGACGCCGTCCAAGCCGCCAACTCCGGCCATCCCGGCGCACCAATGGGCATGGCCGATATCGCTGTGGCCCTTTGGGGCGGGCACTTGCAGCACAACCCGAGCAATCCGCACTGGATTAACCGCGACCGCTTTGTGCTGTCCAACGGCCACGGCTCGATGCTGATTTATGCGCTCCTGCATTTGACCGGCTACAAGCTACCCATGGCGGAGCTGAAGAACTTCCGCCAGCTGCACAGCAAAACCGCTGGCCACCCCGAAGTGGGTGTGACCCCCGGCGTAGAGACCACCACCGGCCCGCTGGGCCAGGGCATCACCAATGCGGTGGGTATGGCGCTGGCCGAGAAACTGCTGGCCAAAGAATTCAACCGCGAGGGCCACGCCATCATCGACCACCACACCTATGCGTTCTTGGGTGACGGCTGCATGATGGAAGGCATCAGCCACGAGGCCTGCGCGCTGGCCGGGGCCTGGAAGCTGGGCAAGTTGATTGCGCTGTACGACGACAACGGCATCTCTATCGACGGCAAGGTCGCCCCCTGGTTCATCGACAACACGGCGCAACGCTTCGCGGCCTACGGCTGGAACGTGATCGACGCAGTGGACGGCCACGACGCCGCTGCCGTGTCTGCCGCCATTGCCCACGCCAAAACCAGCAGCGACAAGCCCACACTGATCGTCTGTAAAACAGCCATCGGCAAAGGCAGCCCTAACCGCGCCAACACCTCCAAAGCCCACGGCGAACCACTGGGCGCAGAAGAAATCAAACTGACGCGCGAAGCCCTGGGCTGGCCGCACGCGCCTTTTGTCATTCCCAAAGACGTGTACGCAGCCTGGGACGCCAAAGCGGCCGGGCGCGAACGCGAGCAATCGTGGCACCAGCGCTTTGCTGCTTACAAAGCGGCACACCCCGCATTGGCCAAAGAACTGCAACGCCGCATGAAGGGCGAGCTGCCGAAAAACTTTGTCCAAACCGCAGTCAACGCCGTGGTGGCCGCCGACACCAAGCGCGACACCGTGGCCTCACGCAAAGCCTCGCAAATCGCGCTAGAGCATTTCACCGCCGGTCTGCCCGAGATGCTGGGCGGCTCGGCCGACTTGACGGGCTCCAACTTGACCAACACGCCATCGACTCCGGCCTTGCGCATCGACGCGGCGGGCGAGGTGGTGCAAACGGCGGATCCGCAGGGGCACATGGTGGGCGGGCGCCACATCAACTACGGCGTGCGCGAGTTCGGCATGGCGGCCATCATGAACGGCGTGGCGCTGCACGGCGGCTTTATTCCCTACGGCGGCACCTTCCTGACCTTCAGCGACTACAGCCGCAACGCCATCCGCATGGCTGCGCTGATGAAGCTGCGCGTGGTGCATGTGTTCACCCACGACAGCATCGGCCTGGGCGAAGACGGCCCGACCCACCAGTCGATTGAACACGCCGCATCGCTGCGCCTGATTCCCAACCTGGACGTCTGGCGCCCGGGCGACACCGCCGAGACGGCCGTGGCATGGACGGTTGCGCTGCGTAACGCTGCCAAGCCCACCGCGCTTTTGCTCAGCCGCCAGAACATCGCTTACGCGGCCAAGAACGAATCGGCAGCGGCGCCTACCGCCTGCGGGCTGGACGCCGTCAGCAAAGGCGCATATGTGTTGTCGGAACCCGCTGACGTCGGCATGAAGCGCAAAACACAAGCCGTGCTGATCGCCACCGGCTCCGAAGTGCAACTCGCCCTGGCGGCGCAAAAGCTGCTGGCGCAACGCAAAATCGCGGCGCGCGTGGTCTCCATGCCCAGCACCACCACATTCGATTTGCAAAGTACCGACTACCAAGAAAGCGTGCTGCCCAAAGGTCTGCCGCGCGTGGCGGTGGAAATGGGCTGCAGCGGCGGCTGGTGGAAATATGGCTGCGCGGCGGTGGTCGGCATCGACACCTATGGCGAGTCTGCGCCCGCGCCGGTG
>CAIOUR010000112.1 GCA_903861575.1 uncultured beta proteobacterium | reverse complement strand
GAGTCGATCAACATCGACCTGATTTACGGGCTGCCCAAGCAGACGCTGGCGTCCATGGAGCGCACGCTGCAACAAGTGATACGGCTGCGGCCGGATCGCATTGCGCTGTACGCCTACGCGCATTTGCCCCAGCGCTTCAAGCCGCAGCGGCGCATCCACGCTGAAGACCTGCCCGACGGCAGCACCAAGGTGGCGATGCTGGCGCACGCGCTGGAGGTGCTGGTGGGCGCGGGTTATGTGTACGTGGGCATGGACCATTTCGCCCTGCCCGGTGACGCGCTGGCGGTGGCCAAGCGGCAGGGGCGTTTGCACCGCAACTTCCAGGGCTACAGCACCCGCCCGGACTGCGATTTGATTGCGCTGGGAGTCTCGTCCATCGGCCGCATGGGCAACACCTACAGCCAGAACGCGAAAACCTTGGAAGACTATTACGCGCTGCTGGACCAGGGCCGCTTCCCCGTGGTGCGCGGCCTGGCCCTGAGCCGCGACGCGTTGCTGCGCCGCACCGTGATCATGGCGCTGATGTGCCAGGGTACGGTGGAGTTTGAGGTGGTCTCCAGCGCCTGGATGATCGACTTTGCCGCCTACTTCGCCGCCGAGCTGCGCGCGCTGCAGCCGCTGGCGCACGCGGGCTTGGTGGATCTGGACGCACACGGTATTCGGGTGACCGACACGGGCTGGTTTTTTGTGCGCGCCATCGCCATGGTGTTTGACATCTACCTGCAAGAGGATCTGAGCCGAGAACGCTTCTCGCGCATTTTGTAAAGCGCCGGGGTGCAGGGGCGCGCCAGGTGGGCTGTGGTAGCGTTGCCGCTGCCTACTTTTGAACCGAGCCCCCTTGACTGAACCCCTTTCGTCTGCCGACGCAGCACCCCCTGCCGCGCACCCCAAAACCCGTGTGGCGCAGCTGCTGATCTGGGTCATCCCCTTGCTGTGGATCGTCAATTCGGTCATCGCCCGGCGCGCACCGGGGGTGATCACGCCGCATGTGCTGGCGATCGGGCGCTGGTTGCTGGCCGGGACGATTTTGGCCGCCTTCACACACGCCGAGCTGTGGGCGCAGCGTGTCCATATCCGCCAGCATGTCTGGCAATACCTGGTGCTGGGCGGCTGCGGCATGTGGATATGCGGTGCGGCGGTTTACTTTGCGGGCCAGACCACCAGCGTCATGAATATCTCGCTGATTTACGCGGCCTCGCCGGTGATGATTGCCGTGGGCTCGGTGCTGTGGCTGCACGAGCCTTTTTCCAAGCGACAGGCGCTGGGCGTGGTGGGCGCGCTGGCGGGCGTGGTGCATGTAGTGGTGCAAGGCGAGTGGCAGCGCCTGGGACAGATGGAATTCGTGCCCGGCGACCTGTGGATTGCCGCAGCCGCCGTCTCCTGGGCGGCGTACTCGATGCTGCAAAAACACTGGGGCAGCCCTTTGAGCGCGCGGGCGCAGTTGGCGGTGATTTGCGCGGGTGGTGTGGTGGTGCTGCTGCCGTTTGCGGCCTGGGAACTGAGCCAGGGCGGCCCGGCGCTGGGCGGGCAGGCCTTGCTGCTGATCGGGGCGGCAGCCATATTTCCGGGCGTGCTGGCCTACTGGATTTACGGCTGGACCCAATCAGTTCTGGGCCCTGGGCCGGTGGCTATGACCATGTATTTGGGGCCGCTGTACGCAGCCGTGGTGGGCTGGCTTTTGTTGGGTGAGCCGCTGGCGTTGCACCACCTGGTAGGCGGGGTGCTGATTCTCTCGGGCGTGGGCCTGGTGGTGGCCGGAAAGCGCAGCCGCTGAATCCCTACTGCGACTGGGGCTGAATGCTTCGGTTAAGGTGGCCAAATGGTTCCCCACCTCGTCACCGCACTGAACGGCCCTATCCATGAGCTGGAGCAGCGCATCCTGGACACCATGTCAGCCATTGAGCGCTGGTTCCGCATGGAGTGGATGGAGCACACGCCGCCGTTTTATGGTTCGGTTGACGTGCGCAACGCGGGGTTCAAGCTGGCCCCGGTGGACACCGATTTTTTTCCCTGCGGCTGGAACAACCTGACCCCGGCCATGCTGCCACTGGCGGTGCAGGCGGCGCTCTCGGCCGTTGAAAAAACCTGTCCCGAGGCGCGCAACCTGTTGATCGTGCCCGACAACCATGTGCGCAACAGCTTTTACTTGAGCAACCTGGTGCAGCTGCGCCGCATCTTCGAGATGGCCGGCCTGAACGTGCGATTTGGCTCCATCAGCCCGGACCTGAAAAAGAGCACAACGCTGCAGGTACCCGGCGGGCAGAGCGTAGATTTGGAGCCGGTGCTGCGCGAGCGCGGTCGTATCGGCGTGAAGGACTTTGACCCCTGCACGATTCTGCTCAACACCGATCTGGCCAGCGGCATCCCCGGCATCTTGGAGGACCTCCAGTCGCAGTACCTGCTGCCGCCGCTGCACGCGAGCTGGGCGGTGCGCCGCAAGAGCCGGCACTTCGACTGCTACGACGAAGCAGCCAAGCGCTTTGCCAAGCTGATCGGCGTGGACCCCTGGCTGATCAACCCCGAGTTTGAGCTCTGCGGCGAGCTGGACCTGGCCACGCCCCACGGCCTGGCCGCGCTGCGCGCCAAAGTCGAGGCCATGCTGCTGAAAACCCGGCGCAAATACAAGGAATACGGCATCAAGGAGCGTCCGTTTGTGGTGGTCAAGCGTGACGACCAACACAGCGGCATGGGCTTGATGACGCTGCGCGACGGCAAAGACCTGACCGCGCAGGTGGCCCTTCTGCCGGCGGCGGGCCCGCAGGCGCTGATCGTGCAAGAGGGCGTGCTGACGCTGGAGCGGATCAACGACGCCGTAGCCGAGCCAGTGGTGTATCTGTTGGACCGCTTTGTCGTAGGCGGCTTTTACCGGGTGCACGCGCAGCAGGGTGCCGACGAGCTGCTGCACGCGCCGGGCTCTAGCTATGTGCCGCTGGCATTTGCCCAAAGCCTGTCGCTGCCCGAGCCCGGCATGCGTCCGGGTGCCAGCGCGCCGAACCGCTTTTACATGTACGGGGTGATCGCCCGCCTGGCCCTGCTGGCGGGCAGTATCGAGCTGGAACAGACCGATCCCATGGCCGAAAGCGACGATTAGGGAAAATTTTTGTTGCATTGCAACAAATTTTTCTCCGTTTGTTGACAGTGGCGTGTGACAAGCGGGTTTGCGGAGGCACAATGGCGCTCCCGCGTCGCATGGAATTTGGCCAATACCTCTGGGCCGGATCAAATTAGTGTCCTCATCCGCTTCGAAATCGTCCCTCCCCTCCCTGGTTTTGGCCGCGATCGGCGTGGTCTACGGTGATATAGGAACCAGCGTTCTGTACGCCATGAAAGAGGTTTTTGCCGCGGGGCATTTGCCGCTGGAGCCGTCCAACATCTACGGCATTCTTTCCTTGATTTTCTGGACGCTGACCATCATCGTCTCGCTCAAGTACGTGGTGCTGGTCTTGCGCGCAGACAACGAGGGCGAGGGCGGGCTGATCGCGATGCTCGCCCTGGCCTCCCAAGCGGTCAAAGACAAACCCCGGCTGCGCGGAGTCTTGCTGGCCACTGGCGTCTTCGGCACCTGTCTGTTTTATGGCGACGGTGTGATCACCCCGGCGATTTCCGTGCTGGGTGCGATGGAGGGCTTGAACGTTTTGGCCCCGGGGCTGGAGAAATACGTGGTCCCGCTCACGCTGGTGATTTTGTTTTGCTTGTTTGCGGTGCAAAAGCGCGGAACCGGTGGCATCGGGCGCGCGTTCGGCCCCATTACCGTGGTCTGGTTTGCAGTGATTGCCGCCCTGGGTGTCTCGCACATCGCCGACAACCCGGTGATTTTGCTGGCCCTCAACCCGTATTACGCCGCCGTCTTTTCCTGGAGTCACCCGACCTTGACCTTTGTGCTGCTCGGTGCGGTGGTCTTGTGCGTAACCGGGGCGGAGGCGCTGTACGCGGACCTGGGGCACTTCGGCAAAAAACCGATTCGCCTGGCCTGGTTTGCGGTGGTGATGCCGGCGCTCGTGCTGAACTACTTTGGCCAGGGCGCGCTGCTGCTGTCCAACCCCGCGGCGGTGAAAAACCCGTTTTACATGATGGCCCCGGGCTGGGCTTTGATTCCCTTGGTGGTGCTGGCCACGGCGGCGGCTGTGATCGCCTCGCAGGCGCTGATCACCGGCGCATTCAGCGTGACCAAGCAGGTCATTCAGCTGGGCTACCTGCCCCGTCTGAACATCTTGCACACCAGCACCCGCGATACCGGTCAGATCTACATCAACGCTGTCAATTGGGGCCTGTTTGTAGCCATTGTGTTGGCGGTGGTGATGTTCAAAACCTCGGGCAATCTGGCAGCGGCCTACGGTATCGCGGTGTGCACGGACATGCTTATCACCACGCTGCTGACCTTCTTCGTGATCCGCTACGCCTGGCAGTACCCGCTAGGCTTGTGCCTGGCGGCAACCGGCGTGTTTTTCGCGGTGGATCTGGTGTTCTGGGGCTCCAACCTGCTCAAGCTATTTGACGGTGGCTGGTTCCCATTAGCCATTGGTGGCTTGGTGTTTGTGTTGATGACGACATGGAAAGACGGCCGCGCGCTCATGCATTCCAAAATCCGCGCCGAGTCTATGGACCTGTCGGGCTTTCTGGATTCGCTGTTTATCAACCCGCCGGTGCGCGTGCCGGGAACGGCGGTGTTCCTGACCGCCGACCCCGGTACCGTTCCCAACGCGCTCTTGCATAACTTGAAACACAACAAGGTGCTGCACGAAACCAATTTGTTTGTCACGGTGCGCAACCACGAAGTGCCCTGGATCGGGCTGGACAAGCGCCTGGAGATCGAGCGCCTGGGCCACGACTGCTGGCAGGTGCGCATCGACTACGGCTTCAAGAACGACGCCAATGTGCCCAAGGCCTTGCAGCAGCTCAAAGGCCGAGGCTGTGACATCGAACCCATGACCACCAGCTACTTTTTATCCCGCGACACCGTGGTGCCCACGCTGGGCGGTGGCATGACGTTCTGGCGGGAAAAACTGTTCGCCCAAATGCACCACAATGCCAGCGCGGCAGCAGACTTCCTGCAGCTCCCGAGTAATGCCGTCGTTGAGATGGGCTCCAAAATCGAAATTTAAGACCGGTTCGCCCCGGCACATCACGCGTGCAATTTTTCAAAGACCTCAGCCTCTCCACCGTCACCGCTGGTTTTGTATCGGTACTGGTGGGCGTGGCCAGCTCCATTGCCATCGTCTTTCAGGCCGCGTTGTCTTTTGGCGCAACGCCCGAGATGTTGGCCTCGTGGTTATGGGCTATCGGCATCGGCATGGGCCTGACCACGTTGGTGCCCTCGCTGTGGCTGCGCAAGCCGGTGATGGTGGCCTGGAGTTCATCCGGTGCGGCGGTGTTGGCCAGCGCCGGGGCTACCGGGCACTTCAGCATGGGCGAGGCCATCGGCGCCTTCATGCTCAGCGGCGGCGTGATTTTTATCATCGGCGCGAGCGGCTGGTTCGAACGCATCATGCGGCTCATGCCCATGTCGCTGGCTTCTGCTTTATTGGCCGGCGTGCTCGCCGGGTTTTGCCTCACCGGCTTTGCTGCGGCGCAGAGCGATCTGGGGCTGGTGCTGGTGATGCTGGCCGCGTACTTGCTGGGGCGGCGGCTGTTTCCCCTGTATGCGGTGCTGATTTGCTTGGGTGCAGCGGTGATCTACACGGCGCTGACCCACGGGTTTGGTGCGCAGCCGATTCCGGCAGGCCTGACGGTTCCGGTTTTTGTCGCCCCGGTATTCAGTTGGTCAGCGACGGTCAGTCTGGCTTTGCCGCTGTTCATCGTGACCATGGCCTCGCAAAACATGCCCGGCGTGGCGGCCATCAAAGCCTGCGGATTTGGCGACGAGCGCGCCAACGGGGGTGATGCCGGTATTCCGATCACCAAAATTCTCACGCTCACCGGCGCGGCCACGGTGGTGCTAGCCCCATTCGGCGCCTTTTCGCTGAATTTGAGCGCGATTACCGCCGCCATGTGCATGGGTCCGCAGGCGCATCCAGACCCCGCGCGGCGCTATACGGCGGCTATGAGTTGCGGGGCGATTTATGTGGTGGTCGGGCTCTTTGGCGCAACCATCATGGGCGCGCTGCTGGCCTTTCCGAAAACGCTGGTGGTGGCGATTGCCGGGCTGGCGTTGATGAGCACCGTGGCCAACGGATTGCACACCGCCTTGCAAGACAGCAGCGAACGCGAAGCGGCCATCATCACCTTTTTGGTCACGCTCAGCGGCGTGGTGATTGCGGGCGTGGGCTCTGCGTTTTGGGGATTGCTGGCTGGCGTCTGCGCCATGCTGGTCCAGCACGCCCGCCGCAGCGCAGCGCTGCGTTTTTGAACCGAGGCCTTCATGCACCTGCTTTTCGTTGCCGACCCGCTGGAGTCTTTCCAGACCTACAAAGACACCACCTTTGCGATGATGCGCGAAGCCCAGCGCCGGGACCACAGCCTGAGCGCCTGCGAGCCGCGCCAGTTGGTGTGGCAGCGCGGCGGCGTCATGCAAGCGCAAACCCGGCGCATCCGACTGACCGGCCACGCGCAGGACTGGTTCCACACCGAAGTGAGCGACGTGCGCCCCCTGCACGGCTTCGACGCCATCGTGATGCGCAAGGACCCGCCGTTTGACAGCGAGTATTTCTACGCCACCCACCTGTTAGAGCAAGCCGAGCGCGAAGGCGCGCGCGTCTTCAACCGCCCCCGCGCCCTGCGCGACCACCCGGAGAAGCTGGCTATTCTGGAATTCCCGCAGTGGATTCCGCCCACGCTGGTCACCCGCGAAGCCGCCGCCGTGCGCGCCTTCCATGCCGAGCACCAGGATGTAATTCTCAAACCACTGGACGGCATGGGTGGCAGCGGCATCTTTCGCGTCGGAGCGGACGGGCGCAACCTGGGCGCGATCATCGAAACCCTGAACCGCGAGGGCGCGCAAACGTTGATGGTGCAGAGGTTCCTGCCTGAGATCGCAGCGGGCGACAAGCGCGTGCTGGTGATTGGCGGCGTGCCGGTGCCCTATTGCCTCGCACGCATCCCGCAAGGCGGCGAGGTACGCGGCAATCTGGCCGCTGGTGGTAAGGGCGTGGCCATGCCCTTGTCCGACGCCGACCGCAAACTGGCCGAGGCGCTGGGCCCCACGTTGGCTGCGCGCGGTCTGTTGCTGGTGGGCCTTGACATCATCGGTACGCACCTGACTGAGATCAACGTCACCAGCCCCACCTGTTTCCAGGAAATCACCGACCAGACCGGCTGCGACGTGCCGGCGTTATTCATGGACGCGCTGGAAGCGGCGCTCGCGCGCCCGGTGGCAGCAGGCGCCTAACTGCGCGGGTTGGTCCAAAGTTTGCCGCCGGTGGCCCAGTTTTCGGGCTTGACGTCGACGATCAACACATCGACGGAATCGGGCGATCCGCCCAACACTTCGACACTGACGCGGGTGATTTCCTGCACCAGCTTGCGCTTTTGTTCAATCGTGCGGCCTTCGATCATTTCAACGTGGTAGGTGGGCATAAACATCCGTTCAAAGTAGGGGGGAACCGGCACACATGCGGTTTGCACAAAGGAGTTTAGACTGCGCGCCAGCTGCCCCGTGGGGCACCCACATCCCTGCGCTGACACCCACACCGTGCCCCTGATCCACCGAATGCCCCTGGCCTTGCTGGCGTTGGCGCTGCTGCACCTGGCGATTGGTGCCTCCATCGGCCTGTCGG
>CAIOUR010000111.1 GCA_903861575.1 uncultured beta proteobacterium | reverse complement strand
GCGGGCGACAACTCCGTTAGAAACACGGCAATGCCAAAACTTACCGGCACAGCGATCAGCAGTGCGATCAGCGAAGTGGCAATCGTTCCGTAAATCATCACAAGTCCGCCAAACTCCTCTTGCACAGGGTCCCAGGCGGTGTTGGCCAAAAAGCCGATTCCATACTTGCTTATCGCTGGCCAGGCACTGATGGTCAACGAAACAAGTATGGAGGCCAACAAGACCAGAGTCAGAATCGCACAACCGCGGGCCAGATAGCCAAACAGTGCGTCTGCAATGGGTCCGCTGCGCGCAGTCTTCAGATGGTTGATTTTTGACATTAGAAATCGGTAAGTGAGCCAGCGCGCTTAGCGCATCCCAGCCTTCCCGCGCCCAAGCGCGGAAAGGCTCCTCTTTTTAGCGGAATTACTTGGTCCAAACCGGCTTACCAGCGCCGTCTTTGACTTCACCCCACAACTTTTCAATAGCAGCAACTACGGACTTCGGCATGGGCACATATTCCAGGTCCGAAGCAGTCTTATCGCCATTCTGGTAAGCCCAGTGGAAGAACTTCAAAGTTTCCGCGCCCTTAGCAGGGTTGTCCTGCTTGGCGTGCATCAAAATGAACGTGGCGCCAGAGATGGGCCAGCTATCTTTACCAGGCATGTTCGTGATAATCTGGTTGAAAGACTTGCTCCAATCAGCGCCCGCGGCCGCGGCTTTGAAAGCGGTGTCATCCGGGGCAACAAAGTGGCCATCGGCGTTTTGCAAAAGGACATATGACAATTTATTTTGCTTAACGTACGTGTATTCGACGTAGCCGATTGAGTTGGGAAGACGCGCCACAAAAGCGGATACGCCTTCGTTACCCTTGCCACCCGCACCGACGGGCCAATTCACGGCACTGTTTTCTCCGACTTTGGCCTTCCACTCGGCATTGACTTTGCTCAGGTAGCTGGTGAACAAGAACGTCGTACCAGAACCGTCGGCGCGGCGTACCGGTGCAATAGCCGCATCTGGCAACGCCAACGATGGATTCAATGCCTTGATGGCGGGGTCGTTCCAACGGGCGACCTTACCCAAGTAGATGTCGCCCAAAACTTGGCCGGACAGCTTCAGCTGCCCAGGCTCTATCCCCTTGACGTTGATGATCGGCACAACACCCAAAATCACCGTAGGGAATTGGATTTGACCCTTGGCCTTCAAAGCGTCGTCCGTCTGGGGCGCGTCGGACGCACCGAAATCAACGGTTTTGGAGTCGATTTGTTTAATGCCGCCACCCGAGCCAATGGACTGGTAATTGACTTTGACGCCAGTCGACTTGTTGTAGTCACCAGCCCATTTGGAGTACAGCGGTGCCGGCGCGCTAGCACCTGCTCCGGTAATTTCCTGCGCCTGCAATGCAGACGATGCGAAGGTGCCTGCAATCAGCGTCAGTGCGAAGGTGTAACGGGGGAAAAGTTTCATGGAGACCTCGTGTGGGTAAGTAAGAGAGTTCGACTGTAAACATGGCGTATGTCTTATTTATGACAAAAATATGGCGAAAATGGTTTCTAGACAAGCGGAATCAAAGCCTTACGAGAAAAACTGTCACCGAAATGTCACCGAAAATACCTAGGATCGGGTTTTAACTTAGGAGATGGTCCTCATGAAAATCCCCCGCCTCGTTTCTTTTACCCGTCGCTCCGTGGGAGTTGCTTTGTTGGTTGGAATGGCATGCGGCTTTGCCACAGCCGCAGAACCCATGACGGTTTCGCGCACCATCGCAGCCCAAGCTTCATTGAGCACACTGAACAGCTTGATCGTTGCAGCAGATTTGCAAGGTGCTTTGGATGCCACTGGCCCATTCACCGTCTTTGCTCCTAGCAACGATGCACTCAAAGCTCTGCCGGCAGCCGTGCTGAACGATGTATCCAAAGACCCGGCCAAGCTCAAGAATTTGCTGACATTCCACGTGGTGCCGGCGGCAGCACTGGCCAAAGATGTCAAGAACGGTAACGTCAAAGCGCTCAATGGCGACACCCTGGCATTGTCCAAGGCAGGTGAATTTGTGACCGTAGAAAATGCATTGGTCACTACGGCCGACATCATTGCCAGCAACGGCGTGATCCATATCATCGACACAGTGCTGATCCCCCCGGTCAAGAAATAATCGGCGTTGTAACTTGGGGCCGCTTAACTGCGGCCCGCTGTTTGCCCAGGTGACTGTGTAGCGCACATCCCTTGCTGTTATTCTGCAAGTCGCCTGCGCAAAAGCTTCTTTTTCATGCCTTCAGAACAACGTCTCGCCGCTGTAGATCTCGGCTCCAACAGTTTTCGCCTCGAAATTGGGGTGATTGAGCACCAGGAATTTGTTCGAACCGACTACATCAAAGAGGCAGTCCGTCAGGGTGGTGGCCTTGATGAAAATCGCGATTTAACACCCGAGGCCATGCAGTCGGGCTGGAACTGCCTGGCGCGTTTCGGTGAACGTTTGGCCGGATTCAAGCGCAACCAAGTTCGTGCGGTGGCCACGCAAACGCTGCGTGAAGCGCGCAATCGCGATGTGTTCCTGGCCCGTGCGACGAAAGTATTGGGTTTTCCCATTGATGTGGTTTCCGGACGCGAAGAGGCCCGACTGATTTTTCAGGGCGTGGCAAATAAGCTCGCGGAATCTGACGAAAAGCGTTTAGTTATTGACATCGGCGGTCGTTCAACAGAACTTGCGCTGGGCCATGGCCTACAAGCTCGGAAGATGGAGTCTTACCGGGTTGGAAGCTTGGTATGGTCGCAACGGTATTTCCCCGATGGCGTGCTGAGCCCCAAGCACTTTCAAAAAGCCCAAGTTGCGGCAGCCGCCGTGCTGGAGGGAGCGACCAATGTGTACCAATCAGCCAACTGGGAACGCGCCTATGGATCGGCCGGCACGGTTGGTGCCATCGGAGATATTTTGGTTCAAGCGGGCTGGGCCGCTAACAGAATCGACCGCGACGGACTGGAGTGGCTGCTGGACGCGCTGGTGACCGCGCAACAGGTAGAACGCATCAAACTCCCCGGACTCCGGGAAGACCGGCGGCCAATTTTGGCTGGCGGACTCAGCGTGCTGCGGGCTCTTTTCGATCTGCTGCACATTGATTCGATTGAAATTGCGCAGGGCGGACTGCGCCACGGTTTGATTTGCGACATGCTGGGCGAGCGCGATGCCACAAGCGATTTGCGCGATACAACGGTGGAGCGTCTGGCCAGCAAATTTCAGGTTGACGCGGCCCATGCGCGCCGGGTTGGAGAGGTCGCGACCGCTTTATATCGTCAGCTGTATCCCGTCCCCCCAAACGGGCAGCGCGTCCAGTGGGATCGTGCGCTCAGAAAGCTCCGCTGGGCGGCGCAACTGCATGAAATTGGGAGCCACATCTCGCACAGCGATTACCACAAGCATGGGGCTTACATCCTGGACAATGCCGACGCCTTAGGCTTTGCGGTTGCGGAGACGCACCGTTTAGGCATTCTGGTCCTCGGGCACCGGGGCAAGCTGCGGAAAATCGAGCTTGAACTGGATGATGAAGGTCTGCGCATGCAACTGGCGGCCCTGCGTCTGGCGGTAATTCTGTGCCATGCGCGGCGCGACCCCGATATCCAAGACATGGTGTTGAGCCGTGATGCGAGCGGCATGCTCAAACTGATTTACCCCTCAGCGTGGGCTTTGAAATACCCGCAATCCGCTTATTTGCTGCAGGAAGAGGTCGTGGCCTGGCAAAAAACCAACTGGACACTGGACGCCCGCGAAGGCAAGCTCTAGGTTTACCCATTCATTTTTAATCCCTTGCATTATGAAAATTACCGTTATCGGAACCGGCTATGTGGGCTTAGTCACGGGCACCTGCCTGGCTGAGGTCGGAAACGATGTGCTGTGCCTGGATATGGACGCAGACAAAATTGCAGGCTTGCGCGAGGGGCGCTTACCCATTTACGAACCCGGTCTGGATGAGATGGTGGCCCGCAACGTGAAAGCAGGTAGGCTGCACTTCACCACCGATCTCGAGGCGGCTGCCCACTTCGGCACCATCCAGTTCATCGCCGTGGGCACGCCCCCCGGCGAAGACGGTAGCGCGGACACCCAGTACGTGGCTGCCGCAGCCCGCAACATCGGGCGCTACATGAATGACTACAAGGTCATTGTGGATAAGAGCACCGTCCCGGTGGGCACCGCTGATATGGTGCGCGGTGCGGTGGAGGAAGAGCTGGCAAAGCGCGGCTCATCAACACCGTTCAGTGTGGTGTCCAACCCCGAGTTTTTGAAAGAAGGCGCGGCGATTGAGGACTTCATGCGCCCGGGCCGGATCGTGATCGGCTGCGACAACCAGCAGGCAGAGTTCAATATGCGCGCCTTGTATGCGCCCTTCCAGCGCCACCATGACCGCTTATTCGTGATGGACATCCGCAGCGCCGAGCTCACCAAATACGCGGCCAACGCCATGCTGGCAACCCGCATCAGTTTCATGAACGAGCTGGCCAATCTGGCCGAACTCGTGGGTGCTGACATCGAGCAGGTACGCAAAGGCATCGGCAGCGATCCCCGCATCGGCTATGACTTTTTGTACGCCGGCGCGGGTTATGGCGGTTCCTGCTTCCCCAAAGATGTCAAAGCCCTGATCAAAACGGCGTCGGACAAAGCCGGCATGCAGCTCAAAGTGCTGCACGCCGTCGAAGAAGCCAACGCGCAGCAAAAGCATGTGTTGGGCAACAAAGTCAAAAAGCGCTTTGGAGACGATTTGCGCGGCAAACACTTCGCGCTCTGGGGCTTGGCCTTCAAAGCCAACACCGACGACATGCGCCAGGCCAGCAGCCTGACCCTGATCTCCGACTTGCTGGCCTGCGGCGCGACCATCGCAGCCTATGACCCGGTGGCCATGGAAACAGCGAAAGCGGAGATCGGAGAGAAACCAGGTCTACGCATGGTGGAATCCCAAAAGCTGGCCCTAGAAGGTGCGGACGCACTCATCATCATCACCGAGTGGAAAGAATTCCGCAGCCCCGACTTTGGCCACATCAAGTTGAGTCTGAAAACCCCGGTCATCTTTGACGGTCGCAACCTGTATGACCCGCAGTGGGTTCGCGCGCAAGGTTTTGAATACCTCGCCATCGGTCGCTGATTTCACCAAAATGTCATCGTATTTGTCACGAAACCGCAACGCGGCGTGACTACATTGCGGGAAGAAGGAGAACCCGCATGACCGAATTTTTCAAGCAACTTGCCATTCAGCG
>CAIOUR010000110.1 GCA_903861575.1 uncultured beta proteobacterium | reverse complement strand
TCGCGGGTACCGGTTGCCCGCGGTGGCAGGTGTAGCAGGTGACACCGGTCTCGGCAACGTGGGGCTTCCAGTCGGCATTGACGTGTTGGGTCATCTGCACCATGCGCCGCGCAACGACCTTGGTGTACTTTTCATCGGCCGCAAAATTGGCAGGGTTGTGGCAATAGGTGCAGCCTTGTTCCGGTGCGACCCAGCTGGTGATGGAGACCATCAGGCGGTTGAACTGGGCCACGCTGAGGTTACCCAGCACCTGCACATTCTGGTAGGTCTTGCCGGCGGTGGGACCATCGGTAGACGCCGCTGGCAGCGACACCGGAATCTCGTTGGCCATGGTGCGCGCGTCCAGGATCCGGTCGTTGTAAACCTGGACCATGCCGGTGCCACGGTAGCCGTGTTGCACGCTGGTGGGCGAGGGACGCTCGCATGCGGTCAAGACCACTGCTGCGCCAACGAGCGCGAGGCGAAGGAGGAAGTTGGAGTAGTTCATGGTTTGACAGCGCTCAGGGTTGCGGGGTCCACCACCGCCGGGAAGACAGCCGGGTAGCTGGGTGCCACACCGTGTTTGACTGCCCAGAGGTACCAGTTGTCGACCACCGTGCCGGTCAACAGAATGCCGATGCCGCCCACCAGCGGGCACAGCACAGCAAACCACCAGGCCCAACGATGAATGGATTCCATGGTGGCGTTAAAGCCCATGGTCCAACGCCAGAACAAGGCGGCGCGCTCGGAGGCCGTACCCCGGTCGGCGATTTGCTCGATTTCGCGCTCACCACCGAAGCGGCTGACCGCCAGGATGGTCGCGCCATGCATGGCGAACAGCAGCACCGATCCGTACAGGAACACGATCGACAGCGCGTGGAAGGGGTTGTAGAAAAGGTTGCCGTAGCGCAGCGAGAACGCAGCCGTCCAATCCAGATGCGGGAAGATGCCAAAGGGCACGGCCTCGGACCAGGAACCCATCAGAATGGGGCGGAAAAAGCCCAACACCAGGTACAGCCAAATGGCCGCTGCAAAAGCCCATGGAATATGCGTTCCCATGCCCAGCTCGCGGGCGCGGCGGTAGGTGCGCACCCACCACAAGAACATGGACGCCGTCAGGAAAGCACCCGTGAGCAACCACCAGCCGCCCTGGTTCATGGGCGGGATGCTCAGGCCGTAAGCCGGTGCCGGCGGCTCCAATGCCAGCCAGAACAACTGGCGCACAAACTGTATCGGGTCCCAGTTGACGGAGGCCAGCATGTTGAAGCCGATGATGTTGAATGCCAGCGTGCCCAGGATGAGCGAAGCCACGCCCAGACCGCCGAGGTAAATGGGCCCGATTTGCGCGTTGCCGAGCAGGCCCGCCCAGTAAACAATGAGCGGCTCGCCGGTGCGCGGGCTGTTGCCATGGCCCAGTTCGACGCCGTGGTGTGTTGGCCCGACAGCCTGGACTGTGGTGAAAAGATTTTGGTATTGCGCCATGTCGTGTCCCCTTCCTTAGCTCCAGATCGGCATGTTGAGCCACCAGTTCCACCACTCCGGCCAACCACGGCTCCAGAACGGGCCGCTGATGACAATGCACAGCGCACTGAACATCACCGCTGCGAGCGCGAGGAACAGGCCCATGCGGTGGATACCGAGCGTGCCGATGGAATAACCGATGGTGTCGCGGAAAAAGGTGTCCTCATGCTCCGGCGTGCGCACAGTGTGGCCGGGCGCCGGATTGGTGGAGGACAGAATCAGGCCGCCGTGCAGCGATAAGGCGAAGGTCGTTCCGAAGAAGAAGCTCACCGCCAGCATGTGCGCCGGGTTGTAGTGGAAGTGCAAATACTGGTAGCCCACGTTGGATACCCAATCTAAGTGGCTGAAGATGCCGTAGGGGAATGCGTGGCCCCAGCCACCCATCAGTACGGGGCGGATGACTTCCAATGTGAAGTACGCAAAGATGGCGACGCTGAAGGCTGCGGGAACGTGGTAGCCCATGCCCAGCTTGCGACAGATTTCGACCTCGCGCATGGCCCAGGAGCCAAATGCGCCGAGCGCACAGACGGTGATGATTTGCCACAAGCCCCCTTCCATCAGCGGCGCGACGCGCAAGCCGTAGGAGAGGTCAGGTGGGGCAATGCTGATTTGCCACAGGTTCCAGGTCGGCCCCTGCGAGGCCCCCCACAAAATCATGGCGGTTCCGACGATGGAAAAAAAGACGGTCGTCACACCAAAGAAGCCTACGTAAAACGGACCGACCCAAAAATCAAACAGGTCTCCCCCGATCAGGGTTCCGCCGCGGACGCGGTATTTTTTTTCAAAACTGAGCATGGCCATAGTGAAGCCTCTTTGATGGAACGTTTTTTCCTGCTGTTGTCAATGCGGATGGGTGGTGAGCTACCAAGCTGATGCGAAGCGGCTCACCCCCATACCAGCTGGCTTTAGCTTTTTGCCGCAGGCACAGCTGTAGGCAGCGGTGCGTTTTGGGCAGCCGTCGTCGGGGCCTTTTTGGCACCGTCGAGCCAGTTGAACTTGTTGGTGCTGAGCAAAATGAGGTGAATCATTGCTGCCAGTGCGAACAAGAAAATACCTTGTGCAACCATCGCGCGAAGCGGGTCGTACAAACGCCAAATTCTCCACATAGCGTCTCTCCTAAAAAATGTAAGACATGAAGGTGTAAACCGCAGCTTTCACACCGCCAACCACACCCTTGGCGTTCTCTGCCCCCGGCAAGATAGATCGCCATTGCACGCCCAGCACCGAAGATGCCAAAGCGAACATAAACAAGATCACGAATGCCAGTGAAAACATGCCCCAGAAGGCGCTGTTCGCATCGGCTTTCAGCAATGCGTCGGATGGTTGATGGGTATAGGCCATAGTTATTTCCCCTCTACGATGAATGGAACCGTTTCAGAACCAGGGACGCCATGCCCATACAAGAGCATGAGCCACCACAGCAACCGCCGTGAAGCCCACCAAACCTTGCATGTAGTAGGTATGGAATTCCTGCGCTTCTTCGTCCGTCAGACCGGAAATTGACTTTCCATGATTTGACATGCGAACTCTCCTAAAAAAAGGCCTTACGACCATTGCTGCGCACAACCCGCGCAACCTGGGTATCCGCAGCAGACCGCCACGACATTCCTTGCTCACACACTGCGGGACTCATGCCGCAACCGCCATTCCCAACCCGCGTCCGGCAGCGTGCACATGGTCTTGCGACACCGTGTCTTCGCCTGCTTCACGCGCCAGTCGCTCCGCCTGATCGCGTAAACGCTTGGCAGCGGAGATTTGCACCAACACGGGCTGGTTCTGAATCATGTCGCGCATCAGCGCCTGCGCCGCGTCCTGCCAGGTGGCATTCGGGGTGACAACGCCACGCGCGTGGGTGGCCTCGACCTTGTCCATTTCGGTGCCCAGGGGCAGGATGTGGAACAAGGCATCAAAGAGCGCGTTACACACCTCTTGCACCACATAGGTCGCACCGCTGTAGCCCATGAAGGGCGTACCGGTGTGGCGCCGGATCACGGCGCCCGGGAAAGAGGCCGCGATAAAGGTCGGGCGCATGGGGCCGGTGCTGGCGTTTTCTGCCAGGTACATGCGCTCGTTGAAACTGCCGAACATGATCAAAGGCGTCTGGGTGCGGCACAGTTCGCGCACTGTGGCGTTGTCGGTTTTGGTACCGGCGGTACGCGACACACTGAACTTGCAAGGCAGGCCCATCTCGACTTCCAGGAAGTGCTTCAGGCCGCGGGCATAGGTCTCACCCGCCACCACCGCAAAGCTGGCGGTAGAGAAAAAGTCCTGCGTCACCGAGCGCCATAGGTCCCACAATGGCTTGAGCGTGGTGTGGCGTTCGCGCTCGATGAAGGGCTCGGGGTCCAGGTTGAGCAATTCACCCAGCTTGCGCAAAAACTGCGTCGTGCTATGCAGGCCTATGGGTGCTTGCAGGTAGGGGCGCTCCAGCGCTTCGCACAGCATGCGGCCGAACTCGCGGTACATGCAAATGTTGACGTCGGCTTCCACCAGGCGTGAGACATCAGCCAGGTGGCTGGTCAAAGGAAAGACCATGTTGATCTCAGCGCCGATACCTTGCACCAGGCGGCGGATTTCGGCCAAATCGCTGGGCGAGTTGAAGGTACCGTAGCAGGGACCGATAATGTTGACGCGCGGACGCTCGCCAACGGGGCGCTCTGCGAAGGGTTTGCGGGCCGGCACTTTCTTCATGCCGTATTCGCTCCACAACCAATACATGGCGCGGTTGGCGCATTGCCACTGGTCTTCGTCGATGGTGCGCGGCAAGAAGCGCTGGATGTTCATGCCCTCGGGCGTGACACCGCCACCAATCATTTCAGCAATCGAGCCGGTCACCACTACTGCCGGCAAATCCGGATCCAGCGTGGCATGCGCGCGCTTCATCGCACCTTCGGTACCTTCGCGCCCGAGCTGCTCTTCGGCCAAGCCCGTGACCACGATGGGCAACTCATGCGGCGGCAGCGCGTCGGTGTAATGCAAGACCGATG
Source organism: uncultured beta proteobacterium (assembly GCA_903861575.1). Lineage (GTDB taxonomy): Bacteria > Pseudomonadota > Gammaproteobacteria > Burkholderiales > Burkholderiaceae_C > Allorhodoferax. The sequence goes on along the minus strand of CAIOUR010000110.1, from coordinate 207 downwards.
TAACCGGCAGGTTCTCGCAACCGACCGGCCCGTCAATAACCACCTGCAAGCCTTTGATGGCCGTGAACACGTAAACGGCACCCCAATAGCCTCCTGCGCGATCGTGGTCGAGAACCAGCATCAGCCCATCTCCTCAGCTTTGCGCTTCTTCATCAACTTTTCCATCTGGCGCTTGGTTTCTTTTTTGAACTCGGGTCGGTCCACCGG
>CAIOUR010000109.1 GCA_903861575.1 uncultured beta proteobacterium | reverse complement strand
CAGCGCCACTTTTCAATACCGGGCGCGGCGCGGCTGGCGCAATGCTGCTTTCAGAATGCACCGCCTTGGGCAGGCTTTGCAGGTAAACGGCCATGGCGTCAATATCTTGCACCGTCCACTGCTGCAAGCTGTGCCGGACAACTTCCGCCATAGGTCCCGTTGTTCGGTCCACCCCGCCGCGGCCCGATTGCAGCAACTGCCGCACCTCGGCAGCGGGCTTGTTTTGCACACCGCCGTCCATGGGATCACGCAACGAAGGCGCATACCAGGACTGCCCGTCAATGAACCCGCCCGCCAGACTCAGCATGTCGGCATTGCCACCCAATGCGTTACGCGGCATGTGGCAGACGCTGCAGTGGCCCAGGCCCTGTACCAGGTATGCGCCACGCCGTAGCTGCGCATCGGCAGCGTTCTGCGGGGCGGATTGCGACTGTGGCTTTGGCCCATCATTGGGCAAATACAAGCCACGCCAGACCTGCAAGGCCAATTGGGTATTGAACGGCCACCGCAGGTCATGGGGCGGCGAAACAGCTTCAACCGGCTGCAAGCCTTTGAAAAATGCAAAAAGCGCATCACTGTCCGCGCGGGTGATGTTACGGAAGTTCGTATAGGGAAATACAGGATTGAGCCAGCGCCCGTCACGCGATTGGCCGTGGTGCATGGCGCGCCAGAAGTCATCCGCACGCCACAAAGCCAGACCACTTGCAGCGGGAGTCAGGTTACTGCTGTAAACCGTGCCGAAGGGTGTGGGAATACTCCGTCCCCCCGAGAACGGCGGCGCGCCGGGGCGTGTATGGCAGCCTTGGCAATTTCCCAAAATCGCCAAATAGCGCCCACCCGAAACGGGAGCGGGATTCACCTCTGGGGACGAGCCCAATGCGGTCTGGTGGGAGCCGCATTCCAGCGGCGGCGCCAGGGCCGGGGGCGCAGCGGACGCACGTGAGGGTATCGGCTGTGCAGCGAGCCAGCCGCTCACGGCGGCCAGATCACCGGGCTGCAATCGATGGACGACTTGGGCCATGCAATCGGGCGCGTGGCCCGCACGGACACCTGATTGCCAGGCCCCTAACTGGGCATTGAGGTAATCGCTGGAGAGTCCGAGCAAGCCCGGCGTCGCCGGTCTTCGTCCGGCGAGCTGTTCACCGTGACAGGTCGCGCAAGCGGGCACCCGCAATGCCGCGTCACCCCGTAAGGCGAGTTGCTGTCCACGGGCCAGGGAAGCACTGGTGGTTCGAGGCGCTGGCGGAGCTGCATACGGCAGGTCCATCGCGGAAAAATACTGCGCGATTTCCATCAGATAGGCGTCGCTCAGGTTTGCGACTAACCGCGACATCAAGTTGTGCTGGCGTTTACCCGTTTGGAAGTAGCGCAACTGGTTGTACAGGTACCCTGCAGGCTTGCCAGCGATGCGCGGGTAATAACCATCAGGCCCGGCGCGACCCTGTTCGCCGTGGCAGGTAAAACACACCTGCACTCGCTGCGCCAGCGTGTCTTGGAAAACTGGCTTGCTTGGCTGCCCCGCAAGCGCCACAGGGAGCGCTAGCAGCAAGACCGCCGTGACTATGCCAGACCACCAGCGACTGACGCAGCGCCCAAATTGCCGGGGTATCAACGGGAAACTTCCCGAAAAGACACCGAAGGCCTCGCCGCATCGGCGACACGGCTTCGGCGCAAAAAATCAAACGCGTGGAACAGCCCGGCGGCGGCGCAACACAGAAAGACTGCGGCGGGAACCTCTGCGGGCGCAGCCAGTCGTACCGCCAACATCAGCAGAAGACCGGGCACAAGACCCAGACTCAAGTCGGTGAAATTCAAACCGCGTCCGATCCAGCGCCGGCGCAAGGCCAGAACCAACCATTCAAGCAGGGTAATTGCCAGAACCAAATCCAATAAGGCTACCGGGAACGTCATCAAGTCCAAGGTAGATCTTTCATCAAGTCGGGTTCACACGTATCTGCATCCCGGCCGAACGCAAGCGCCGCACCAGCACATCACCGAAGGCGCTGGCTGGCGTCAAGACCCCACCCATGGCCGGTCCACCGGGCAGCTCCTCTAAATTGAGCACCAGCGCCAGGGCCGATTCACACAGCATCTTGGTAGTACCTCGGTTTCCAGGGTCGCCTCGGTCGGAGAGGTGACCACGCACCTTCTTCCCGCTGGCGGACCGGGCTAACCATTCGCAGTCGAAGCCGCCACTGTTCATCGCCTCTTCCGATGGCCCCGTGCCCGGTGCGGGCGCATAGCTACGAATCAAGTGGCGCAACGGTGCCCAATGCAGAGCCGCTTGGGTGACCATTTCGGCAAAGCTCAAGCTACCCGCCGCCAAAGCGCCGCCCAGGCCGGAGCCGGTCTGCAGGTATTCACGGTAAGCGAAGTCTGGACTGAATCCCTGCAAGGCGGCGCTGCGCCGCACCACACGCGAGTTGATCGGACCCATATAAAACGGTGCCAACCAGTGGCCCAGGTCTTCGTCCCATTGCGGTGAAGAAGGATCGGCATGTTGCGGGCCATTGAAGGGCCGCATACCGGGCGGGTTGAGCAAAAATGGGTCGGTCAACATGCGGACTTCACCGCTGTCAAAGAGCTGGAACATCGATTCCAGCGTTCCTCCGTTAAACCCGCCACGCACCTGGTAAGCCGCTTTCATACGGTACACGGGTTCGCCATACCTTTGCATCAGGGTGTTGTGCGCCAAAAAGGCCGCGAGGTCGGATGGCACAGAGTCGAAGCCACACATGGGCACGATACGGATGCCTTCATCAGCTGCGTGCGCATGATGGCGAGCGATCACATCGCGCACCCATGGCGTCTCGCCAGTGATATCCACATAGTGCGTGCGCTGTCGCACGCAGGCAGCGACCAATTCATTGCCCAACACCGCAAACGGCCCTGCTGTGCTGAGCATGACATCGGCGCACGACGCTAAGGTATCCAGTGATGCAGTGTCGCGCGAATTGGCCAGCACGATGTCAGGAATCTGCCCGCTGCACCGCGCCTGCACCGCCTCCAGCCGATTCCGGTTGCGCCCCGCAATCGCCCAGGAGCGGCCGGTCATATCTGCATGCCGCGACAGGTACTGCGCGGCCTGGCGCCCAACAAAACCACTGGCGCCGTACAGAACCAATGCGTAAGGACGAGTGGGTGGAGAGCTCAGCTGATCTTCCGCAGCGACGCTGTCTGCGGACGCATCCGCCGCTGCAGCCTCACCATCCGGAGGAGGAATTTCCGTGGACGCCAAAGGTGCTGGCCCGGCCAACGGGTCCGCGAGAGGAGAAACAGGAGAATTCACCATGTCAATGTAGCTCAGTCATCCATGGCCCCGTAGACCAGGTTGCGCCAGAGTTGCCGATAGTGCTCGCGCTGCACGGATGCTTGGCTCATCAATACCGCTACGAGCTGATGTTGCGGGTCTACCCAAAATGTCGTGCCACAGACACCGCCCCAAGAATACATGCCGGTCGAGCCCGGCAGGTTTTCCAGGCCTTCAGACATGCGAACGGCAAACCCGAGGCCGAAACCTATTCCGGGCGTGAGCATCTGACCACCGAATTGGCTGATGTTTTGCGGGATATCGCCGACATGGTCATGCGTCATCATGCGCACCGTGTGCGAGCTCGCAATCCGTTGCCCGTCCAATACACCACCGTTCAACAAGCATTGTAAAAAACGGGCGTAGTCCATGGCGGTGGACATGAGCCCCGATCCACCCGCGTCCATCGGCGGCGGTTTGCGGGGATCCAGCAATGGCATGGGCAGGTGAGGAATCTCAGAGGCCGCAGGTTCGGCAAGCCGGTGCTGTTTTTCAGGTGGTGTCCAAAAGCCCGTGTCCACCATGCCCAGCGGGCCGCAGATGGAATCTTGCAAAAACACGCCCAAACGCTGGCCCGTGACCGCCTCAATCACCGCGCCCAGCACGTCGGTAGCATGGCTGTATTCCCAGGTGGAGCCGGGATGAAAAGCCAGGGGCAGGCCAGTCAATGCACGAATGAAGCCGTCAGTATCTAGGGTCCCGCTTCGCAAGCGGGCTTGTACATACATCCGCTGAACAGGGCCCTTATCCAAAAACGCATAGGTCAGCCCGGCGGTGTGGCGCAGCAAGTCATGGATGGTGGGCTGCTTGCGCACAGGCTGCAGCGTCATGTGGTCACCGTCAAAGTGGGCCACCTTCAGCTTTGCGAACGCCGGTAGGTAGTTACTCACCGGATCGCTGAGCATCAAGCGTCCGCACTCTGCCAACTGCAGCACTGCAAGCGAGGTGATGGGCTTGGTCATCGAGTAGATGCGGAAGATCGCATCCAGCGCCATAGGCGTACCCAACTGGGGATTCTGCAACCCAAGTGCCTCATGCAAAACCAGGCGACCGTCGCGGGCTATCAACAACACGACACCGGGAATACGGCCAAGATCACTATCGCGTCGCATATGACCTACCGCTGCGTGCAGGCGGGCAGTGTTGAAACCGGCCTTGGACGCGTCCAGCGGGAACAGCGTACGGGAGGCGGCATCGCGTTTTTGCATAAGGCCGCTAATGTATGGGTCTATTTCATCACCGGTCAATCGCTCGATCCGGATAGCTACAATCGTTGCACCCAAGCGTGCCGTCCCATCCGGGGCCGTACAGGGTCGGTCGGTTTTCTCCACAGGTCAGCTGTTCGGCTGCATCCAAATCATCTTAGAGGAATATCTTTATGCCATTTCAAAAACTGAAGTTTGCAGCGTTGTCTGTAGCGGTACTGAGTGCGGTTGTCGCAATGCCCGCCCAGGCCGGGAAAACCTTGGATGCGATCAAAGCCCGCGGACAGGTCATTTGCGGCGTACATACGGGCCTGCCTGGCTTCAGTGCCGCAGACTCCAACGGTAAATGGGTGGGCTTGGATGTTGACGTTTGCCGTGCCGTTGCCGCCGCAACCCTGGGTGATGCAGGAAAAGTGAAATATGTACCGCTAACCGCGCAGGCCCGCTTCACCGCCCTGCAGTCTGGCGAAATTGATATCCTTTCGCGGAACACAACGTTTACCCTGACCCGCGACGCATCGCTGGGCCTGAGCCAGACAGCGGTGGTCTATTACGACGGCCAGGGCTTTATGGTCCCTGTCAAAAGCAAGATCACCAGCGCCAAACAGCTCAAAGGCCAAACCGTGTGCGTGCAGTCTGGCACCACCACCGAGAAAAACCTGACCGATTACTCCCGAGCCAATAACCTGAGCATCAAACCTGTTGTGTTTGAAAAGCTGGATGCGGTGGAAGGCGCCTATTTCTCTGGCCGCTGCATCGCCTACACCACCGACGCTTCTGGACTGGCTGCGGTTCGCAACAAGGTGGCACCCAAGCCTGAAGACCACTTGATTCTTCCTGAATTGATTTCCAAGGAGCCGTTGGGACCTCTGGTGCGCCGGGGCGATGACGAATGGGCTGCCATCGTGAAGTGGACGATTTACGGCTTACTGGAAGCCGAAGAAAACGGCATCACCCAGGCCAATGCAGACGAACTGAAAGCCAGCAGCAAAGACCCCGTCATCGGCCGCATCCTAGGATCGACCGAAGACACGGGAAAATTGCTCGGTCTCGACCGTGAGTGGATGTTGCATGCCGTGAAGGCCACGGGCAATTACGGTGAAATTTTTGACCGCAACGTCGGGATGAAATCGGCATTGCAATTGCCGCGCGGCTTGAACAATTTGTGGAGCAACGACGGCATCCAGTACGCGCCGCCAATCCGTTAATTGTTCATCTTCCAGGTCGGTGCCAAAAGGGCAGCGCAACACCGTTGTGCTGCCCTTCACGTTACACCGAACCACGTCGTATCGACCGACCCCTAACCTGAACATGTCCACCGCCCCCATACACCCGAATAGCAAACGCTGGTCCTGGCGCAGCCAGGCCTTTCGCGCTGTGGTCTACCAAGTTGTAGCAGTCGGCGTCATTGCGCTGTTGGTCGTATTCCTTGCCCACAACACTGCGACGAACATGCGTCAGCGTGGCATCCAAAGTGGATTCGGTTTTCTGCTTGGAACAGCCGGCTTTGATATTGGCGAGAGTCTTTTTGCTTTTGACCCGGGGGAGTCTTATCTGCAGGCCTACCTGGTTGGCGTGACCAACACGCTGCGCGTTGCGGTGCTGGGTATTGTGATGACCACATTACTGGGCACCTTGATAGGCGTGGGACGTTTTTCACGCAATGTTTTGGTTCGTGGATTGTGCCGCGTATACGTGGAAACCTTTCGCAACATCCCGGTCCTGCTGCAATTGCTGATGTGGTACCTGCTATTCAGTGAGTTTTTGCCCGGCATGGCCGACGCATGGGAGGTCGGCCCGTTCTTTTTGAGCAAGGGCGGCTTGAATTTTCCTATTCCGGTGTGGGCCAGCGGTCATGTTTGGGCCGCATGGGGGCTGCTTTTGGGAGTGGTTGGTGCCATCGTTTGGCGCAGAAGCGCATGGCGTGCATTCGCAGCGACAGGCATACCCCGGAGCATGTTCTGGGTGCCGCTGGGGATCTTCCTGGCGTGTGGCATCGCAGGCTGGTTGGCCGGCGGAGCACCGATGCAAATGAACACGCCGATGCGGGGTGACTTCGCTATCGAAAACGGCGGCTCGCTCACGCCTGAATTTTTAGCGCTGCTTATTGGACTGACGATGTACACGGCGGCTTTTGTGGCCGAAGTGGTGCGCGGAGGTATCCAATCTGTGCCACAAGGACAGGCCGAAGCCGCCAGCGCATTGGGGCTGTCGCAAGGCCAGAGCATGCGCCTGGTCCTGCTGCCGCAGGCACTGCGGGTCATCATTCCGCCAATCACCAACCAGTACCTCAACCTGACCAAAAACTCTTCGCTGGCGGTGGCCATCGGCTACCCGGACGTGGTCTCGATTGCCAACACGTCGATCAACCAGACGGGCCGCGCAGTGGAATGCATCGCGCTGATCATGCTGGTGTACCTGAGTACCTCGTTGGCGACATCGATTCTGATGAACTGGTACAACGCGCGTGCAGAAATCAAAGAACGTTAGCAGCTTGAGCTCCATGTCGACCTACGTCCCTATCGCCCCGCGCCCTGCGCCCGCTACTACCAGCGGATGGGTTGGCTGGTGCCAATCTAATTTGTTCCACAACTGGACGACCAGCTTGGGAACGGTGCTCATTGGCCTGATTTTTCTGGCTCTGGCACCGAAGCTTTTCAACTGGGCCATCGCAGATGCAGTTTTCAATGGCGGCCATGAGGCTTGCCACGCAGCCCATGGCGCATGCTGGGCCGTGGTGAAAGAGAAATTCCGTTTCATGATCTTGGGCCGCTACCCCCAGGAGGAGCATTGGCGCGCACTGCTGTGCACCACGATGTTGCTCAGTTTGATTTTGGCTAGCTGCACCCGGGCGTTTTGGAAACCCTGGTTACCGGCGTTGTGGGTTGGTGTGCTGGTGCTGTATTTCGCACTGATGCGCGGTGGCATGGCAGGCCTGCGCTATGTGGAAACAGACCTGTGGAGCGGCCTGCCGCTGACCATTTTGCTTGCCGCTTTGTCGATGGTGATGGCTTTTCCCATCGCGATGCTGGTGGCTCTGGGCCGACGCTCCAATATGCCGGCAATCCGCAGCCTGTGCACCGTTTACGTAGAGCTTATTCGAGGCGTTCCGCTGATCTCGGTGTTGTTTATGGCCTCGTTCATGTTTCCGCTTTTGATGCCTGAGGGTTTCAATATTGATGTGCTGGTGCGGGTTCTGGCCGGCATTACCCTCTTCACTGCAGCCTACATGGCCGAGGTGATACGCGGCGGTTTACAAGCCATACCCAAAGGCCAAGTTGAGGCAGCGGCAACGTTGGGACTTTCATATTGGCAAACGCAACGCAAAATTGTTTTGCCGCAAGCCCTTGCGATGGTGGTTCCGGGCCTGATGAACAATTTCATCTCTACCTTCAAAGACACCTCCCTGGTGGCCATCGTCAGCCTCTATGAGCTCACCGGCGCCATGGGCATGGCCATGAACTCGGATGCAGACTGGCGCGCGTTCCGCATCGAGGGCTATCTGTTCATCGCCCTGATCTATTTTGTATTTTGTTATTCCATGTCGCGCTACAGCCAGTGGATCGAGACCCAGGTCAACAAAAGCCGCCAGCGCTAAGGAACCATTCCATGTCAACACCCATCATCGCGTTCGAGAAAGTTAACAAGTGGTACGGCAACAGCTTTCACGTGCTGCGTGACATCGACCTGAACATCCAAGCCGGCGAGCGCATCGTGATCTGCGGGCCGTCCGGCTCGGGCAAGTCCACGCTGATCCGCTGCATCAATCGCCTGGAGGAACACCAGCAAGGCGTATTGCGGGTGGACGGTGCGGAGATTGGTGACGACATCAAAGTCATTGACGACGTGCGCAAAAAAGTGGGCATGGTGTTCCAGCAGTTCAACCTCTTTCCGCATCTCACGGTGCTGGAGAACCTTACCCTCTCGCCCATGTGGGTCGGCAAATTGCCCCAAAAAGAAGCCGAAGCCCGCGCCATGGAGCAGTTGCAACGTGTACGTATTGCCGAACAGGCGCACAAATACCCGCTGCAACTCAGCGGCGGGCAGCAACAGCGCGTCGCGATTGCCCGCGCCCTGTGCCTGACCCCCAAGATCATGCTGTTTGATGAGCCGACTTCGGCGCTGGACCCCGAAATGATCAAGGAAGTCTTGGACGTGATGATCGAGCTGGCCGGCCAGGGCATCACCATGGTCTGCGTCACCCACGAGATGGGTTTTGCCAAAGCCGTGGCCGACCGCGTCATCTTCATGGACGAAGGCCAGATCGTTGAGCAAAACACGCCCGACGCATTTTTCAACAATCCGCAAAACGAGCGCAGCCGCGACTTTCTGTCCAAAATTCTGGGCCACTGATGGCGGACGCTGACGGCGCGGGCCATCCGCGCAAAGACCATCTAGGGCTGCCCGCTGCCGCCCTGCTTTTGAGTTGTTGCGCCTTTTGGGGCTTGCAGCAGGTGCTGGTCAAAGCCACGCTGGCAGAAATGCCGGCGGCGTTTCAGGCCATGCTGCGGTTTTCTGCCTCCACGCTGTGTCTGATGTTTTGGTGCCGTGTAAGGGGCGTCGCACTGTTTGATCGCGATGGCAGCCTTTGGCCCGGCCTGCTGGTGGGTGCCCTGTTTGCCGGCGAAATGCTGTGCGTTTTTTTGGGTCTGCAGTACATCCCGGCCTCGCGTCTGACAGTCTTTCTGTACGCGTCGCCCCTATGGGCCGCGCTCATCCTGCCCTGGGTCATCCGCTCCGAGCGCCTGCGCGCCGCGCAATGGGCCGGTCTGCTGCTGGCCTTTCTGGCGGTGGCATACACCCTGCGCGACGGTCTGCTACGTGGGCAAACCGAAGCCCAACACGGGGGCGATCTCTTGGCTCTCGCCAGCGGGCTGTTCTGGGCCATGACCACGGTCACCATCCGCAGCAGCGACCGGTTGATGCGCGCCAGCGCCGAGAAACTGTTGTTCTACCAAGTCGGCGGCGCCACTGTTTTTTCGGCGGCGTTGTCGCTCATCTTGGGTGATGTGTGGGTCAGCAGCTTCAGCCCGTTCGCTGTGGCCTCGCTGGCGCTGCAAGCGGTGGTCGGCGGCTTCGCCAGCTATCTGGTGTGGATGTGGATGTTGGGGCGCTACCCGGCAACCAAGATGGGAGCCTTCGCGCTTTCAACCCCCGTGTTTGCGCTGATCTTTGGCGCATTTTGGCTGGGCGAGCAGGTTCATATCGAACTGGTAGCAGCACTGGCGGCGGTGATTTTTGGTATCACGTTGGTCAACCGCAAGCCCACTATGACCGCGGGGCCCGACGCCGAGGCCAAGACTGAAACTACTTGAGCGCCTTAAAGCGCACGCGCTTCGGTTTAGCACCCTCTTCGCCCAGACGACGGCGCTTGTCGGCCTCGTATTCCTGGTAGTTGCCGTCAAAGTACACCCATTGGCTGTCGCCTTCGGCAGCCAGAATGTGGGTCGCAATGCGGTCCAGAAACCAGCGGTCGTGGCTGATGACCAGCAAGGTGCCGGCAAACTCCAGCAAGGCATCCTCCAGCGCGCGCAGGGTTTCCACGTCGAGGTCATTGGACGGCTCATCGAGCATCAGCACGTTGCCACCGGCAATCAGCGTTTTGGCCAGATGCAAACGTCCGCGTTCACCGCCGGAGAGCATGCCAACCTTTTTCTGCTGGTCTGCGCCGTTGAAGTTGAAGCGTCCGCAATAAGCGCGACTGGCCATCTGGAACTTGCCCACGTTCAAGATGTCCAAACCACCGGAGACGTCTTCCCACACGGTTTTATCGTTCTCCAGGCTGTCCCGCGACTGATCGACAAAAGCCATCTTCACGGTCTGACCGATCTTGACTTCGCCGGAGTCCGGCTTCTCGCGCCCGGCAATCATCTTGAACAAAGTGGACTTGCCCGCGCCGTTGGGACCGATGATGCCGACGATGGCACCGGGCGGGATTTTGAAGCTCAGGTTGTCGATCAAAACGCGGTCGCCAAAGGACTTGGTAACACCCACAAACTCGATCACTTCCTGCCCCAACCGGTCGGCCACAGGAATGAAGATCTCATTGGTCTCGTTGCGCTGCTGGTATTCAAAGTCGCTGAGCTCTTCAAACCGTGCCAAACGCGCCTTGCTCTTGGCCTGGCGGGCCTTGGGGTTTTGGCGTGACCACTCCAGCTCTTTTTTCAGCGCCTTGGCGCGTGCCTCTTCGCCTTTTTGCTCAGCCTCCAAACGCGCCTGCTTCTGGCTCAGCCAGTCGCTGTAATTGCCTTTGTAGGGAATGCCGGAGCCGCGGTCGAGTTCCAGAATCCATTCGGCGGCATTGTCCAAAAAGTAGCGGTCATGGGTGATGGCCACCACGGTGCCGGGGTAGCGCTGCAAAAACTGCTCGAGCCAATCCACGGATTCGGCGTCCAAGTGGTTGGTCGGCTCGTCCAGCAACAGCATGTCGGGTTTGGATAGCAGCAACTGGCACAGCGCCACGCGGCGCTTCTCGCCGCCCGACAGCACGCCAATCTTGGCGTCCCAGGGCGGCAGCCGCAAGGCGTCGGCAGCAATTTCCAGCTGGTGTTCGGAGTCGGTACCGGCGGTGGCGATGATGGCTTCCAAATTGGCCTGCTCGGCGGCCAGGGCGTCAAAGTCGGCGTCCTCTTCGGCGTAGGCGGCGTACACCTCTTCCAGGCGTGCTTTGGCGGCAAACACCTTGCCCATGCCGGACTCCACGCTCTCGCGCACGGTGTGGCTGTCGTCGAGCTTGGGCTCCTGCGGCAGGTAGCCGATTTGCAAACCCGCCATGGGAATCGCTTCGCCCTCAATCTCGGTATCGATGCCTGCCATGATCTTCAGCAGCGTGGACTTGCCCGATCCGTTGGTGCCGAGAACGCCAATCTTGGCTCCGGGGAAGAAACTGAGCGAAATGTCTTTGAGGATGTGGCGCTTGGGCGGGACGATCTTGCCGACCCGGTTCATGGAGAAAACGTATTGAGCCATTGCGTGTCTTGGGTGTCTGAAAGGTGGAGGGGAGGATTATCGGCCTTGCGCCGCCTCCAAGATCCAATCTGCCGCCCGCTCAGCCAGCATCAGCGTGGGCGCGTTGGTGTTACCAGAGGTCACCATGGGGAAGACCGAGGCATCCACCACGCGCAATCCTTGCAGGCCGTGGACTTGCAGACGCGCGTTCACCACCGACT